>NYZB01000017.1 GCA_002687015.1 Deltaproteobacteria bacterium
TCGACCCGGATCGACACGTTGGTCAGGGACTCGCGATCGAGGCGGTCGCCGATCTGGCGGCTGGTCAGGAAGCGGCCGTCCTGCCCTGCAAAGGGCGAGTTGTTCACGCTGAATCGCACGCGGATCGTGGGGGGATCGATGGCGATGCGCGGCAGGGGGTCTCCACTGCCCGGGTCGCACACCGTGTCGCCGATCTCGATCGTGTCGACGCCGGCGAGGATCACGATGTCACCGGCCGCACCCTCTTCGATCTCGATTCGCTCGAGACCGCGGGTGCCGAAGAGCTTGGTGATGCGAAAGGTCTCGGCGCTGCCGTCCTCGGCCAGGCGCTGCACGGTGCTGGCGCGGCGCATGCGGCCTCGTTCGACCCGACCGATCACGAGCCGGCCCAGGAAGGAGTCGTAGCCGAGGGTGACGGCCTGGAACTGGAGCGGAGCCTCCACGTCGACGCGAGGCGCCGGCGCATGCTCGAGGATCGCGTCGAGGAGGGGCCGGAGATCCCGCATCTCCTCCTCGGGCTCGGTTCCCGCGAGCCCCGCCTTGGCCGAGCAGTAGAGGGTGGGGAAGTCGAGCTGCTGGTCGTTGGCGCCGAGCTCGACCAGCAGGTCGAAGACCTCGTCCACCACGGCCTCGGCCCGCTGCTCGGGCCGGTCGATCTTGTTGACGACCAGGATCGGCCGCAGCCCGTGCTCGAGGGCCTTGCCGAGCACGAAGCGGGTCTGGGGCATCACGCCTTCGACGGCGTCGACGAGCAGCAGGACGCCATCGACCATGCCGAGCACGCGCTCGACCTCGCCGCCGAAGTCCGCGTGGCCCGGCGTATCGACCAGCTGGATGCGGACGCCCTCGAACTCGATCGAGGTGTTCTTCGCCAGGATCGTGATACCGCGCTCGCGCTCCAGGTCCTCGTTGTCCATGACCCGGTCGGGCACGGTCTGGTGCGCGGCGAGGGCGCCGGTGTACCGGAACAGACCGTCGACCAGCGTGGTCTTGCCATGGTCCACGTGGGCGATGATGGCGAGGTTGCGCAGGTCCTTGCGCGGCGGCAGCGATCCCGGGTGGCCCATGGGCGGCGGAACCTAGCAGGAGGGCGGTCTGCCGTCCGCCGGAGCGCGTTCGTGGGCGGGTCTCCTCAGGACGGCTCGAGGAGCTTCCCGAATTCCTCCTGCCATTCGGCCATCGGCCGGAACTCGGGCTCGGCCCCGAACTCCTTGCGGGTCGCCTCCTCGATCTCCCGGTCGCTCTGGTCGAGGTCGAAGCCCTTCGCCTGTGGCTGGGCCACGTGGAAGGGCGAATCGACGTAGCACTCGACACCGTTGCCCTCGGGGTCGTCGAAGTAGAGCGACCAGGCGTTGCCGTGACAGATCGGGTTGATGCCCTCGACGCCGGCGGCCAGCAGGGCCGCGCGTAGCTGGCGTAGGTCGTCGAGGGTCCCGGTCCGAAACGCCAGGTGGTCGACCATGTGAAAGGAGCGTTCGGGAACCGGGACGCCCGAGACCATCGCGAGCTGGTGGTGGAACGAGGGGTCCTGGCTCATGAAGACGATCTCGCCGTCTCCAACGGCGCCCCGGTTGGTGACCTGGAAGCCGAGGACGTCGCGGTAGAAGGCGATCAGACCCTCCAGGTCGCGAACGGCCAAGGTGCTGTGTCCGAGGGTGAGGCGGGGTCTCGTGGTTCCAGTGGGCATGGCGTGGGAGGACCTCCTCTCGGCGGATGCGCCGACTCGGCGCGAGGATACCCCATGAGCCACGCGGCCACGGCCGGTTCAGGAGGCTGCACCCTCGAAGGCCGCCAGCAGCTTGGTGAGATCGCGCTTCAATCGGGCCATCAGCGCCTCGCCCAGCTCGGCGCCGAACTCGTTCTCGATCTCGCGGAGCACTCCCATGCCGTCCAGCACGGCCCGGTAGCCCGCGGCCGTGAAGCGCACCAGCTTGGCCCGGCCGTCACTCGGATCAGGGACCCGACACAGCACCTCGGCCCGCTCCAGCTCGGCCACGATCTGCCCCACGGCCTGCTTGGTGATCCCCATCTTCTCGGCGAGCGTCGTCATGCGAGTGCCCTCTAGGGAGAGGTGCGGGAAGACGGCCGTGTGGGCCGGCCGCAGGTCGAGGCCCCGCAGGGTCCGGCCCCTCGCGACCGCTCGCTCGTTGAAGAGGCGCGCGGCCCGGATCAGGAGCTGTCCGGTGCTGGCCGACTTGGCCGCCTCGAGGGCGCGCTCGAACTCGCGGCGGGTCTTCGCCAATGGCGGGGCTCCTGATCTATATGGTAAAGTTACTTTACTATATAGCGAACTGGAGGACGACGATGACACCGACCTTCCGCTACTCGGATGCACCGGTTCAGCTCGACCACGTGATCGAAGACCCGGCCGCAGTCGTCTCGATGCTCGAGCGCGGCGCTCCCTACACCCCGCTCGGCGGCTGGTTTCGGCCCGATCAGGAGGGTGCGGAGGCGCTGAGTCCCATGTGGTTCCAGAAGACCTGGATGGACGAGAGCTTCGCCCTCCCCGGGTCGGAGATCTTCGTTCGCCACGAGCGGGTCTTCGAAGCCGCGCGCCAGTTCTACGGCGCGGAAGTGGTGGTTCCGCACACCCTCTTCGTGAACCTGATGGCTGCCATTCCGGAGTGCGGCCCCGTGCACACCGACAACCCCCTCTTTCGCGGTCGCGATCGCTCCAACACACCCATGTTGCTGCTGCGCACGATGCTGTGGTCGGGCCTCTTCGAGCGATGGGCGACGCGACAGGCGACCTCGATCTGGTGGATGAACGACGTCGAGGGCGGTGGGCTTGCGTACTGGCCGGAGGGCCCCGAGAAGCCCCCTCAGAGACATGTCGGTGCGATGGCCAACACCTCGATCGTCGGAGACAACCACGGCATGTTCCATCAGGTGGAGCCGGTGGGGCCCTTCGACGGGGACATCCGTCTCGTGAGCACCTCGGCCGAGCTGGGCCCGGCCGACGATGGCAGCGGCGATTGGGTCGTCATGGATCGGGGAGTGGAGAGCTATCGCGCGCCACTCGACCGCATCCGCATCAGCGTGCTCTGGAAGGCCCACGTGTTCCCTACCGAGGAGGAGCGCCGCCGGGTCGAGCACGACACGCTCTCGCTCGCCGACGTGGCGCGGATCTTCAACGAGGATCTCGCCGCGCGCGGTCTGGACCTCCGCTGCCAGGCCGACCATCTCGACCGGCCCGAGCTCTGGAGCGCGCTCGCCGCGATCTACCCCGAGCCTGTTCCGGTCGGCACCCGCCCCAGCGTGTTCGAGGTCTACAGCTGAGGCCAGGCGCGGGTCCTAGCGCAAGTGCGGCATCACCTTGTGCTGCATGAGCTCCATGGATCGCAGCACCTTGTCCTGGGCGAGCACGCCGAGGCGGGTCCAGCAGAGCAGGTCCGTGAAGCCGTAGGTCTGCTCGAGCTCGGCGAGACGCTGGGTCACGAACTCGGGGCTTCCGCACACGACGCTGTCCTCGGGATCGGACTCCGGGGCGATGAACCTGCCGATCGTACTGCGGTACCAGGCCTCGGCAGCGCCGAATTCGTGGCGAGCCTGCTCCACGGTATCGGCCACGTAGACGATGACGAGGCAGCCCGAGGAGAAGTCCTCCGCGGGGTGGCCGCCCTTCTCGAGGCCGCTCAGATAGTCGGCCCGCCGCTGGGCGGCGACGCTCCGGTTCAGGCCCAGCACGGTGCCCGAGAGCAGGTTGCAGCCGAGGCGCCCCGCGCGTTCGAAGCTCTCGCCCGAGACCGCGGCCATCCAGATCGGCGGGTGGGGTGTCTGCACCGGCGTGGGATGCACGGGCACGTCGTCGAAGCGGTGGAAGCGGCCCCGGAGGTCGACCCGGCCGTCGAGCCAGGCCTGGCGGATCACCTCCAAACCCTCCTCCATACGGGCGTGGGCCGTCGTCGGGTCGATCCGGAAGTGCTCGAACTCGGAGGGCTGGGCGCCGCAGCCGATTCCCAGGTCGACCCTTCCGTCGCTCAGATGGTCGAGGAAGGCGAAGTCCTCGGCCACGCGGATGGGATTGCTGAAGGGCAGCACGACCACCCCGGTCCCCAGCCGGATGCGACGGGTCTCGGCCGCCAGGGCCGCGAGTCCGATGGCGGGAGATGCGGTGTAGCCCAGTGGGGAGAAGTGGTGCTCGGCCGGCCAGACCGAGTCGAAGTCGAGGTCCTCCGCGGCCCTCATCAAGCGCAGCTGCTCCTGGATGGCCTGCCGCTCGGACAGGTCACCCGGGTTGGCGTAGAGGTGAAGCATCCCGAATCTCATGGCTCGTCTCCTTGGCTTCCGGGGCGCGGATCGGCGGGAGTCTAAGGTGTGAAGCCGTAGACAGGTCAAGGGTTGACGGGGGAGGGGCCCGGGCGCAGCCTTTCCCGGTGACCACCATCGGCCGGCTCGCCCGCCGCTTCGGGCTCTCGCGGAGCGCACTCCTCTACTACGACTCGATCGGTCTCCTCGAGCCGTCAGGCCGGACCGCCAAGGACTACCGCCTCTACTCCGAGGAAGACGCCGAGCGGCTCGACCAGATCTGCCGGTACCGGCGGGCGGGAATTCCGCTGGAGGAGATCAAGCAGCTGCTCGATTCTCCGGGGGGTCGCCTGGTCGAGATCCTCGAGCGGCGCCTCGACGACCTGAACGGGGAGATCCAGAGGCTCCAGGAGCAGCAGCGGCTGATCGTGGGCCTGCTCGAGAAGCAGGGTCAGCTCGGCCGGGTGCGCATCATGAACGGCGAGCGCTGGCTCTCGCTCCTGGCCGCTGCGGGCTTCGGGGAGGAGGAGATGCAGCGCTGGCACGCCGGGTTCGAGCGCGCCGCTCCCAAGAAGCACCGGGAGTTCCTCGAGCTGCTCTGCTTCTCGGACCGGGAGATCCGCAGCATTCGAGCGCGCTCCAGGGCGTGGGGTCGCAAGCTGGCGCAGGGCGCCAGCGCGTAACGGCGGCGTGGCACATTGCCGGAGCGAAGAGCCCCGGAGATGGGAGCCGCGCTCGATCGGCCGCGAAGCTCGCGCAGCCCGACTCAAGCGAACTTGGCGATCACCTCGTCCGAGTAGCGCTTGATGGCAGCCAGCTTCACCTCCAGCGACGGCTGCTGCTGCATGATGGCGCCGACGCCCATCTCGGCCAGGATGCGCTCGCTCCAGGGGGTGACCTGGAGATCGGTAACGCCGAGATCCTCCAGGCGGCGGATGTCGTCCACGCTCTCGGCGTCGGGGCAGTGCATCATGATGTCGAAGGGCTCCTTCTCGCGCCCGAACTCCCGGCGGAAGCCGTTCAGCTCGGCCACGATCCCCTCGACCTCGCTCATGTCGTGGATGACGCTGATCCAGCCATCTCCATGGCGCGCGGCCCGGCGCAGCGCGGGCGTCGTCGTCCCGCCCACATAGATCGGAATGCGCTTCTTGGGCACCGGCGCCATGATCAGGCGGTCGAAGTCGTAGTACTTGCCGTGGAACTCCACCATGCCGCCGCCCAGCAGGAGGCGGATGATCTGGATGGCCTCGTCCTGACGGGCACCGCGGGTCTTCTTGTCCTGGCCCAGCCACTTGAACTCCTCGGGCATCCAGGCCAGTCCGACCCCCAGGGCGACCCGGTCGCCCGAGACCGCCGCGACCGAGCACAGGCTCTTGGCCTCCAGCAGGGGCTGGCGGACGGCCAGCCGAAGCACGGAGGGGAGGAAGCGGATGCGTTCGGTCACCATGGCCATCGCCGTGATCGCCACCCAGGGGTCCAGAACGGGCTGGTCGAGGGGCCAGAAGCGCGTTCCGTCCGGTGTGTAGGGGTAGGGGACGGAGATCACCTCGGGGAAGAAGGGGGCGTCGGCCACCTGGATGCTGTCCCAGCCCCCCTGATCGGCGGTGCGGGCGATCTCCGGGAACTCGACCGGATCGACCATGAACAGGTGGAATCCGAACCTCATGGGGCCTCTCCTTGCGGGGCTGGGGACCCGTCGAGGTCCGGCTGCCGACATTACCCTTCCCGCGTATCGTATGGCAAGATTCCCGCCTCCGGCAGCATGGGCCGGCCATCGACAGAGCAACGAGAGGAAGCGCCCCGTGAGCAAGACGCAGTTCGAACACCTTTTCTCCCCCTTGAAGGTGGGGCCGATGCAGGTGCCGAACCGGATCTGCGAGACCACCAATACCATCAACTCCTCGATGGTTCCCGGCGAGATCGACGACAACTTCATCGCTCACCATGGCGCCAAGGCCCGGGGCGGCACCGGCTGGATCGGCAGCGAGACCTGGCTGCTCAACGTTCCCTTTCCTCCGGTCACGCCGGACGAAGTGGGCCTCGCCGTGGGCTTTGCCGCGGAATTCGCGACCTACCAGAGCCCGGCCTTCCTCGAAGGGAAGACGAGATTCTGCCAGGAGGTGCACGACGCCGGCTCCGTGGCGATCGTGCAATTGACCCACCTCTCTGCCGTCTGGTCTCCGTCGGCCGTGCCCGTGATCGGGGCCCAGGACTTCACCCCGCACGTGATGGGCGAGGAGGAGATCGAGTTCTGCCTCAATACCTATGCCGATGCCGCGGAGGCAGCCAAGGGTGTGGGAGCCGACGGAATCCAGATCCACTGCGCCCACGAGACCCTGGCCTACAGCTTCCTGTCGCCGGTCA
>NYZB01000018.1 GCA_002687015.1 Deltaproteobacteria bacterium
CCACATTCCTCCAACGAAGCCCCCACGCCCCGCGCCGGACGCTCGGCAGCCCGCGCCCACCCGTACGTCCCGAGACGAAACCCCCAGCAACGCGCACCACCCCCCTCACCAACCTTCCGGAACCCCACTCAAGCAAGCACGACGCACGAAACGATCACCCAACCCAAGCGCCGGACGATCGACACGAACTCTGCGGATCCCGGCGCCGGAGAATACGAAGGCGTCGTTGATGGGTTTCCGACAGGGGTACCTGGTGGAGACGATCTCGAAGGAAGGAGATCGGCGCGTCGCTGCGACCTCGGTTCTACGGAGCGTTACGGTGGTGCAGCAGCGGGTCCCGGTCGCGGAGGCCGTGAGGTCCGGGCGATCGGGTCCGGGGCCCGGCCCCCGGGAGCCGCCCTGTCCCTGGGGGAGGGGTCGGGTATCCTCCCGGGCTTCCAAGGGGAGAGCCGGGTGAGCTGGTCAGCCAAGGACGTGCGCGAGACCTTCCTGTCCTACTTCGAGGACAAGGGGCACACCCGTGTGGCCAGCGCATCGCTCGTGCCCGAGAGCGACGCGACCCTGCTCTTCGTCAACGCCGGGATGGTGCAGTTCAAGAGGGTCTTCACCGGCGAGGAGACCCGCCCCTACTCGCGCGCGGCGACCACCCAGAAGTGCATGCGCGTGTCGGGCAAGCACAACGACCTCGAAGAGGTGGGCCGCAGCGCGAGCCACCACACCTTCTTCGAGATGCTCGGCAACTTCAGCTTCGGCGACTACTTCAAGCAGGACGCGATCCGCTACGCGTGGGAGCTGATCACACAGGGGCTGGAGATCGACCCGGAGCAGCTCGTCGTGTCGGTGTTCCGGGAGGACGACGAGGCGGCCGACATCTGGGAGCGCGAGATCGGCGTGCCGCCCGGCAAGATCTACCGCCTGGACGAGGAGGAGAACTTCTGGTCCATGGGCGATACCGGGCCCTGCGGCCCCTGCACCGAGATCCACCTCGATCGCGGTCCCGTCCCGGGCTGGGACAACGACGACCCTTCGAGCGATTCGGGCCGCTTCCTGGAGTTCTGGAACCTGGTCTTCATGCAGTTCAACCGGGACGCCACGGGTCACATGGAGCCCCTGCCGAAGCCCTCGGTCGACACGGGGATGGGTCTCGAGCGGACGGTCTCGCTCTTGAACGGGGTTCCCACCACCTACGAGACCGACCTCTTCACGCCGATCCTGGCCCGTGCAGAGGAGCTCTCCGGCGTGTCGCTCGGGAGCGGCGCGGACAGCGACGTCTCGCTCAAGGTCGTGGCCGATCACGCGCGCGCCGTCTCCTTCCTGATCGGCGACGGCGTGCTGCCCGCCAACGAAGGGCGCGGCTACGTGCTGCGCCGCATCCTGCGCCGCGCCTCCCGCCACGGCGTCCTGCTCGGGATCGAAGAGCCCTTCCTCCACGGGGTCGCCGACGTCGTGATCGACGAGATGTCCGGTGCCTTCCCCGAACTCTCGGAGAGACGCGCCTTCATCACCGACCGGGTGAAACGCGAGGAGGAGCGCTTCCTCCAGACCCTCTCCAAGGGGCTCCAGCTCCTCGAGGAGGAGATCCAGGAGGTGAAGGGCCGCGGCGAGGAGGTGCTCGCGGGGCCGGTCGTGTTCCGTCTCTACGACACCTTTGGGTTCCCGGTCGATCTCACCCAGGACATCCTGCGCGGCCACGGCCTGCGCACCGACGACGACGGCTTCCGCAGTGAGATGGAGGCCCAGCGCGCCCGGTCGCGCGAGGCCTGGAAGGGCAGCGGCGACGCGGGCGTGGAGGAGGTCTACGGACGCATGGCGTCGGACCTCTCCTGCGCCTTCGTCGGCTACGACGCCCTCGTGCATCCCTCGGAGATCCTGGCCCTGCTCCGGGCTGGGGAGTTGGTGGACGAGGCGCAGGAGGGCGACGAGATCGAGTTGGTCGTCGCCGAGACCCCCTTCTACGCCGAGAGCGGCGGGCAGGTCGGCGACCGCGGCAGCGCCGAGACGGCCGGCGGCCGGATCGAGATCGAGGATACCCAGAAGCCCTCCGGCGATCTGGTCGTGCACCGGGGCAAGGTGGCTTCGGGCTCCGTGCGGGTCGGCGAGAGCGCGGAGCTGAAGGTGGATGCCGAGGCTCGCGGGGCCACGGTGCGCAATCACTCGGGCACCCACCTGCTGCACGCCGCCCTGCGCCAGGTTCTCGGGCCCCAGGCGATGCAGAAGGGCTCACTCGTCTCGCCCGAGCGGCTGCGTTTCGACTTCACCCACGACCATCCACTCAGCGAAGACGAGATCGAGCGCATCGAAGACCTCGCCAACCGCTGGATCGAGGACAACGCCGCCGCCACGACCCGGGTGATGGGCTACAAGGATGCGCTCGAGGCGGGAGCGGTCGCGATCTTCGAGGAGAAGTACGGCGACGAGGTCCGGGTCGTCTCCTTTGGCGAGGTGTCGACCGAGCTCTGTGGTGGCACCCATGCGAAGGCGTCCGGCGACATCGGGCTCCTCAAGGTCGTCTCCGAGTCCGGGATCGCCGCGGGCGTGCGGCGCATCGAGGCCCTGACCGGGATGGCCGCTCTGCACCACCTGCGCGAGGAGGGCCGTCGCCTGCGCTCGCTCGGCGAGCTGCTCCGGGTGCCGGTCGACCAGGCCGCCGACCGCATCCAGAAGCTCCTCGACGATCGCAAAGCCGCGGAGCGGGAGATCGCGGAGCTCAAGAAGGCCCAGCTCCAGGGGGGTGGCTCCCAGGGCGACGACACGGGGGGTTGGCAGCAGCAGGGCGAGCTCTGGTGCTATGCCCGGCGCCTCTCGGGTGTGTCCGGCAAGGAGCTGCGAGGGATGGTCGACGATCTCCGCAACCAGCATGCGCCGGCGGTGGTGTGCCTCCTCTCCGACGCCGGCGAAGGCAAGGTGGCGGCGGCGATCGGGGTGACGCCGGAGCTTCGAGAGAGCCTGCCCGCTGGCGAGCTGATGGCCGAGGTGGCGCCGGTGCTCGGCGGCAAGGGCGGCGGCCGGCCCGACTTCGCCCAGGGTGGTGGCAGCGATCCGACGAAGATCGAGCCGGCCCTGGCCCGCTTCCACGAGACGGTGGCCGCGAGGCGCGGATGAGCGCGGCCCGCCCCGGGGCCGCTGCCTGGGATCCCCTCGTCTGGTCGCGATGCGTTACCCGTGAGGTGCGCGTGGGCGAGCTCGGGATCGGCGGCGCGAACCCGATCCGCATCCAGTCGATGACCACCACCGACACGCGGGACACGGACGCGACGGTGGCCCAGGTAGCGCGCCTCGCCGAGGCGGGCTGCGAGATCGTGCGCATCACCGCGCCGTCGATTCGCGATGCGGAGAACCTGGCCGCGATCAAAGCCGGTTGTCTCGGGCGCGGCGTGACGGTGCCCCTCGTGGCGGACATCCACTTCACCCCCAATGCGGCCATGGAAGCGGCGCTCCACGTCGAGAAGGTGCGGATCAACCCCGGCAACTACGCGGACAAGAAGCGCTTCGAGGTGCGGGAGTACAGCGACGCCCAGTATGAGGACGAGCTCGGACGGGTGGCAGAGCGATTCTGCCCGCTGGTGCGGCGTTGCCAGGAGCTGGGCCGCGCCATGCGCATCGGCACGAACCACGGCTCGCTCTCGGACCGGATCATGAACCGCTTCGGGGATACGCCCCTCGGCATGGTGGAGAGCGCCCTCGAGTTTCTCGATGTCTGCGAGGACGAGGACTACCGGGAGGTGGTCTTCAGCATGAAGGCCAGCAACCCTCAGGTCGCGATCCATGCCTACCGCCTGCTCGCCCTGCGCCTGGCCGAGCGGAGCGACGCTCCGAGATATCCCTTTCACGTCGGGGTCACGGAGGCGGGGGACGGAGAAGACGGTCGCATCAAGAGCGCGATCGGCATTGGGGCCCTGCTCGAAGATGGCCTGGGAGAGACGGTGCGCGTCTCGCTCACCGAGGACCCGGTTCGCGAGGTGCCCGTCGCCCGCGCGCTCACCGCGCGCTACCAGGGAGCTCGCCCCGGCGAAGCGCCGCCCGCGCCGGGTGAAGCCTACGTCGACGATCTCACCAGCCATGCGCGGCGCTCCACCGTCGCCCTGCGGCCGCGCCACGGTGGCGGCGACGTGGAGATCGGGGGCGGAGCTCCGATCCGCGTCGAAGTCGATCTGGGTCCGGTGCCCGCGGCGGCCGAGAGCGCTGCGGTCGAAGTGGCTGGCGAGCTGACGCGGCTCGGCGACCTGGCCTGCGAGGGCTTGTGCATCGAGGTCGCGGACGAAGCGGACCTGCAGCGCGCGCAGGCCTTCTCCGAAGCACTCTCGAAGCGCATGCTGCCGGTGCCCCTGGCGATTCGGGTTCCCACCGATCTGGCCGCGCGCATCGCCAGCTGGGCAGACCGGGTGGTGCTCGAGATCGCGTCTGCGCAGGTCCAGCTACCCGAGCTCGACGCCGTTCCCGTCGAGTGGAGCCTGCGGGCTCCCGCACCGGAGCTGGCCTCTGCTCTCGACGCCGCGCTCGCCGCCGGCCGGCGCCCCGATCTGGTCTCCTTCCAGGGCGAGCCGCCCATGCACTACCTGCGCCTGGGGGTCGCACTGCTCCGCGCCCGCGGGCTCGTGGCGATCCCCGTGGCGCTGCGCCACCGAGGCGATCCCTCGGTCGATTCCGAGGCCGCCCTGCTGCGGGCCGCCACCGACCTGGGCGGCCCGCTCTGCGACGGCATCGGCGACCTGGTCTCCCTCGCCGGCATGGGATCGCTCGAGCGGAGCGTGTCCCTGGCCTACCGGATCCTCCAGGGGGCACGGCAGCGTACCTCCTGGACCGAGTTCATTTCCTGCCCCTCCTGTGGACGAACCCTCTTCGACCTCGAGGAGACCACGGCCCGCATCAAGGAGCGGACCCAGCACCTCCCCGGCGTGAAGATCGCCGTGATGGGCTGCATCGTGAACGGTCCCGGTGAGATGGCCGACGCCGACTTCGGCTACGTCGGCTCCGGCGTCGGCAGGGTGGATCTCTACGTCGGCCACCAGCGGGTGCTTCGCAACCTCGAGGCGGAGGCCGCGCCGGATCGGCTGGTCGAGCTGATCCGGGAGCAGGGGCGCTGGGTCGAGCCGTCGTAGGGTCTAGAGGACCCTGGCGCCCAGGTCGATCACGTTCTTGCTGCGGCGCGCCCAGAAGCTCGGCTCCTGGTCCTTGGCCGGTGCGATCACGTCCAGGACCTTCTCGTAGCTCTCGTCGCCGGTGGGGTTGACGTTGAAGAAGCGTAGATCGGTGCCGGGGATCGGCCCGATCTTCTCCCCCAGCTCGAAGAGCATCTTGTCGGCGCTTCGGATGAGGTCCCGCGGCTCGCAGCCCAGGGCCTGGTAGCGCTGGGCGTTGCGCAGCTGGGTCGCTCCGAAGAGATCCCCGATGCCCCAGGTGGTATTGCGGATCCGCTTCAGCCTGCGCACCGGGAGCTCTCGCAAGACCTGGGGCAGGTAGAGGACTCCGAAGCCCACGTGCCGCGACTCGTCGCGCTCGAAGAAGGGCAAGAGCTCGCACAGGACCGGCTCGACTTCGTTCTTGATGAGGAAGCGGAAGATCGCGACGGCAGCCCCCTCCGCCAGGATCTGCATGGCAAAGAGCTTCACCACGAGGTCCCTGGCCGCCAGCAGACGGCGCACGGCGACACCCATGTAGGGGTCGATCTTCGGCACGGGCACGTGCATCGCGGCCAGGTAGTCGCGCAAGGTGTAGAAGTGCCGCGCCTCGTCGAAGACCTGGGCCGTGGCGGCGAGCTTGGCGTCGACGTCGTCGATCCGCTCGGCCAGCTCTGCGGACACCAGCCAGGCGGCCAGCTCACCCCACATCAGATCGGTGACGGGCTGGGCCAGGGCGAGCCGTTTCTCCTGGCTGAGCTGGATCCCGCCGTGCTTCTCCATCGCTTCGCGGAACAAGCGGGGGCCGTCCCAGGCATCGCGGCCGGCGTTGTCGAAGATGCGCCGCAGCTTGGAGGTGCGTTCCTCGGCCAACGCGACCGGATCCGAGATGAGCAGCCTCTCGTCGGGCCAGTTGCGGTACTTGCCGAGGCGGGTCTGGACACCGTTGCGAAGCACCCTCGCGATCACGTGGGTGACGATCAGGGGCACGTTCTCCCTTGCCATCTTGGCTTCGTCTCCTGGCGCGCTTGGGACGGAAGGATGCAATCCGTGGTTCCCACCAGGAGCTGCAAGATGCGAGCCGGGCTCTCCATACCTGGGGAGCCGCCGGCGGTGCCTGGACCGAGGGGGGTGCAGGAACCAGACGGCACCCGCTGCAGTCGAATGCAGGCAGGGTCCTCGCCGTGCACGCCGATCCGTGGATCGGCGAATGCAGCTCAGGTCGAGCGAGGTCTTCGCGAGGCGAGTGCCAGGGTGACGCAGAGCAGGAGGGCCAGCCCTGGCTCGGGCACGCTGAAGTTCCCCCGGAGCGTCTGGTTGGGTGCGCCCGGGCTGTCGACGAACTGGTTGACGGTGTCCCTGAAGTCTCCGTACGCGGGCGTCGACGCGAACTGGAACTGCACGTCGACGGTGCAGGGGCCCGTGCTGCAGCTGTACGTGACGAGAGGGTCGAAGAGCGAGAACACGGTGGGGGAGGTGAGGAAGGTCCCGGTCGTGCCGACCAGGCTCGCGCTCGTGGCATTCACGTCGAAATCGAAGCTGAACGAGACCGTTGCGTTCGAAGAGGGGCCACCGTCGGTCAGGCTGAGGCGCAGGACGATCGTCGGCACGGGCGAGGTGTCGCCCGAGACCAGGGTGATCTGCAGGTCTCGGGGCATGGAGCTGGCGCCACAGTGACCCGCGTCGCAGGTCCAGTTGCCCACCGGATCTGGGGTCATGACGATCGGGACCGCTCGGACCGCGGGAGCGATCGCAAGGAAGGACAATACGGAGCCGAGCAAGATCACGCGTCGCTGCATGCCGGATTCCTCCAGCCGCATATCCCCGCTCCCAGTTGGGATTCTACCACGGCCGAAGTTCGAGATGAACCCGGTTCGAGGCCCCCCAAGATTCCTGAATTCCCGTAGGAGTTTAGGATCCGCCGATCGCTACTCCACGTCGAGGTCGAAGAACTCGATCGCGTTGCTCCGAACGATCTTCCGCGTCTCGTCGGCGGGGATGTCCTTGAAGCGCTGGGCGACCAGCTCCTGCGAGTTGGGGAAGGTGGTGTCGCTGTGGGGGTAGTCGACCTCGAACATGATGTTGTCCACACCGATGTGGTGCCGGATCGCCAGGCCCACCTCGTCATCGAGGAAGTTCGCGTAGAGCTGGCGCTTGAAGTAGAAGCTCGGCTTCTCCTTGAGGACCGACCGGGTCCAGTGGCGGTGCTTCACGTAGACCTCGTCCGCGCGCTGGATCAGGTAGCCGATCCATCCGATCCCCCCTTCCACCGACAGGAACCGGAGCTTCGGGTGCTTCACCAACGCGCCGCTCCAGAGCAGGGGGGCCACGCTCACGAAGTTGCTGCTCGGAGCGACGGTGACGAAGACCTCCGCCGGTGTCCCCGCGGCCACCGCCAGGGGTAGCGGCGAGTTGCGCATGGAGCCCGATGCGATGTGCATGCTCACGGGCAAGCCCGCCTCCTCCACGGCGTCCCAGAGCGGGTCCCAGTGGGGATCGCCGATGTTGGGCAGGCCCAGGCTCTCGGGCGCGTTGGGGAAGGAGAGGGCCCTGTGGCCCAGCCCGATGCCGCGCTGCAGCTCCTCGACGGCGAGGTCCAGGTCCCAGATGGGAACGATCATCTGTCCCACGAAGCGCTTGGGGTCGGCCGCGCACCAGGTATCCGCCAGCCAGTCGTTGTAGGTCTGGAGACAGCGCAGCGCGAGCTCCTTGTCCTCGCATTCGCCGAAGAGCGTGCCCGCCATCCCCGTGACGGTGGGGAAGAGGGCGGAGATCTCGACCCCGTCTCGATCCATGTCGCGCAGGCGCTCCCTGGGGTCGTAGCAGCCCTTTCTCATGTCGCTGAAGCGGACGGGCTTGGGGCTGTACTCCTCGTAGGGGCGGCCGGCCATGACGGAGAGCCCGATGTTGGGGATTTGCTTGCCCTCGAAGACCCAGTAGTCCATGTCGTCCACTTCGATGACGTGCGGCGCCCGGTCCTGGAACTTCGCTTCCAGGCGGCCTTCCCAGACGTCGGGAGGCTCGATGATGTGGTCGTCCGTGGAGATCAGTCGGTAGTCGATGCCACTGCCCATTTCCATTTCCCCGCGGCCAGAGCCTTCGCTTCGGCTCAGCCCATGTGGTCGAGAACGTAGTCTCCCGCGTCGTCGAGCCGTGCCTGCCAGCCCGGATACACGACGATCGTCGTGAAGGTCTCCTCGATGATGCCCGGTCCGTCGATCTCGTGACCGGGCTGCAGAGCGGCGCCCTCGTAGATGCGCGTCTCCTCGAAGCCGCGGCCCAGGTTGGCCAGTCGCGTGCCCGCGGGCGTCGCGGCCTGCTGCGGGGCGCCGAAGCCCGCGCCGAAGGCCGGGCTCTCGACCTCCACCGAGGTCTGCAGTCGGGCCCCCGTGATCTCGGGGACCTCGTCCTCCCGGCGGTGGCCGTAGCAGGCCTCGTGCTCGCGGTGGAATCCCTCGATCAGGTCCGCCAGCATGGCGTCATCGACGAAGGAGAGGTCGCGCGGGCCCACGGTGGCCTTGACGTCCACCGTGAGGGCGAAGTTCTGCCCCGGGTAGCGCAGGTTGATCTGGTACGAGGCCCTCATGTCGTCCCGCTTGAATCCAGCCGCCAGGAAATGGCTCTCGGCGCGCTCGTCCAGCTCGCACCACAGCTCGCGCAACCGGCCGGGATCCGCGTCGCGGGCCGAGACCAGGTAGGCCCGTTCCTCGTCGATCGAGGGCCTCGCGGCCAGGGCGCCGAGTGCAGAGAAGGTGGGAGAGGAGCGGGGAACCAGCACCCGCCGGATTCCCAGCTCCTCGGCCTGTATGGCGGCAAAGACCGGCCCGTTGCCCCCGTAGGCCAGCATGGTCAGGCTCTTCGGATCGATCCCCTTGCCCGCGGTCGTCCGTCGCACGGCCTGGGTCATGTTGGCGTTGACGACGCGCCAGGAGTCGAAGGCCGCCTCCTCGACGCTGCAGCCCAGGGGGTCGCCGAGCTGCTCCCGGAAGGCCTCGTCGACGCCCTTCCGGGTGAGCTCGAAGCTGCCCCCGGCGAAGGTGGACTCCTCCGAGAGGATTCCCAGCACGAGGATCGCGTCGGTCACGGTCGGGCGCAGGCCTCCCCGGCCGTAGCAGATCGGGCCGGGTGCCGCGCCCGCGCTCTCGGGGCCCACCTCGACGGCCCCCTTCTTGACCGCGCAGATCGAACCCCCGCCGGCGCCCAGGGTCTCCACGTTGACCATCGGTACGCCGATCAGGTTGCGGTGGTGCCAGTTCCAGCCCACCTCCGCGGGCGCCGAGGCGCCGATCACGACGGACACGTCATAGCTGGTGCCACCCATGTCCACGCAGAGGAGATCCGGCGCCTCCTTCGCCTCGGCCACGCAAGCGGCGCCGACCACCCCGCCCGCCGGGCCCGACGCCAGGACCCGTATCGGGCTCCCCTGCAGGTAGTCCCGCGTCATCACGCCACCGCTGGACTGCATGACGAGCAGCTGACGCGCGTAGCCGGCCTCCGCGAGACGCTCGACGAGCCGGTCGAGGTAGCCGGTCACGCTCGGGCCGATGTAGGCGTTCACCGCCGTGGTGCTGGTCCGATCGAATTCCGGGGCGCGTGGCAGCACCTCGCAGGAGAGCGAGATCTCGACTCCCGGCATCTCCTGCCGGGTGAGCTCCGCCAGGCGGCGCTCGTGAACCGGGTTCGCAAAGGAGAAGAGGAGGGAGATGGCCACGGATTCCACGTCCTGCCGTTTCAGCCGCCGGATCGCCCGGAGGGCGGCCTCCTCGTCGAGCTTCTCGTAGATCGTTCCGTCGGAGAGGATGCGCTCGGGCACGCCGAGACGCCGGCGGCGGGGCACGATGAAGGGCGGCGCCTCCAGGCGGACATCCCAGATGTCCTCCTTGAAGCCGCGGCGCAGCTCGAGCTCGTCTCGAAAGCCCTCGGTCGTGAGGAGGCCCGTCACCGCACCGTTCATCTGGATCAAGGTGTTGTCGGCGATCGTCGTCCCGTGGATGATCGCCTCGACCTCCGAGAGGAAGTGCGAGAGCGAACGGCCCTCCCGATCGGCCAGCTTGGCCAGTCCTTCCATCACGGCCAGCGAATTGTCCGGCGGAGTGCTGAGGGTCTTCTCCAGCACGACCTCGCCGTCTCTCGAGAGGGCGAAGTCGGTGAAGGTGCCACCGATGTCGACTCCGATTCGATAGCCCATGGCCTCAGGCCTGCTCTGCCAGGAGCTCGTCGCGGAGCCGCCGCGTGGCTTCCTCGTCCACCTCGACGTCGCACGCCTCTGCGGACCCCGTCACCACGACGCCGTAGTGCTCGCGGGCCGCCTCCACGCTCACGTACTCGTCGAGCACGTCCTCTCGCACGGCCGCGGGGTCGCGCAGCAGGGGGCTCTCGAATCCGGCGCCCCCTCCGTACTGATACGCGATCACGGCGCCGGCGGGGAGATCCGCGCGCACGGAGTTCTCGATCTTGTACTCACCGGGTGTGCCCACTTCGAAGTGGTTGCTGTAGGGAGATGCGTCCTCCCCTCCGCGCAGGCCTCGCAGGGGGTGCTTCATGGAGACCATCCAGGCCACCGCCATGGTGGGCTCCAGCACCTTCTTCACGTTGAGGGTTCCCGGCTGGCCCCGCCAGCGGCCCGCGCCGCCGCTATCACAGGTCATCTCGCGGCTGAGGTTGATGACCGGGAAGCGGCTCTCGGCATCTTCGGCCTGGGCCAGGATCAGGTTGCCGAGACCGCTGCAGAGCGATCCCCAGCCGTCGATTCCTTCGGTGGCCGATGCGTCGGAAGCCCGCACGTCGACTCCCTGGTCCATCCACATCTGGCCCTCGTCATCGAATCCGATGACTGCGTTGGGCATCCCGAGCTTGTAGACCTGCGGCGAAGAACGCTCGGGTACGATCTGCGAGAGAGCGATGCAGATCGCCTCGCCGATCTCGCAGGCCGGGTGGAAGGCTCCGAGAGCGGCCGGCTTGTTGGGCGGGGGCTGCACGATCGTGCCCTCGGGGATGACCATCTCGACCGCATTGAAGAGGCCTTCGTTCTTGACGATGGTCGGGTCGACCATCGACACGAGCTGGGCCATGGCGTAGCCGCGGCTGTTGGAGAAGGTGTTCCAGACGTTCACCAGCTCCGGTCGGTCGTCGCTCCCGGTCATGTCCACCGTGAGCTGGTCTCCGGCGACGTGACAGGCGACGTGAACGCGCACGTCTTCGTGTCCGACCGTGTCGTGGTCGATCCACACGTCCGCTTCGTAGCAGCCGTCGGGCCACTTCTCGACCTCGCTTCGGAAGCGCCGCTCGGTCTCCCCGATGTTGAAGTTCATCGCCGCTCGGACGACGTCGGAGCCCCATCTCTCGACCAGGTCGCCCAGGAGCTGCGCGCCGAGCTCCGCGGCTCCGATCATGGCTGCGATGTCCCCGGTAAAGGAGGGAAGGCGGTTGTTGCGGATCAGGAGATCGAGGACGTCTCCCCTGCGCTCGCCCCTGTGGACGAGCTTCAGGCGCGGGATGGGCAGGCCCTCGTGGAAGATGTCGAGGGAGTCCACGGAGAAGCCGCCGGGGTCCTTGCCCCCGGTGTCGCCCTGGTGGGCCTGCAGCGCCTGGATGGCGACCAGGCTCCCCCCGGAGTCGAAACAGGGGGCGTAGACCGTGTAGTCGGGAAGGTGCCCGCCGCCGTGGTCCGGGTCGTTCCCCAGAAAGACGTCACCGGGGCCCCAGTCGTCCTCTTCGTAGTGTTCTATCCCCCAGCGTACGGCCATGGGGGAGATGAAGAGGAGCTGCGGGATCCCCACGGAGACCCCGGCGAGCCGACCGTGGGCGTCGATGATGCTGCCGTTGCGTTCGTTGCTCTGGTTGATGATCGCGGACGACGCCGCGCGGCCGAGGTGGACCGCGGTCTCGAAGCAGATGGTCTCGAAGGCGCCGCGGATGATCCCGGCGGTCACCGAGTCGACCTCGGCGGAGGTCTCGAGAGGAGGGCGCTCGGCCGCGAGCCTGCGATTGATCTCGTAGCTCATCTCGTCTTCTCCGGGCGTCGGGGGAGCTCAGACGAACTGGCTGTACCACTTGCGGTAGTGCGGAAGAGGGCCGTCTCCTTCGCACAGGACCGGCTTCTCGAAGTATGCCTTGTTTTCCCAGATGTCGATGTCGTTCTCGAACTGCTGCTTCAGGTCCTTGATGACGGCCTCCGCCAGGTGGGTCTTGCGGGTCTCGCCCTCCGTCTTCACGGTGTAACAGAAGCGCACATCCGTGCGCTCCTCGTCGATCGGGGTCGCCGTGTTCATCAGGATCGTGTCGATCAGGCCACTGATGCGAACGATCTGGAAGCCGGGCCCATGGTCCGTCGTCACCAGGGTCGCGTCGCCTTCGCCCCCGGGGATCCTCATCCTGAACTGGGACTCGGTGCGATGGATGTGTCCCTCCACCGTGGCCTCGGTGGGCGGAATCGAGAGGGTTCCGTGGACGAACTTGAAGTGGGCCTGGTCGACGCAGTTCTCGTTCATGTCGAGCCAGTTGGCGCGCAGCTCCCAGTGCGCGATCTCCGGGCGGCTCCACGCGGGATCTCCGATCTCCCGGATCTCGGGCACTTCGAAGCTCGGGGCGCGGCCGTCGCGATCGTGCCACATGAGGATGCCCCCGTTCTTCTCGACCAACGGGTAGGTGCCGATCTCGGCCTTGGGGGGGATCCTCTTGGCATAGGGGATCTTGCTGCACTTGCCCGCGCCGTCGAACTCCCAGTGGTGGAAGGGACAGCGGAGGGCTTCACCCGTGACCACGGCCCCATAGCCCAGGTGGGCTCCCATGTGCGGGCAGTGCGCGTCGAAGAGGTGTGCACTTCCGCCCTCGAGCCGGAAGAGCACGAGCTCCTTGCCGAAGTACCGGAGCGGCTTCAGCTCGCCCGGCTGGAGGTCGTCCGAGAAGGCCACCCTGAACCAGCCGTTGGCAAAGACGTGGAAGGGATAACGGCTCTGGCTCGGCGCGGTCTGGTTCATCGCTTCGTTCCTTTCGCTCGCCGGTCCGCTGGGCCCAGGCATATCTGACATAGTGTCAAATACCATGAATTGCCTGGGAAATCCAACGTTTCAGGCGAAATCGCCGTCTCGGCTCGCGGGCCGGGCGGAGAGCCGGAGCCGGGCTCGCGCTCCCCCTCTCGCGCAAAGGGGAGGGCCCCCGCTGATCCCGGAGATGATCGCCAGGAGGAGTTGGCTCTATTCTGGCTCCATGGCCTACGACCTCGTGCTCGAGAACGCTTCTCTCCTCGATGGAACGGGCAGCGAAGCCCGGCCCGCCGACGTCGCGGTGAGCGGCGAGGCCCTCGCCGCCGTGGCGCCGAGGGGCGAGCTCTCCGATGTCGATACGGCCGACCGCTACGACTGCCGCGGTCGGGTCCTCTGCCCGGGCTTCATCGACATGCACTCCCATGCCGACTGGGTGCTCCCCCAGCCAGGCCACGGCAAGGTCCTCGCACCGCTGGCCGAGCAGGGCATCACGACGCTCGTGACCGGGAATTGTGGCTGCACCCCGGCGCCCATGCTGGGTCAGAACCTGCAGTTGACCCCGGCCCTCGGTGGTCTGCTCCACGACGACGAGCTCGACTACGCCTGGTCGGACATGGCCGACTTCCTGGGTGCCCTCGAGGGGCGCGGGATTGCCCTCAACTGCGCCCAACTGGTGGGACACGGAAGCCTGCGGACCGCCCTGAAGGGGCTGGACTCCGCTCCCGCGAGCGACGCCGAGGCCGAGCAGATGGCCGACCTTGCCCGAGAGGCTCTCGATCAGGGGGCCATCGGGATCTCGACCGGGCTCGGGTACGCGCCCGGGGTCTTTGCGAGCGAGGAGGAGCTGGTCGCCGTCGCCAGGCCGCTCGCAGAGCGCGGCGGCGTCTACACCTCGCACGCGCGCAGCTACGTCGCACTGGGCCGGCGGGGCGAAGACGCGCCCCTCCCGGCCAATATCCGGGCCCTCGACGAGACGGCGGCCGTCCATCGCGCCCACGGCGTGAAGGTCCAGCACTCGCACCTGATCTTCGTCGGGGACGCCACCTGGCCGACCACCGATCGGACCCTCGAGCACTTCGATCGCCTGGTCGATGACGGAGTCGACATGGCCTTCGACGCCTTTCCCTACGTCGGCGGCAACACCACACTGGTGGTCTTCCTGCCTCCCTGGGCCCTCTCCAACGCGCGCGAGAGCGCCCGCGATCCGGCCCTGCGCCCGAAGCTGGCTTCCGGGCTCGAACGCGTGCAGGCCCTGGTGGGAATGCGCTGGAGCGACACGCAGATCCTCTGGGTGCCGGATCGGAAGCTCGCCCACTACGAGGGGCGCTCGGTGGCGGATATCGCGGGGGAGCGCGGAACCGATCCGACTCTCACCTATCTCGACCTGATCGACGAGCTCGGTCCCCAGACCCGCATCCTCAACTGGAACTACAGCGGTCGTGGGGATGAGGAGACGAGCCTGCGCAAGGTGCTCGCGCATCCCCGCTGCTGCATCGAGACCGACACGATCCTGACCGGCAACGGCTTCGACAACCCGGCCTCCTATGGGACCTTTCCGCGGGTGTTGGGCCGCTACGTACGCGAGCTGGGCCTCTTCTCGCTGCCCGAGGCGGTTCGGCGCATGACCTCGTTCTCCGCCGACCGCATGGGCCTGCGCGACCGCGGCCGCGTCGAAGCGGGGCTGGCCGCGGACCTCGTCGTCTTCGACCCCGAGACCGTCGGTGATCTCACGACGCGCCAGGATCCGGCGCGCAGCCCGACGGGCATCGACCTCGTGGTTCTCAACGGTGCGAAGGTGGTCCAGGGGGCGCGCTTCGACACCGCCAGTCGCGCGGGTCGGGTGCTCCGTCTCCCCGCCTCCTAGCTCCCTTCGGTCCGAGCCCGCGCCACGGCCACCTGGCGGCGGTCACGCTTCCGGCGGGCCCGCCGCATCTGGCGGAGGGTCGAGGCGCACCGGCTTGACGTCCGCGAAGAGCAGGAAGGTCCGGATCAGATAGAAGCGGACGAGGCCGACGCGCTCGATCAGCATCTCGCGCATGTGGGCCTTGGCCTCCGGGGTCTCGAGGGCGACGGCCCGGTAGGGGCGGCGTACGCCCCCGCGTTCGAGCTCGACCTTCGGGTTCTTCCGGAGGCGGTGATACCAGCCGCGGAAGTGGTGGCCGGACTGGACCCACAAGACCTCGCCGTCCTCGATGATGATCATGCGCGCCTCGTGGCGCTGCCCATCCTCGTCGAAGGTGTGCAGCACCCCCTCCGCATCGCCGGGCTCGAAGCTCGGCTGGACGATCGCCGCCACCCCGTCGAGGAGCAGGGCCACGGCTGCCAATCCGACGATACCGAGGGCGACTCGCAGCGCGATCTTTCGCACGGCCATGACCTTCGAACCCGACCTTGGGGGGGAGACTCCAGGGTAGAGGATAGGTGAAGCCGCAGGACCTGGGCCTGCCGGTCCTGGCAGGGAGTGGGGAAGGGCTCCGTCGATGTGCGAGGTTGTAACCCTGGAAGCCGCCTCGGTCCGAGACGGACCCCTGGCCGATGGGAGAAGAATGGAAGTGCGTCGGTTGCCTCTCGTGGTGCTCTTGCTCGGCGCCTCCCTGGCTGGCGTCCGGGAAGCGGGCGCCGAGTTCGCCGGCAAGCTCGTGGAGGCCGCGCGGGAGCGGACCCAACACCGCGTCACCTACGACGGCAGCTACCGGAAGATCGACTATCCGGGGGGCGACGTCCCGGATCACATCGGCGTCTGTACGGATGTCGTGGTTCGCAGCTACCGGGCCGTGGGCGTCGACCTCCAGAAGGCCGTTCACGAGGACATGAGCCGCGACTTCGGCGCCTATCCCCAGAACTGGGGCCTGAGCCGCCCGGATCCGAACATCGATCACCGCAGGGTCCCGAACCTGCAGGCCTTCTTCTCCCGGTGGGGCACGGTGGTCGCCATCTCCCGAGACCCCGACGACTATCGCCCGGGCGATCTGGTGACCTGGATGCTGCCGGGAAACCTGCCGCACATCGGCATCGTGGCCGATGAGCGTTCGGAGGGAAGTGGACGCCCCCTGGTCGTCCACAACATCGGCGCGGGGCCCACGCTCGCCGATGTTCTCTTCGACTATCCGATCACCGGCCACTACCGCTACTCGGGCGCGGAAGCCACCGCTCCGGAGCACCCGCAGGTTGCCGAGTAGCCCGGGCCTGGGAGCCCCATGGAAGCCAGGTGGGCGCGTCCGGACCTGTTGTAGAGTGCCTCCTTCCGAAAGCGGGGGTGCCGATGCCGACAGACGGGGACGCGAAGACCGCGCTCATCACCGGAGCCAGCAATCGCACCGGGATCGGCTGCGCGCTCGCCCGCCGCATGGCGGCCGGCGGGTGCAACGTCGTGCTCACGGACCTCGCCGGCGGTCCCGAGGTGGTGGAGGGCATCCGCCGCGGCTCGCTCGGGGCGTTGGAAGAGATCGCAGACGAGCTGGCCGAGGCCCATGGCGTCCAGGCGCTGGCGCTGCCCCTGGACGTCTCGCAGGAGGATTCGGTCCAGGCGGCCCTCTCCGTGGTCGGCGAGAGATTCGGACGCATCGACGCGCTCTTCAACAACGCCGGCACCGTCTTCGGAGCGCCCTCTCCGCTCCACGAGTACGATCTCGAAGCCTGGCAGAAGACCCTGGACGTGAATCTCACCGGCGTCCTGCGGGTCACCCGCGCCGCCGTGCCCCTCATGCGAGGAGCCCCGAGCTCCATCGTCAATCCCTCCTCGCGAGCCGGAAA
>NYZB01000019.1 GCA_002687015.1 Deltaproteobacteria bacterium
AGCCGCGCGGCTACTCGCCGCGCACGGCCCGAACGGCGGCGACCACCTCGTCGTGAATGGCGCCACTGGTCGCCACGATGCCGCGGTTGTCCTCCAGGGTCCGCCCCTTGCCGAAGTCGAGCTCCCTTCCGAAAACGTCGCTGACACGGCCGCCGGCCTCCTCGACCACCAGCTTGCCGGCGGCGTGGTCCCAGATCTTCTCGCGGTAGTCCTTGCGGGTGGGCATGCGCAGGTAGATCGACGCGTCGCCGCGGGCGACGGCCGCGTACTTGCACTGGCTGTCGATGCGGAAGGGCTCCTGGGTGATCCCCAGGCGTCGGGCGATCTGTGCCGATTCACCCTGATCCGAGTGGGCGGACTCGACGGACTCGCAGAAACGGGCCTCGGAGGGGGTCGCCACGGCCGCCACGCCGATTGCGCGATCCTCTCCCCGGGTCTCGAGCGCGTGTTCACGGGCGCCCTGCCCTCGCACGGCCGAGAAGAGCAGGCCCGGGCCCGCGGAGCCCGACAGGTTGGGGCAGCCCAGCACGCCGAGCACGACCTCGCCCTTCTCGATCAGGCCCAGGGCCACCGCGTACTGCTCGCCGCGCAAGAAGCCCTTCGTCCCGTCGATGGGGTCCAGGGTCCAGTAGCGCTCGGTGTCCGCGGCGGCGCCACCCCGGTCGATCCAGGCGAGCACGCCTTCCGCGTCGACCGGGCCTTCCAGCTCGCCGGAGACCTCGCGGACGACGGCCGCCAGGAGCTCCGCGGAGTCGGCGCCCCGCAGATCCGCGGAGTCCTCCTCCCCGACGACGCGGTCGTCGGGGAGCACGGCCTGGAGACGCTGACAGACGATCGCCTGGGAGGCGAAGTCGGCCACGGTCACGGGGCTCTTGTCCTTCTTCTCCAGCGTCTCGGCCGTCACGAGGCGCGCCTGGACGGCGCGGCACACCCGTGCCGCAGCGCGCACCGCGTCGAGCGCCACCTCGAGCTCCCTCGCGTACCCGTTCATGCATCCCCCAACAGCGTGCTCACAAGGGGCTCTGGGCCACTCGTGGCAGTTTCGTGACCGGGCAGGGTATCAGACCCGTGCCGTGCCGCTGGCCACGGGGATGGGAAGCGGTTCAGCGCCCCGGCGCCGCGACGGGCACCTCCACGCCCCCGCCCGGGCCCCGGCCGAGGCCGCGTGCCAGGCGCGCCTTCGTATTCTCGAGGATGAGGTAGAGCGCCGGCACGGTGAAGAGGGTGAGACCGCTCGCCACGGCCAGACCGAACACGATGCCCGCGGCGAAGGGGCCGTACACGGGGTGGATGCCGCCCAGGCCGAGCGCCATGGGCAGCAGCCCCGAAATCGTGGTGACCGTCGTCAGGAGGATCGGTCGGAAGCGGATGCGGCACGACTCGCGCACCGCGTCGAGGGCCGAGAGGCCCTGGGCGCGGCCCTGGTTCACGAAGTCGATCAGCACCAGGGAGTCGTTCACGACGATGCCCGCGAGACCGATCATCGCGTAGAAGACGTACATCGTGATCGGGTAGTCGAGCACCCACATGCCGATCACCACGCCGATGTAGGCGAAGCCGATCACGCTCATCACCACGACCGGCTGGAGATAGGAGCGGAACTGCGCGGCCAGGATCGCGTAGATTGCGATCAGGGCGATCACCAGCGAGCTCAGCAGCTCGGCCATGCTGCGCTCGGTCTCCTGGGCCTCTCCGCCGAAGATCAGCGAGACCCCGGGCCAGCGCTGGCTGGCGTCGTCGAAACGCGCCGCCATCTCGCCGTTGACCGAGACCGAGGTCGCCTGCTGGCCATCCACCTCGCCGTACACGACGACGGCCCTTCGGGCGTCGTAGTGATAGAGGGATTGGTAGCTGCGCTCGACCTCGATCTCGGCGACATCTCCGAGCTTGACGGTGTGGCCGGCGGGGGCACGGATCTCCACGTCGAGGAGGTCCGCGATGCTGCGCCGTTGGAGCTCCGGGACCATCACGCGGATGTCGATGTCCTCGTCCGAGTCCGGGTCCTTGAAGGTGGAGGGCACCAGCCCGTCGTTGGTGGCCCGCAGGGCCAGGCCCACATCCTGGAAGCTCAGGCCGTGGAGCGAAGCCCGGTGGTCGTCGAGGCGGACGCGCAGCTCGCGCGGCCCGATGGGCATGTTGTCCTCGATGTTGTAGACGCCGGGAATCGTGGCGAGCTCGGCTTTCAGCTCGGCCGCCACGCGCTTGGCCTGCTCGTAGTCGTCGCTGTTCACCCGGATCGCGATCGGCTTGCCCACGGGCGGGCCATTGCGGGGCGCGAAGGTCTGGACGCTCTCGATGTCGCTGCGCTCCGCGGCCGCTTCGTCCATCTTCGCGCGCACGGCCCCGAAGATGCGCTCGGGGTGAGCCACGTTCTCCCGCGTATCCGGGAACTGGATGTAGAAGACGCCGTAGTTGACACCATTCGTCGGCCCGCCCTCACCGGACATCTTCATGCCCGCGTAGGACATCGTGTCGGTCAGCTCGGCGCCGAAGCCGGCCAGGGTCTGGTCGATGGCGTTCAACGCCTCGGCGGTCTGCTCGATCCCCGCATCGATCGGTGCATCCACCGTCACGAAGAACTGGTTGAAGTCCGACTTGAAGAGATCGACCTGGACGTGCTGCGAGAGCCCGCAAGAGAAGAGCAAGGCCGCACAGCAGGCCAAGAAGAAGCTGCCCCGATGGTGGAGCACCGGCTCGAGAGCGCGGAGATAGAGCTCCCGCAATCGCATGACCGAGCGATCCACGGCGGCCCGCGCCCGGTGGGACATGCCGCGAAGGCCGGCCTCGTCCACGTCGTGCGCCTCGGCCCGCCGGCTCCCCCAGTCGAGGTAGTGGGCCGGGAGGATGATCAACGCCTCCACCAGGGAGCCGACCAGGGTGATGATCACCGCCTTCGGGAGCAGTGCGAAGAACTCCCCGGAGGTGCCGGAGACCATCAACATCGGCAGGAAGGCTGCCAACGTCGTGCCGACGGTCGCGATCACCGGCCACATGACCTGCTCCGTGCCCTGGACGATCGCCGCCTTCAGCTCCGCTCCCCCCTCCACATGGCGGTAGATGTTCTCGATGATGATGATGGCGTGGTCGACCAACATCCCCGAGACCATGATGAAGCCGATCAGCGTCAGGCTGTTGAGGCTCATCCCCATGAAGGGGAAGGCGTAGAGCGCAAAGAGGAAGGAGAAGGGGATGGCCAGGATCGCCAGGAGCGCATTGCGGAAGCCCACCGTGAACCAGAGCACGGCCACCACACCGAGGATGCCGATCACGAGGTTCGACTGGAGCAGCGCCATGCGCGACTCGATGTAGGTCGACGAGTCCCAGGTGACCGTCGTCTCCACACCAGGGGGCAGCCCCTTCTCGTAGTCTTCGACCAGCTCCCGCACCCGCGCCACCAGGACCCGGATGTCGACTCCGCTCTTCTGGGCCACGCCGATCTGGATGGCGGGCTTGCCGTTGTAGAAGCCCGAGACCCGGCGGTTCTCGAAGCCCTCGACGACCTCTGCGACCTCGCCCAGGGTCACGTGCCGGCCCCCTGGGTCCTTCTTGACGACGGTCGCGGACAGGGACTCGGGCGTGGCGAAGTTGCCGAGCCCCCGCACCGTGATCTCGTCCGACTGCGCGTTCAGGAAGTTCCCTGCCGGAATGTTCTGGTTGTTGCGCTCGATCGTCGCACTGATCTCCGGAAGGGTGAGATCGGCCTGGAGCGCACGGTCGCGATCGACATAGACGCGCAGCTCGCGCTCCCGATCCCCGCGCAGCACAGCCTTCCGGACGCCCGGGATCCGCTCGAGCCTCTTCTCGAGGTCGCGCGAGACCTCGCGGATCGTGTACTCGCCCACACCGCCGACGTCGGCCACCGCGATCATGCAGGAGGGCCGCACCTCGTGAACGGAGAGCTCCAGGATGAAGGGCTCCTCGGCCTCTTCGGGCAGGTCGTTCACGCGATCGACGGCCGCGCGCAGCTGGTTGAGCGACGCCTCCTGTTCGACTTCGGAGAGCGTCTCGTCCCACTCGATCTCGATGTCGGAGAGCCCGGCCCGCGAGTAGCTGACGAGGTCCTTGATGCCATCGACCTCCTGGATCTCCTCCTCGAGCTTGGTCGTGATCAGCCGCTCGATCTCGTCGGCGGAGGCGCCGGGCCAGACGGTGTTCACGATCGCCGTGTTGAAGGAGATGTCCGGGAAGACCTGAACGGGGATCGTCGCGAAGGCAAAGAGGCCAGCCACGATCACCAGCACGAAGAGGACGTTCACCAGGACCACCTGGCGAACGGATTGCGCGGGCAGGCTCACGATTCACCCTCGCGACGCAGGGCACCTGCCAACGAGGCCGCGTTCTTGACCCGCACCCGCGATCCCTCGCGAAGCTCCTGCAGGCCCCCAACGGCGATGCGGTCGCCGTCCTCGAGCCCGGAGACGATCTCCAGCTCCTCGGGACGGAAGGGGATCTCCCTCACCTCGACCCGCTGTCGCCGCGCGACCACAACGCCCTCGGCATCCTCCAGGAGGTAGACGAAGCGCACGCCGAACTGGTCGAGCACCGCGTCCCGCGGCAGGGCGCGAACGGGGCTCGGGTCTCCGAGCCCCAGAGAGACGCGGGCGATCATGCCGGGCAGGATGCGACGCTCGGGGTTGGCCAGCTCGACCTCGACGGGGAACTTCCGGCTGGTCGTGTCGGCGGCCGCCGCCACGCGGAGGACCGTGCCCTCGAAGCTCTCCTCCGGGTAGGCCTCCAGCGCGACCTCGACGGCCGCCCCCGGAGAGAGATCCACGACCTCCCGATCCGTGACACCCAGCTCGATCCGCGCGGCCGCGAGATCGAGCAGCTCTCCCACCTGCTCTCCGACCCTCAGGAACTCGCCCACCTCGACGGGGAAGCCCTGGAGCACGCCGGCGAAGGGTGCGCGCAGCGTCTTCTTGGCGAGCTGGTCGCGTGCCTCGGCCAGGTTCGCACGGGCCTCACGCAGGTTGGCCGCCGCCACCTTCTGGCCGTTCACGGCCTGGTCGCGGCGCGAGGTGCTGGCGACGTCGCGGGTGGCCAGGTTCTCGAAGCGCTTTCTCTCGCTCTCGGCCAGTGCGAGCTGGCTCTGCGCGCGCTGGACGGAGGCCTCCGCCCGCTCGACGGCCACCTCGGCGAGCAGGGGGTCGAGCTGCACCAGCAGCTGCCCCGCCTCGACCGGGTCCAGCTCCTCCGCACCGAGCTCGATGACCCGACCCCCCACCTCGGCGAAGAGCTCGACCCGGCGCCGAGCCTCGACCACCCCGGAGAGCGCGGTGGTGCGCACGAGGGGTCGCGCCTCCACGACCAGGGCCCGCACGGCGATGGCGGTCGCCTCCGCCCCGGCGGCCGCCTGGGTCTCGGGCTTCGGCGCGCACAGGTTCAGCCCCACGGCGGCCAGCAGAAGGACCAGCGCGACCCCCCCGAACAGCCAACGGGCCCGCCCCTTCGGCTCTTCACGATGGGGGGTTTGGGGATCGGACAGGCTCATCGGGGTTCTCCGGGCGGAAGGTCGTTCGGTGGAAGCAGGGAGCTGGCGAGCAAGGCGTCGAATGCCGCCCGCAGGACCTCGGGTTGCGTGGCTTCCGGCTCGAAGACGCCGCGAAAGATGAAGCCGGAAACGAGGGCGAGCAGGCTCTGTACGAAGGGCTCGATCTCGACGTCGCTGCGGAATGCGCCCGAAGCCTGGCCCGCTTCGAGGGTGCTCCGCGCCGAGGCGGCCCATTGCCGGAAGAAGGCCCCGAGCGCCTCGTGGAGGCGCCGGGTCAGCTCGAGATCGCCGGCCACGACGGCCCAGGCCTGGTAGACGACGGGTGCGGTGGTGGCCTGGAATCCGATGACCTGGATCAGACCCTCGACGGTCCGCGCCAGGGCGAGGCGCGGCTCGATGGCCGTTCCGACCGCCATCTCGACGATCTCGCTGCCGAGCTGGAGACGATCTTCGACCACCGCCAGGAGCAGGTCCTCCTTGCTCTCGAAGTGGTTGTAGAGGGTGCCCTTGGAGACCCGTGCCCGACCCGCGATGTCCTCCATACGCAGGGAGACGCTGCCCTCCTCGAGCCACGCATCGCGGGCCGCATGGAGGATCTGACGGCGCCGTGCAGCGGCGGAGGTGCGGACGGGGGAGGGCTCGGGGCTGATCACTCGCGAGGGCTCAGAACGGCTGGAAGGCATCGCGGGACCGCTGGGCGCGCGGTACTGACCGGTCAGTACTAGCTCGATCGAGGGAGGCAGGTCAAGCGCCGGAAGGCTCTGGATGGCTAGCCTGCTGTCATGGCCTGGCCGCGACTGCTCCTGGCCCTCTCCGCCGGTCTGCTGCTCGCTTGCGGAGCGGCGACCCTCATTCCCGAGCGGCCCGAAGAGCGGAGCCACGGGATCGCCGTCCAGAGGTCCCTGAACCTCCGCTCCGCCGCCCTCACCTATCGGCTCGGGGCCGTGGAGCGCGACGAGCAGGACGGCGTGCGGGTCGACTTCACCCTCCAGAACGGCAGCTCCCGGGACATCGAGCAGGGCCTGCTGCGGGTGATCCTGTACGGAACGGACGGCCGGCTGATCTCGGCCCGGCTGCCGTTTGCGGGGCTCCCGCGGGCCAGGTCGCGCTTCATGTCCGCGCGTTTCGGAGCGGTCCCGTTTCGGGTGCAGGACTTCGGACTCGAAGTCATCTTCGTCGTTCCATGACCGCAGGTCGCCCCTGGGTGGCGACCGGACAAGCCGGTCATACGGCCATCCGGCGATCTGTATCGTGGTGAAATTCCATCGTTCTCGTCTCGATTTCCCCTCGGGATGAAAACTGATGCCGGCGTCGAGAAAATCCTGGTAATGCGGCCGGAGACGTAAGAAGATGCTTGGCTGCCTGACCCCGAAGCGTTCCGACTCCACCCGCGGGGACGCAAACTGGGGATCTTCGACCCAGTCAGCCCTGACCCAGCGAGCCCGAACGAGACCTCCACAAGAGCATGAGGACGGCGACCCTCCCCTCCCTTCCCGAGACCCCTGCATCCGGACGCCGGGCGCGGCCGGATCGGGAGTCCGCCTTTTCGCGAAACGTGCCCCAGGTGGACCGGCCGGGAGGGCGCGCGTGAGCGCGGCGTCCCACCGACCGGGCCGAGCCACTCCCCCTTCGACCCAGAAAAGAGGAGCCCACGTGCCGTTGGACGAGCAGACCCAGCCTGCATCGACCCCCGTACCCCCGCCCGAGGCGGCGCAGAAACCCCAGGGTGCCACCCCGGTCGCACCTCCCGAGGAGATCGAGGCCGCGCGCGACCGGCGTCCGCTCGAATCCTACTTCCAGGAGATCGGCGGCACGCGGACCCTGAAGCGCGAAGAGGAGGTCGTCCTCGCCAAGGACCTCGAGGCGGCGACCGCCGCGCTTCGCGACGCGCTCTACGCCATTCCCGGGTCTGCGCGTTACGTCATCGCTCGCTGGGATGCCCTGCGTGCCATGTCCCATACGGGCGCCAAGCTCTCCGAGTCCACCGGGGACGAGGACACGACCCAGATCGCAGCCCGGGTCGAGGGCGCGGCGAACCGGATGCGGCGCCACCTGAAGAAGCGCGACGCCCTACCGGCGCGCGCCCCGAAGAACCAGATCTCCCGGCTCGACAAGAGCATCGCCAAGGAGCTGCACAACGCGCAGCTCTCCCTGGCCCTGCTCGCCGAGCTGCGCGACGAGGTGCGGCGCACGGGTCGCGATCTGCGCCGCGCGCGCAAGGGCAGCCGACGGCTGAAGGAGCTCCAGGCGACCGCGGGCCACGACAAGGGCACCTTTGGCGAGCACTGGAACGCGGTGGAGGCTGCGCAGGATCAGCTCACCGCCGTGAAGAACCGCTTCATCGAGCACAACCTGAAGCTGGTCGTGGCGATCGCCAAGGACTACCGCAACCTCGGGCTCTCCTTCCCCGACCTGATCCAGGAAGGCAACCTGGGCCTCATCCGGGCGGTCGAGAAGTTCGACCATCGCCGCGGTTTCAAGTTCTCGACCTATGCGGTGTGGTGGATCCGCCAGGCGCTCGTACGCGCCATCCAGAACCACTCCCGCACGATCCGCCTACCCTCCCACGTCCACGATCGACTGCAGCGCAGCCAGCGGGTGAAGGCGGAGCTGACGGGCAAGCTCGGGCGCGAGCCCACCCCGGCCGAGCTGGCACCGGCCCTCGGGACCGACACCGATGCGCTGGAGTCGCTGGACCGGCTCTCCCGGGAGGCGATCTCCCTGGAGTCGTCGGTGGCCGGCACCGAGAAGCGGCTCGAGGACTTCGTTCCGGACAGCGCCGCGAGCATTCCGGACGGCCGGATCGACGACGATCGGGTGCGCTCGGGGGTCGGCCACCTGATCGGCGCGCTCTCGGACCGGGAGCAGCTGATCCTCCGCCTTCGCTACGGCCTGAGCGGGGAAGAAGAGCACACGCTCGAGCAGATCGGCCAGAACCTCCGGCTCTCGCGAGAGCGCGTCCGGCAGCTCGAGGCACGCGCCCTCAAGAAGCTCCGGGAGACGATGCCGGCCCAGCGCCTGCATCCGATCCTGGAGCCGTAGGGCACGAGAGGCGGGCAGCGGCCCTCAGCGCAGCGCGAGGTAGGCCAGGAACGAGAGGCCCACCGGAACGCAGTAGTACGCGAAGACGTGGAATCGCTGGCTCTCGATCAGCCGAACGAACCAGCGCAGCGCCACGAGCCCGGAGAGCGCAGCCGTCACGCTGCCGATGCCGCAGGCGAGCAGGGTGGCGGCCCCGGCGTCGACCACGTCCGGCAGCGCCAGCACGCTGGCCCCCGTGATCGCCGCAGCCCCCATCAGGAACGAGAACTCCGTGGCGGCCAGGGGCGCGACCCCGAGGGCCAGCGCGACGGCCACCGTGGTCCCGCTGCGCGAGATGCCGGGGGTGATGGCCAGCACCTGGGCGCATCCGATCCAGAACGCCTGCGGGAAGGTCGGCTCCTGCGCGTGGGCGCGCGGCAGCGTCCAGCGGATCGTGAGCAGGAGGAGACCCGTCACGAGCAGCGCGTAGCCCACCACCTGCGGGGTCGCGAAGAGGGACTCGAAGAACTCCTTGGCGGTGAGACCGGCGACCACCGCCGGGAGGGTCGCCACGACCAGCTTGGCCACGTCCCGCAGGGCGGCCGGGTCCGAGGTGAGCAGCCCCCGGATCAGCTCCCCGATCCGGGCCCTGTAGAAGACCAGGATCGCGAGCAGGGTCCCCGCATGGACCGAGACCTCGAAGACCACGTTCGCGTCGGCCTGGCCCAGCAGGGTCTCCGCCATCACCAGGTGGCCCGAGCTCGAGACCGGCAGGAACTCCGTCAGGCCCTGCACGATCCCCAGCCATGCCGCTTCGAACAAACCCATGCTGCCCCCATCGGTCGGCGAAACCAGAGAATCGATGAAATCCAGCGCCGCGCGAGGGGTATGATGACCCCATGCGCGAGAATCTCGGACTCTACCTGGCCAAGCGCGCCCAGCTCTGCCCCACCCGGGAGGGCCTGGTCGAGGTCGAACGGGGGCGCCGCTTCGACTACCGCGAGCTGAACGCCCGGGCGAATCGCATCGCCCACGCCCTGCGGGAGCGGGGGGTCTCCCCGGGCGACCGCGTGGCCGTCTTGATGATGAACGGCGCGGAGTACGTCGAGGCCTACTACGGACTCGCCAAGATCGGCGGAGTGATGGTGCCGCTGAACTGGCGGCTCGTGCCGGACGAGCTCTCCTTCATCCTGAACGACTCCGGCTCCAGACTCCTGCTCTTCGACCACGAGTTCGACGAAGCGGCCGCGGCCCTGCACAACGGAGGCACGAGCATCAGCGGCTGGATTCGCATCGGCGCCGGTACCGGGGGGCCCGACTTCGCCGAGGACTACGATGCGATCACCTCGGAGGCCTCGGCCGAGGAGCCGGAGATCGGCGCCGAAGGCGACGACCTCTTGTTCATCATGTACACGTCGGGCACGACGGGCCTTCCCAAGGGCGCCGTGCACACCCACGCGACCATGGCCGCTTCGTCGATGACCATGGTGATGACGGGGGACATGCGGCTCGGCGACCGCTACCTCCAGATGCTGCCCCTCTTCCACGTCGGCGCACTCGCCCCGCTCACCGTCTCGGTGCACCGGGGCGCGACGGTCGTCCTGATGCGCGCTTTCGACCCCCAGGCGGTCTTCCCCTTGATCGAGCGCGAGCAGATCACGACCGGCCTGGCCGTGCCCGCGATGCTGCGCTTCATGCTGGCCGCCGGAAACCACGACCAGCACGACCGCAGCTCCCTTCGCTGGATCATGTCCGGCGCCGCCCCGGTCCCGGTACCTCTCATCGAGCAATACGCCGAAATGGGAATCGAGATCCACCAGGTCTACGGGCTGACGGAGACCGGCGGACCGGCCTGTCTCATCAGCCCCGAGGAGGCGATCGCCAAGGCCGGCTCGACGGGTCCGGCCTTCTTCCACACCGATGTCCGGGTCGTGGACGAGGCCGGCGCCGACGTCCAGCCGGGGGAGATCGGCGAGGTGATCGTCTCCGGTCGCCACATCATGAAGGAGTACTGGAACCGGCCCGACGCCACGGCCGAGACGATCCGGGAGGGCTGGCTCTACACGGGGGACCTGGCCACGATCGACAAGGACGGCTTCGTCTACATCCAGGACCGGAAGAAGGACATGATCATCTCGGGCGGCGAGAACGTCTATCCCGCCGAGGTGGAGAACGCGATCTCCGCCCACCCGGACGTGGCCGACGTCGCGGTGATCGGCATGCCCTCGGCGAAGTGGGGCGAGTCCGCGGCGGCCATCGTCGTGGCCAAGCCCGACCGCCAGGTCTCGGGCGACGACATCCTCCAGTTCTGCCAGACCAAGCTGGCCCGCTTCAAGCAGCCCCGGTCGGTCGAGTTCGTCGACGAGATTCCCCGAAACCCGACGGGGAAGATCCTGAAGAGGATCCTGCGCGAGCAGTTCCCCGGGCCGGCGCCGGAGTAGCCCCATGATCATCGCCTGCCTGGACCTCGAAGGTGTCCTGGTCCCCGAGATCTGGATCGGTGTGTCCGAGCGCACCGGTATCGAAGACCTGCGCCTCACGACGCGCGACATTCCGGACTACGACGAGCTCATGACCCGTCGCCTCAGCATCCTCGAGAAGAACCAGCTCGGGATCTCGGACATCCAGGAGGTGATCGCGGGGCTGGCCCCGCTCGAAGGGGCGTGCGAGTTCCTGGAAGACCTGCGTTCGCGGATGCAGGTCGTGATCCTCTCGGACACCTTCTACCAGTTCGCCGTGCCCCTGATGCAGCAGCTCGGCTGGCCCACCCTCTTCTGCCACGATCTGGAGATCCGGGCCGGAGATGGCCGCATCGTCAACTACCACCTCCGCCAGCAGGACCCGAAGCGAAAGGCGGTCGAGGCCTTCCGTTCCCTGAACTTCCAGACGATCGCAGCAGGGGACTCCTACAACGACACCTCGATGCTCGGCGAAGCGGACGCGGGGATCCTGTTCCGACCGCCGGACAACGTGGTGCAGGAGTTCCCGGACTATCCCGTCTGCAGGACCTACGGCGAGCTCCGGGCGGCCTTCGGACGGGCCTCGGAGGAGATCGAAGGGCTCAGCTGAGGCGCTCCGTCCCCAGCCAGCGAGCCGCCGGTGCCGCCCCATCGCGGCCGCGGCGGGCGACCCTGGTTTTACCCAAGTTTCACAGGGCCCCGCTCCGCGTCACCCGGGAGGCCCGTATCCTGACCGTCGCCTGCTCGAAGGGGAAACCATGGCGACGTCCGCAGGGGCACCGGAAGATTCGGATCGAAGCAGCGAAGCCGCGACCAAGCTGAACGTCGACCGTCAGGAGTTCGAGCGCTCGGACGGATGGTTGACCCGCACCGACTACCTCTCCCGGGTCGTCTATTGGGGAATCCACGCCTCGTGTCTCATGGTCCTGGCCGTCGGTGCGCCGACCGAGGCGGTGCTGCTCTGCATCGCGACCTACTTCTTGCGGGTCCTGGGCATCACGGCCGGCTATCACCGCTACTTCGCCCACAAGAGCTACAAGACCGGCCGCGTCTTCCAGTTCACGTTGGCGCTGCTCGGCTGTTCCGCCACCCAGAAGGGGCCGCTCTGGTGGGCTGGCACCCATCGCCGCCATCACCGCTTCTCCGATCGGGAAGGCGATCCGCACAGCCCCAAGGACGGCTGGTACTACTCCCACCAGGGTTGGGTCTTCGACTCGCGCTGGGAGGGCACGCCCAGCGACGTGATCAAGGATTTCGCCAGGTACCCGGAGCTGGTCTGGATCAACAAGAACCACTGGTTCCCCCCGCTCCTGCTGGCCGCGATCTGCTTCGGGATCGCCGGCTGGGCGGGGCTGGTATGGGGCTTCGCCGTCTCCACCACGCTTCTCTGGCACGGGACCTACATGGTCAACTCCCTGGCCCACCTGTGGGGCTCGCGCCGCTACGAAACCGGGGACACCAGCCGGAACAACCTGTTCATCGCCCTGGCCACCTGCGGCGAGGGGTGGCACAACAACCACCACTACTACCAGGTCTCGGCCCGCAACGGCTTCTACTGGTGGGAGGTGGACGTCACCTGGTACGTCCTGAAGCTGCTTTCCTGGTTCGGCGTGGTCTGGGACCTGCGCGTGCCCACGGCCGCCATTCGCGAGGGTCGCGGTTCGGAGCCGAGCGCGACCACGGCAGCCTAGGCGTCCCACGCCGGCGCGGGGCTGGCTCCCCCGCCCCTCCCTGGTCGGCCCGTCGGCTCAGCGACGCC
>NYZB01000020.1 GCA_002687015.1 Deltaproteobacteria bacterium
AAGAGGGCGACACGGAACAGGGCGATGCCGAGGCGACGACCCAAGAGGGGCTCGAGAGCGCGGCCGGCTTCCTCCGCTCGGCCCTGGCTCGTGTGCTGCCGATCAAGCGGGTTCCCGAGCTGCGCTTCAGCCACGACGCCTCCCTCGCGCTGGGCGCCCGGACCCTGGCCCTGATGACCGAGCTCGCCGACGACGAGCCGGAACCCGTCGATGCCGAGCAGGAGCCCGCCGATGCCCCGGAATAGGCGCAAGAAGCGCCAGGATCCGCCCGGGCCCGCGGGCTTCCTGGTCGTCGACAAGCCGGTCGGCTGGACCTCCCACGATGTCGTCGACGCGGCGCGCCGATGGCTGGGCGTTCGACGCATCGGTCACCTCGGCACTCTCGATCCCCTGGCCACGGGGGTGCTGCCCCTGGCCGTCCGGCAGGCCACGAAGCTGGTGCCCTTCCTCGCCGAGGGGCTGAAGGTCTACGTCGGCACGATCCACCTGGGCGTGGCCACCGACACCTTCGACGCCGAGGGAGAGGTGGTGCGCCGGCACGACGGCCCGCTCCCCGACGAAGCCGCCGTGCGCGAGGCCCTCGAGGCCTTCGTCGGCGACATCGAGCAGATTCCGCCCATGTACAGCTCGGTCAAGAAGGACGGTGTCCCCCTCTATCGCCTCGCGCGAAAGGGGGAGGAGGTGGAGCGGGAGCCGCGCCCGGTGACCATCCACGAGATCTCGATGCCCCATTACGCGCCGCCGGAGATCGGGATCGAGGTGGTCTCGGGGCCGGGCACCTACGTGCGCACCCTGGCGGCGGACCTGGGAGATCGGCTCGGCTGCGGCGCCCACCTCTCGAGCCTGCGGCGCACCCGCAGTGGCGCGTTCACCCTCGACCAGGCGCGCACGCCGGAGGCCTTCGAGAGGCTCGCCGACGCGGGCGAGCTGGAGGCTGCCCTCCAGCCTGCCGACGAGCCCCTGGGTCTGCCTCGGGTGCGTCTCACCCCAATCCAGGCCCAGAAGATGCGGCATGGGACCTCCATCCCGGCGGCCGATGCTCGCGGGGACTTCGAGAAGGGCGACCCGCCCCGGCCGGGAGACCGCCTCGCGGCCATGCTCCCCAGCGGGGAGCTGCTGGCCATCCTGGAGTTCCGCCCGGACCGGCGTTTCCACCCCATCCGGCTCCTGGAGCCCTCTTGAGGTCGGAGCTTGTTGCTGGCCCGGGGCCCCTCTGATAAACCCTACGACCAAATCAGCCGTTAGAGAGCAGGAAACAGCACCTTGATCGCAGCGCGGAAGCAAGAAATCCTCGCGGAGTACCGCACCCACGAGACCGACACCGGCTCGCCGGAGGTGCAGATCGCGCTCCTGACCGAGCGCATCGTGGAGCTCACCGAGCACTTCCAGACCCACAAGAAGGATCACCACTCGCGCCGCGGGCTCCTCAAGCTGGTCAGCCAGCGCCGGCGGCTGCTCGACTATCTACGGGGCATCGACCCCGAGCGTTATCGGACCCTGATCTCGCGATTGGGTCTGCGCCGCTAGAAGAAAGAAGCGGCACTCCGCCCGAGAGACGGGCGGGTCACACAGGTCGTCTGGCCGACGGACGACACCACCACGAGGCGGCCCGGACAGCGCGGGCCGGAATGTGTGAATCTGGGATTGGCGGACCCCACCTCCCTCCGCCCATCCCCGATTCCGCATTCCGACCTGGCTCCGCCAACCCCCGCCGCCTCTCATGCAACCCGGCGCGCCGAGCGCGCGGCCGGGAGGAGTATTCGGAATGGGATACTGGTTCGAACCTTCGAGCGTGACGCTCGATCTGGGCGGCACGCCGCTCACCCTGGAGACGGGGCGCATGGCCAAGCAGGCCGCAGGCGCCACGCTCGTCAGCTACGGCGGGACGGTCGTCCTCGTCACCGCGGCCCATGGGGCGCCGCGGGCCGGGCAGGACTTCTTCCCCTTGACCGTGGACTTCGTCGAGAAGACCTCGGCGGCGGGCAAGATCCCCGGCGGCTTCTTCAAGCGCGAGGCGCGGCTCTCGGATCGGGAGATCCTGGTATGCCGCTTCATCGACCGCTCGATCCGGCCGCTCTGGCCCGAGGCCTACTACGACGAGGTCCATGTGGTGGCCACGGTGCTGGCCGTCGACAGCGAGCACCGGCCGGACATCCCGGCCTTCATCGGCGCCTCCACCGCCCTGACCCTCTCCGATCTGCCCTTCCAGGGGCCGATCGGTGCGATCCGCGTCGGAAAGGTCGACGGTGAGCTGATCGTCAACCCGACGATCGAGCAGGCCGAGACCAGCACCATGGAGCTGGTGGTCGCCGGCTCCGAGAAGGCCCTGGTGATGGTCGAGGGCAGCGCCCAGGAGGCCACGGAGGCCGAGATCCTGGAGGCGCTGCAGTTCGGCCACGAGACCGTGCAGCCCCTGCTCGCGGTCCAGGAGGAGCTGCGCGCCAAGGTCGGCAAGACGAAGACCGAGGTTGCGCCGCCGGCCGACCACTCGGCCCTCGAGGAGCGCGTCAAGGGCCTCGCCGAGGCCAAGCTGCGCGAGGCCGTGCGCATCCAGACCAAGAAGGAGCGCTACGACGCGATCTCCGAGGTCGAGAGCGAGGCCCTGGAGACGATCACCTCCGAGTACCGCAACGAGAAGGTCGCCCTCGACACCCTCGACGCGGTCGAGGCCCGCCAGGCCGGGCTCAAGCAGCTGAGCTCGTCCGCGAAGGACCTGCTGCACGATCTGCGCTCGGACCTGATGCGCGAGCGGCTCCTCGTGGACGGCGTCCGCATCGACGGTCGCGGCCCCAAGGACGTGCGCAGCATCTTCAGCGAGCTGCGGCCCGTGCCGCGGGCCCACGGTGTGGCGCTCTTCACGCGCGGCGAGACCCAGGCCATGGTCTACACCACCCTGGGCAGCTCGGCCGACGCGCAGACCATCGACGCTCTGCACGCCCGTAGCCAGAAGCACTTCATGCTGCACTACAACTTCCCGCCCTTCTCGGTCGGCGAGGCGCGATTCCTGCGCGGGCCGTCCCGGCGGGACATCGGTCACGGCAATCTGGCCGAGCGGGCCATTGCCGCCGTGATGCCGGAGACGGAGGACTTCCCGTACACCGTGCGGGTGGTCTCCGAGGTCCTCGAGTCGAACGGCTCGAGCTCCATGGCGACCGTCTGCGGCGGAACCCTGGCCCTGATGGACGCCGGCGTGCCGCTCAAGGCTCCGGTGGCGGGCATCGCCATGGGCCTGATCCAGGCCGAAGACAAGCACGTGGTGCTCTCGGACATCCTCGGCGACGAGGACCACCTGGGCGACATGGACTTCAAGGTCACCGGCACCCGGGACGGCATCACCGCTCTCCAGATGGACATCAAGATCAAGAGCGTGGACTGGGCCGTCATGGAGGAGGCCATGGCGCAGGCCCGCGAGGGTCGGCTCCACATCCTGGAGACGATGGAGCGCGACACGGCGGAGGAGCTTCCGGGCTTCACCGCCCGCCAGGTGCTCTCGGACTGGGCGCCGCGCATGGAGGTCATCCAGATCAAGCCCGATCGGATCCGCGACATCATCGGACCCGGCGGTCGCGTGATCCGCGGCATCCAGGAGATGAGCGGCGCCAAGGTGGAGGTCGACGACAGTGGATCGGTCTCGGTCTTCGCTCCCGATCTGCCCTCCCTCGAGCGCGCCCAGGCGATGGTCGAGGAACTCACCCAGGAGGCGGAGATCGACCGCCTCTACACGGGCAAGGTCAAGCGCATCACCGACTTCGGCGCCTTCGTCGAGATCTTCCCGGGAACCGACGGCCTGGTGCACATCAGCCATCTCGCCGAAGGCCGGGTCGACTCGGTCACCGACGTCCTGGCCGAGGGCGACGAGGTCCTGGTCAAGTGCATCGACATCGACCCCAGTGGTCGGATCCGGCTCTCCCGCAAGGAGGCGCTGGGTGGGGCCATCAGCGAGGCGAAGGGCGGGGCCGCCGACGCCTGAGGGCGGACGGCGGAGCCGACGCCCATAGAGCCATGTCGGGGGAGGTCACCGTTCGCGTCGAGCGACTCGCCGGGAACGAGGACCTCCCCCTGCCGGCCTATGCCAGTGACGGTGCGGCGGGGCTGGACCTGCGCGCGGCCGTCACCGAAGACACCGTGCTCGAGCCCGGGGCGCGAGCACGCATCTCCACCGGCCTGCGAGTGGCCCTGCCGCCGGGAACCGAGGGCCAGGTGCGGCCCCGCAGCGGCCTGGCCCTTCGCCACGGGGTCACCCTGCCCAATGCTCCCGGTACGATAGACTCCGACTACCGGGGGGAGCTGCAGGTGCTGCTGTGGAACGCCGGAGGCGAGCCCTTCGTGGTGAAGAGGGGGGACCGGATCGCCCAGCTCGTGGTCGCTCCGGTGCTCCGGGCGCAGCTCGAGGTGGTCGCCAGCCTGGAGTCGACCGCGAGGGGTGATGGCGGTTTCGGCTCGACAGGTCAGGAGTAGGCCGGAAGCAGGATGAGCGAGCCCAGCGCAGAGGAGATCGCGGTCGCGGAGGCGCGGCGGGAGCCCGTTCATCCCCAGCCGCCCACGCCCCGCGACAACGGCAAGAAGCCGCGCAGCAACCTCACCCTGCGCCTCTTCACCGCGGCGATCCTGATCCCGCCGCTCCTCTACGTCATCTACCAGGGCGGCCCCTGGGTGCTCGGCACGGTCCTGATCATCACGATGATCGGCCTGGCCGAGTTCTACGACATGATCGAGGCCAAGGGCGCCGATCCGCTGCGCACCTTCGGCATGACGGCCGCCGCCGCGCTCCAGGTGGTCGCCTACCTGGGCAGTGAGTACCTGGCGACCCTCCTGCTCTCGGTGGTGCTGCTGGGAGTGATGGTCGCCCAGCTCGGCAAGGCCCGGATCGCCGACGCACTGGCGAGCATCTCGGGCACCTTCTTCGGCGTCTTCTACGTCGGCTGGCTGCTCTCCCACGCCATCGTCCTGCGAAACTTCGATCAGCAGGTCGCGGCTCGCTTCGGAGCCGACGCGGCCATCGGGATCGACCCGCGGGTGGGCTTCTTCTATCTCTTCTTCACGATCGTGGTGGTGATCGGCGGAGACGTGGGCGCGTACTTCGCCGGTCGCGCCTACGGCAAGCGCAAGCTGGCGCCCCGGATCAGCCCGAACAAGACCGTCGAAGGGGCGCTGGGGGCGGTGGCCGCGGGGATCTTCTTCGGCCTCGGGCTGAAGGCCTTCTTCGACGCGCAGGCGCCACACCTCTCCTCCGGCTTCGGGTACGGCTTCGGTCTGGTCCTCTGCGTGGTGCTGTCGATCGTCGGGCTGCTCGGCGACCTGGTCGAGTCCCTGCTGAAACGCGACGCCAAGGTGAAGGACAGCGGCGGTCTGCTGCCCGGGATGGGTGGCGTGCTCGACCGCATCGACTCGAACCTGCTCGCGATCCCCGTCATGTACTATCTGCTCCTGGCCTCTACCTTCGTGTCCCGTTCCATCCCAGGCTGATTCGCGGAGAGCAAGCCCATGCCCCTCACGCCCCCTCGCCACGCGCCGCCGGATCCGGTCGGCGAGCTGCGCGCCCTCGCAGCCCGTCACGCCGCCGTCTCGCGGCCCCGCGACGAGTGCGGAGTGTTCGGCATCCACGGCCACAGCGAGGCTGCCCGGATCACCTACCTGGGCCTCTACGCGTTGCAGCACAGGGGGCAGGAGAGCGCCGGCATCTGCACCGCCCAGGGCGGTGAGCAGTTCGTGCACCGCGGCATGGGCCTGGTCTCGGACGTGTTCAACGAGCCCATACTCGATCGCCTGGCCGGGCGGCACGCGGTGGGCCACGTGCGCTACTCGACGACCGGCGAGAGCCTGCTCCGCAACGCCCAGCCCTTCTGCGCCAATACCGACGGCGGGCCCGTGGCGATCGGACACAATGGCAACCTCGTCAACGCGTCCTCGGTGCGTCGCGAGCTCGAGGGGCGCGGTGCGATCTTCAGCACGACGGCCGACAGCGAGGTGATCGTGCACCTGCTGGCGCGCTCCCGGGAGACCACCCTGGAGGAGCGTCTCATCGACGCGCTCTCCCGGGTGAAGGGCGCCTTCAGCCTGGTCATGCTGACCCACGATGGCCTGGTCGCCGTGCGCGACCCCTACGGCTTTCGTCCCCTCGTGCTGGGCCAGCTCGACGGCGCGTGGGTGGTGGCCAGCGAGACCTGCGCTCTCGACCTGATCGGCGCCTCGGTCGAGCGCCACCTGGATCCGGGTGAGGTGCTGGTGATCCGGCGCGGCCGCATTCGCACCCTGCGGCCCTTCCCGAAGCCCGATCGCGAAGCGCACTGCATCTTCGAGTACATCTACTTCGCGAGGCCCGACTCGAACCTGCAGGGCGGCAACGTGTACGCCTATCGCAAGGAGCTGGGCCGGGCCCTGGCCCGTGAGCATCCGGTGGGCGCCGACATGGTGGTGCCCCTGCTCGACTCAGGCAGTGCCGCCGCCCTTGGTTTTGCCGAGGAATCGGGGATCCCCTACGAGACGGCCATCATCAGGAACCACTTCGTCGGCCGCACCTTCATCGAGCCCGCCCAGTCGATCCGCAACTTCGGCGTGAAGATCAAGCACAACCCGATCCGTGGGGTGCTCGAGGGCAAGAGGGTGGTCCTGGTCGACGACTCGATCGTCCGGGGAACCACCCTGCTCAAGATGTCGACGCTGATGCGCCAGGCCGGCGCCCGCGAGGTGCACGTCCGGATCTCGGCGCCGCCCACCAAGGCACCCTGCTTCTACGGCATCGACATGCCGACGCGCGGCGAGCTGATCGCCTCCGGCCGCGGCACCGAGGAGATCCGCGAGGCGATCGGAGCCGACAGCCTGGGCTACGTCTCGGTGGAGAGCCTGCGCAGCATCTCGGCACAGCTCAAGCACGGTCACTGCGACGCCTGCTTCTCCGACGAGTACCCGGTTCCGATCCAGCCCGGCGGGGAGCCGCCCCAGCTCTCCCTGTTCCGAGCGGTGGCGGAGAACGAGCGCGATGAGGGCCCCGAGTGATCCAGGACGCGCCGGGCCGGGAGCGAAGCGGGTGAAGCCGCGCGGTCGGCTCGACCTCGAGTCCCTGCGTGCGGAGATCGAGGCCGGGGACATCGAGACGGTGATCACGGCCCTGCCCGACCTCTACGGGCGCCTGGTCGGCAAGCGCATCGTCGGCGGCTTCTTCCTCGACGAGGTGGCCGACCACGGCATGCACGTATGCGACTACCTCATGGCCTGCGACATGGAGATGGACCCGACCCCCGGCTACGCCTTCACCAGCTGGGAGACCGGGTACGGCGACCTGCACGCGCTGCCCGACCTCGCCACCCTGCGGCGGGCGGACTGGCTCGATCGGACGGCCTTCGTGCTCTGCGACGCGGTCGCCGAAGACGGCGGCGAGCCCGTTCCGGTGGCGCCGCGCAGCATCCTCCGCGCCCAGCTCGAGCGCGCCGCCGCCCAGGGCTTCACCCTCAAGATGGGCAGCGAGCTCGAGTTCTTCCTGTTCCGGGACGGCTACGGGGAGGCCCGGGCGAAGGGATACCGGCAACTGGAGACGAGCCAGGACTACATCGAGGACTACCACCTGCTCTCGGGCACCATGGCGGAGCCGGTGATCGGGGCGATCCGTCGTCACGTCGACGCCTCGGCGATCCCCGTGGAGTTCAGCAAGGGAGAGTGGGGCCCCGGCCAGCACGAGATCAACCTGCGCTACGCGCCCGCCCTCGAGATGGCCGACCGCCACGTGATCTACAAGCTGGCTGCCAAGGAGATCGCCCATCAGCAGGGCGGGGCGCTCACCTTCATGGCCAAGTGGGACGCGCAGCTGGCCGGCAACAGCCTCCACGTGCACGTGAGCCTGTGGGACGAGCAGGACCGCGCCGCCTTCCCGGGCGAGGAGCCGATCGCCGGAACCCCGGTTCGCGCCTCGGCGAACTTCCGCGGCTTCCTGGGCGGGCTCCTGGCCCACGCCCGGGAGCTCTCCTGGTTCTTTGCGCCTACGGTCAACGCCTACAAGCGCTTCCAGCCGGGCACCTTCGCCCCGACCGGAATCGCCTGGAGCTGGGACAACCGCACGGCCGGCTTTCGGGTCGTCGGGCACGGGTCCTCCCTGCGGATCGAGTGCAGGATCCCCGGCGCCGACGCGAACCCCTACCTGGTCTACGCCGCCCTGGTGGCGGCCGGACTCGACGGGATCGAGAAGGGCCTCGATCCCGGTCCCGTCTTCCAGGGCAACGTCTACGAGGCCGTGGGGCTTCCCCAGGTGCCGGCGTCCCTGGGCGAGGCCATCGAGCTGCTCTCCGAGAGCCGCTTCGCGCGCAGGGTCTTCGGCGCGGACGTGGTCGCCCATCTGCTGCACTTCGCGCGCACCGAGCACGCGGCCTTCGGTGCGGCCGTGACCGACTGGGAGCGGCAGCGCTACTTCGAGCGCGGCTGAGCCCGTGGAGTGCGGATCATGACCGACGCGAGTCATGGGTCCGATTCCGGCACCCCCTGGATCGGCATCACCACCTACCACCGGGAGACGGAAGGGCGCAGCCGTTTCATGCTCCCCGATGCCTACGTCGATTCGGTACGCGCGGCCGGGGGCTGCCCCGTGCTCCTGACGCCGGGCGAGGCGAGGCCCGCCGAGCTCCTGGCTCGTCTCGAGGGGTTGATCCTCGCCGGCGGTGGCGACCTGCATCCCGACACCGTGGGCGAGAGCGCCCACGATCGGATGTACTCGATGTGCGAGGAGCGGGATCGCTTCGAGCTGGCGCTGGTGTCCGCGGCCCTCGAACGGGGAACGGCGCTGCTGGCCATCTGCCGAGGGATGCAGATCCTGAACGTCGCGCTGGGTGGCGACGTCCACGCCCACCTTCCCGACGTGGTGGGCAGCGAGGTGTCCCACCGGGCCAGCCAGGACGAGCCCACGGCACATCCCGTGACCCTCACACCCGCCGGGCCGCTGGCCCGGCTCTTCGGGCGCGAGGACCTCGCCGAGGTCGCCTCGTGGCACCATCAGGCGGTCCGCCGGCTGGGCCGAGGGCTCCGCCCGGTGGCCGTGGCCGCGGATGGCACGGTCGAGGGGCTGGCCCTGGAGGGTGCGGAGCAGGTGCTGGCCGTCCAGTGGCACCCGGAGCTCCAGCCCGAGCGCCGATCGCTCCAACCGCGCCTCTTCGAGGCCCTGGTGGCCAGGGCTCGCCTCCGCTGAGGGCAGAATCCGGCCCCGATTCCCGCCGCCCGAGGTCAAGGTCGCCCCGGGGTCCAGCCGATAGGCAAGCTGGTTCGGCCCGCCCGCCCCAGGCGTCGCGGGCGCGAGGTGCGCGACCCACATGACTCACCGGCTTCGTCTCGTATTCGAGGATCCCGACGCCTTCCGGCGGGAGTACGAGCGCAACATGAATGCCGGTGGCGCCTTCGTCCACACGGAGCTCGAGCCCGAGCTGCGCGAGTTCGTGGAGGTCGAGATCTCGCTGGCCTTCTGCCAGAAGAACCTGGTGCTCGAGGCGGAGGTGGTCCACGCAGCGCCCGGAGGGGTTGCCGTCCAGTTCCTGGAGGACGCGGTCGCTCTGCGACGGCGCTTCGACGAGGCGCTCGCAGATCTCTCCGGTCCCGGCACCTCGGCCGACTGCACCGCGCCCGATACGCCCCAGGAGCCCGACGCGGATGCCGTGCCGGCTCTCGAGACGGATCTCGACGAAGCGCTGCTCGGCGATCCCGACGAGCGGCCCGAGCTCGAGGTCCAGGCCGAGTTCACCCAACCTGGCTTCGACCCCGAGGACCTGCAGGCGGCGCGCACCGATTCGGGCCTCCTGGAGGAGGAGGACGCGGCCATCGACCTCGACGCTCTCGAGCGCGTGCTCGCCGAGGACGAAGACGGGCTGCTCGCCGAGGATCCGCTGTCTTCTCCCACGATCGAAGACGAGCGCCGCCAGGGCCGTCGCTCCCGCGCCGCCGTGCCCGCTCGCCTCGCGACCAGCGATTTTCACCTGGACGGCCACACCCGTGATCTCAGCGAGAGCGGCGTGCTGATCTCGGCCGACGCCAGCGAGCTGCCCCTCGGCAAGTCCGTGACGCTTCGCCTGCGAAGCCCCTCCACGGGCGACCACATCGAGGTGACGGGCCGGGTCTCGCGCCACGTGGAGGCCGAAGGCACGGTCGCGGCGGTGGGCGTGCAGTTCGAAGCCGGCGGCGACCAGGAGTGCGAGATCGCGGAGTTCGTGTCCGAGGTGCGCCGCAGTGCGGCCGACCGCCGTGAGCGCGGCATCAGCGGCGTGATCGAAGAGCTGGGCATGCCGAACCTGGTGCAGATGCTGGGCAACACCTCGCCGGCGGGGACGCTGATCGCGAGCCACGGCGCCGAGGAGGGGGTGATCGCCTTCGAGGGCGCGGCCCTCCGCTACGCGCGGCTGGGCATGCTGAGGGGCACCAAGGCCCTGGCGCGAATGCTGGCCTGGGAGCAGGGCCACTTCGAGTTCTACTCCACCGTGGATCCCCTGGATGACGAGGGCCCGCCCCAGCCCTTCGACGCCGCGCTGCTCGAGGCGATGCGCCAGATCGACGAGCGGGCTCGCGTGGACTCCTCGGATCTCGAGATGGCGACGACCTTCCGGGTCGAGCGCGGTCTCCAGGCCGCCGAGCCGGAGCCCTCCAAGATCGACGATGCGGTGCTCGACCTCTCCGAGGCGGGCTTCACCCTGCGGCGGATCATCGACGTCATCCCCGAGCCCGACGTCGACATCCTGTCGGCGGTCCACGCCTTCGTGGACCTCGGTGTCCTGGTACCGGAATAGACGCCACCACGCCGGCCGGGGATCTCCCTGGGCGACGACGCGCCCGGGCGATGGCTCAGGCCGGGGCGGCCGGATCACCCTCGGGCGAGGGCCCCGAGCCTCCGCCTCGGCTCTCGGCCACGATGAAGCGCGGGCGCGCCTTCACTTCGTCGTAGATCCGTGCCACGTACTCTCCGATCACGCCGAGCCCGATCATGATGGCGCTCCCGACGACGAGGAGCAGGAGGATCACGGTCGTGAAGCCGGAGAGCGCGTCTCCCGAGAGCCAGCGAACCAGGGTCTGGAAGCCCAGAAGCGCGGAGAGCAGCAGGAAGACGAAGCCGCCGAGTCCGAGCAGGCGCAAGGGAAATGCGGAAAAGGCGGTCAGTGCCGTGATGGCCAGGCGGAGGCGGCCGGTGACGGAGAAGTCCGAGCTGCCGTGCGGGCGCTCGGGCACGGCGAAGGGCACGGCCACGCGCTCGAAGCCGAGCCAGGCCACCATGCCGCGGAAGAAGAGGTGGTGCTCGCCCAGCTCCCGCCAGTGATCGACCACGCGCCGGTCGAGCAGCTTGTAGTCGGTCGTCTGATCGAGCTCCATTCCGGTGAGCCAGTCCGAGAGAGCGTAGAAGAGACGCGCACCCCAGCGGTTGATTCCCGACTCGCGTCCGCGGTCGATCTTCACGGCCTCGACGACCTCGGCGCCCCGGTCGCGCCAGGCCTCGACCATCTGTGGGATCAGCTCCGGCGGGTGCTGGAGGTCTCCGTCCATGACGATCACCGCGTCTCCACGCGCTCGCTCGAGGCCGGCGGCGAGGGCGGACTCCTTGCCGAAGTTGCGGGTCAGGCGAAGTGCCGTGAGCTCGGGGTGGGCGGCCACCAGCGTCGAGAGCACGGACCAGGTGTCGTCGCGGGACCCGTCGTCGACGACGAGCAGCTCGAAGTCGACCGGCAGCTCCGAGAGCACGCGGACCAGGGTCTCGACGAGTCGGTCCAGGTTCGCAGCCTCGCAGTGGAGGGACGCCTGCCGGCCTTCGCCTCGCTGATCCAGCGCGGGGTCTCGGCGCCGCTCCAGACCGTCTCGAACGCCTCGCCCATCATCTGGACCAGCGTCGCCACGGGCGTGCGTCCGAGGAAGCACGGCATTCGCGGCTTCACGGTCGCGGGGCGCAACGTCAACGCCACGATGCGCCGACGCCCGGCCTTCTGGAACGTGCTCACCCACTACGGGCGCAGCGTCGGCGTGCTGGGTTGGTGGGTGAGCTACCCGGCCGAGCAGGTGGAGGGCTACCTGGTCTCGCCCTACATGGTCTTCTTCGGCCCGCGGAAACCGGAGCGGGTGCAGGTCACCTGGGAGGCGGGCGATCCGCGCAGGGCCTACCCGCCGGAGCTCCTCGCAGAGCTCGGCGAGAGCGTGTACGTGGCCGCGGACGCGAAACCCGAGGAGCTCGGGGCGATCTACGGCGGAGCCGATCGGAGCTCCCAGACCCCCTGGGTCTGGGCCCGCGATCGCAGCTACTACGAGATGGCCCTCCAGCTCATGGAGACCCGGCCGGTCGAGACGGTGGCGGTCTACCTCCAGGGCATCGACGTCGTCTCTCACGACCTCAGCTACTTCGCCTACGGCAGGAACGTGAACCGCGCGAGGAAGCCGCGCGTGAGCCCCGAGGAGTTCGAGGCGGGGCTGGCGCGGGTGGAAGCCATGTACGAGCGGATCGACGAGCTGTTGGCCGGGCTGCTGGCCCAGACGCCGGCGGATGCCGACGTGATCGTCGTTTCCGACCACGGGTGGGAGTACGACGGAACCAACCATCTCAACCGCAACCCGGGCGTCTTCCTCGCCTCGGGTCCGAGCTTCCGCGAGAGTGGGCGCTTCGAGGACGTCTCGGTCCTCGACGTGACCCCGACCCTGCTCGCACTGCTCGGAGTCCCCCTCTCGCGCGATTTCGACGGGCTCCCCTCGGAGGCGGCGTTGCGACCGGGGCTGGCGGCAGCGGCCCGGTGGGTCGACGCCTATCCCCTGCCGTCCGTGGGCCTGACGAGCGGAGTGGACGGCACGTCGCCCGACGACGAGCAGCTGATGGATCGGCTGCGCGCCCTCGGGTACGTGGAGTAGGCCGGGCGCGCCGAGGGATCCCTACCGGGAATCGGGATGCCGGAGGACGGTGTCCGCCGCGAAGCCCTCGTCGTCCGTCTCCGGGTGGTCCAGCGTGAAGTGCAGGCCCCGGCTCTCCTTGCGGCGGCTGGCCGAGGCGATCACCAGCTGGGCCACCGTGGCGAGGTTGCGCAGCTCCAGGAGGGGTGGGGTGATCTTGAAGTTCCAGTAGTACTCGGTGATCTCGTCCTGGAGCAGGACGATCCGGCGGCGAGCCCGGGCGAGGCGCTTGTCACTGCGCACGATGCCGACGTAGTTCCACATGAAGCGCCGGATCTCGTCCCAGTTCTGGGTGATGACGACGGCTTCGGAGCTCTCGGTCACGTCCTCTTCCCGCCAGGAATCGACCGCGACGTCGGCCGGCGGAATGTCGGCGAGCCGCGCAAGGCTCTTCTCGGCGGCGGCCTCGGCGAAGACGACTCCTTCCAGAAGGGAGTTCGAGGCGAGGCGGTTGGCACCGTGCAGGCCCGTGCAGGTGACTTCGCCAGCGGCGAAGAGGTTGACGACGTCGGTCTCTCCCGAGAGGTCGGTCATCACGCCGCCACAGCAGTAGTGGGCCGCCGGCACGACGGGGATCGGCTCGCGGGTGAGATCGACGCCGAAGTGCAGGCATCGCTCGTGGATGGTCGGGAAGCGATCCCGCAGGAAGTCGGCGTCGAGGTGGGTCACGTCCAGGAAGGCCGAGTCGGCGCCCGTGCGCTTCAGCTCGGTATCGATGGCGCGGGCCACCACGTCCCGGGGTGCCAGGTCCGCCATCGGGTGGTAGTCGGCCATGAAGGCCTCGCCTGGCCCGTTGCGCAGGACGCCGCCCTCACCGCGCACGGCTTCGCTGATCAGGAAGCTCTTGGCCTGGGAGTGGAACAGGCAGGTGGGGTGGAACTGGAAGAACTCCATGTTCGCGATCGACGCGCCGGCTCGGTAGGCCATGGCGACGCCGTCGCCGGAGGCGATGTCCGGATTGCTCGTGTAGAGGTAGACCTTGCCCGCCCCGCCCGTGGCCAGGAAGGTGATCCTGGCGCGGAAGCGCAGGACCTCGCCGCGGTTCGCGTCCAGCACGTAGGCGCCGAGCGCCCGGTTCGGACCCGGAAGGCCGGCTCGCCGCGAGGTGAGCAGGTCGACCGCCATGCAGTCCTCGAGGAGCGTCACGTTCGGGTGGGCGCGGGCCCGGGCGAGCAGCGCCCTCTCGATCTCGCGACCCGTGGCGTCCCGGTGGTGGAGCACCCGCCTTCGGCTGTGCCCGCCCTCGCGGCCCAGTGAGAACGCGCCGTCGGTGTCGCGATCGAACTCGACGCCCAGCTTGAGTAACCCGTCGATGGCGTCGGGGCTTCGCTCGATGACGAAGCGCACCACCTCGTCACGGCACAGACCGGCGCCGGCCTTGACGGTGTCCCGGATGTGATCTTCGACCGAATCCTCACCCGAGACCACGGCGGCGATCCCCCCCTGGGCGAAATTCGTCGCCGACTGGGCCGCCTGCTTCTTGGTGACGAGCACCACGCGGGCGCGTCGTGCGACGCGCAGGGCGAAGAAGAGCCCGGAGATGCCGCTGCCGAGCACGAGGACGTCGCAGTCGTGGGGGTCGCTTCCGGTCATCGGCATGCCCGCGCCATCGGGGCTCAAGGCGGGACCCGCGGCGCTCCGATACGGGGGAGTCGTGGGGCGAGTCTATCGGCAGAGACCGGGGCAGCGACAGGGGAGCGTTGTCCCCTGGGGGACGAGTCGACCGCTATGGCGGGCGCTCGGGC
>NYZB01000021.1 GCA_002687015.1 Deltaproteobacteria bacterium
CCGGGTCTCACGGTCTAACCAAAGTGTCTACGGAATCGGGGCAGACCCAACCAGACGATCCTCGACCGCCAGGCCCCGGTTGAAAACGGAATGGGCCGTACTACCATCAATTATTGACGTCAGTCACTTATTGATGGTCGTCAGATCATCTCGAGCGCGCTCCCAAGAGAGCAGGAGGCTTCGCCATGCAGGAGTTCGAAGGTCGGGTCGCAGTGGTCACGGGAGGAGCGAGCGGCGTCGGCAAGGCGTTGGCGAAGGCCTTCGTGGGCGAGGGCATGAAGGTGGTCATCGCAGACGTCGAAGAGCCCGCGCTCAAGGCCACGGTGGAGGAGCTGGGAGGAGAGATCCTGGGCGTGGTCACCGACGTGTCCGACCCCGCCTCGGTGCAGGCTCTGGCGGACCGCGTGTTCGATGCCCACGGCGCCTGCCACATCCTCTGCAACAACGCGGGCGTGGCCGCACCGAACCTCGACCTCTGGGAGACCGAGCCCTCGGACTTCCAGTGGGTCCACGGCGTGAACGTCGGCGGCGTCACCCACGGCGTGCAGGCCTTCGTGCCGCGCATGATCGCTTCCGGCGAAGAGGGGGTGGTCATCAACACCTCCTCGGGCGATGGCGGCATCTCCCCGCTCGCGCAGCAGGTGGTCTACGCCTCGAGCAAGGCCGCCGTGTCGATCATCACGGAGTGCCTGGCTGCGCAGCTGGTCGGTCGCGGCACCAGGCTGCGCGCTTCCATCTTCTATCCCTCGGGAGGGATGCTCAATACCGGGATCTGGACCACGAAGCGCAACCGCCCCAAGGAGCTCGCGCGCAAGACCGAGGTCGATGCCCAACAGGAGACGACCTTCGACGCGTTCTTGGAGGGTGCGAAGAAGGCAGGCTTCGATCTTCCCGTGCAGGATCTCGACGAGCTCGCGCAGACCGTGCTCCAGGGGATCCGCGACGAGGACTTCGTGATCATGATCGGGCGCGAGACCATGGAGGCCACGCTCAACGAGCGCGCCGCCAAGCTCGCCCGCGGCGAATGCCCCATCGAGCTCCAGCACATGGGTCTCAGCTGAGCCGTCGCCGCGCACCAGGAGGCATCCGCGATGTCGAGGGTCCCGACGACGGGCAGCGACACGCTCTCCGAGCGGAGGAAGGTCGGCGACCCCGTGGCCCAGCCGAGGGGCGGGCGCGGGGTCGCGGCATCCCGATTCCGGGGCGAGGGCTGAAGGCCTTGGATGCCCAGCCGAGCCGGCGGGAGCGCCGCCGCCTGGAGATCCGCGAGCGGATCCTGACGGCGGCGGTGTCCCTGTTCGAGGCGCAGGGCTACGAGGCCACGACCGTCAACGAGATCGCCCAGGCCGCCGACATCGCCTACGGGACCTTCTTCAACCACTTCCCTTCCAAGCTCGATCTGCTCCGCGAGCTCTCGGACCGCAGCCTGCGAGAGGTCTTCGCCAACGTCGAGGAAGTGAGAAAGGGCCCTGGCACCTACCTGGAGCGACTGGTCCTCGTGTTCGAGGGAGCCGCACGGCAAGCCGAGGAGAAGGGACCGCAGGCTCGCGACCTGATCAACGCCATGCTGGCCCTGGCCTTCCCGGAGACGGCCGTGAGCGACGACCGGCGGATGCGGCTGCTGTTCCGCCAGCTCCTCGAGGACGGACGGGCGGAGGGTGCGATCCGGGACGACGTGGAGCTCGAAGTGCTGGCCGAGGTGGTGGTGGGCACCTGGTACGCCATGTTCCTCAGCTGGGTGCACGACGACGGCTACCCGCTCCGCGATCGCGCCTCGGCCACGGCCCGCTTCCTGGCGAGCACCCTGGCGGCCGCACCCACGGACTGAGGTTGCCTCGCAGCCAGGGTCGGCCATGCAGCGGAGAGGCGAGTTCGAGGGCTCGTCAGGCCAGGCTCCGCTGCGCCGGACTCTTCCGTGCCAGGAGGACGCTGTAACGCCACAGTCCCCGGCGCAGCGTCTGGTACTGCCGAACGGCGGCCGTGACGTTGCCGCTCTGGGTGGGGCTCCGGATCCCGAGGGCGAGGGCGATCCGGTCGAAGGGCTGGCAGAAGCGTGCGATGCGATACAGCCTCCGCAGGGAGGGGCGGGCCTTGTCCGTGAAGTCGTCGACGCGGACATCGTCCAGGCCGGCGGCACGGGCGTGGTCACGGTGCTCATCGATGGTGTCCAGGTCGGGCATCGCCCAGCCCTCGACCCACTCGGCGCCCCTTCGCTCCTCGCGGGGCGGAAGGCCGCGCCCGGTCCGCATGTACTCCGCGACCACGAGTCGGCCGCCTGGACGCAGTAGGCGCGCGGCTTCGCGGTAGAAGCGGCCCTTGTCCGGAGCGTGGCAGAGGCTCTCCACGGCCCAGACCACGTCGAAGCTCCCCGCGGCGAAGGGTGTCTCGCAGTAGTCTGCCGCCACGAAGCGGGGCACCGGGTCGGGACCGGGCGCGCTCGTTCGGCGCCGGGCCTCGGCCGCATGCCGCACCACCAGGTTCACGCCGACGGCCTGCGTCCCTCGCTCCCGCACCAGCCACTGGCTGCTGCCGCCCACCCCGCAGCCCGCGTCGAGGACGCGCTCTCCCGGCTTGATGGCGGCGTGCTCCGCCAGGAGGCGGTTCGTGTTCAACAACGCATCCGCGTGGCTGCGTGTGGCCTCGTCGTAGTACCCGAAATGGAAGGCCAGGTTCCGGCCGTTCATCCACAGACCGCGGTAGTCGAGCCAGGTCTCGTGGTAGTAGTCGTCCACGGCCCGTCGACCCGGGCCCGGGGAGGCGACGGCGGGGCTCAAGACGAGCGAGCCCGACGGCCCATCCATTCTCGCTCCAGCTCCGGGGGGATGGCGAAGTCCTCGTGGCGATGGCCCTTCATCGAGCGGATCAGCTCGCGGATCAGGCGGAAGCTCACCGTGCGGTAGAGCCGCTTCACGACGGGGTCGCCCGTCAGGACGCGATCCACGAGTGCTGCGGCATGGATCGCGATCGGGAGCAGGGCCTCGGTGATCGGGTGCCGTGGTACGCCGATGTACTCGGGCACCCTGGGGTACTTCTTCATCATGAAGCGGATGAGGCTGGGTGGAACCGTCTTCAGGAAGAAGGGCAGGAAGCCCTCCATGAGATCCAGCAGCGCGGAGGTCATCTCCCGGCCCGCCGTGGAGGCCGCGTGCTGGCGCTCGTGGATGCGTTGCATCAGGGCGCCGGCGTCCTCGAAGTCCTCGGGGATCATCTCCGGGATCAGGCCGAGGATGGGGGCGAGGTAGTGCCAGGTCGCCATGTAGGCCTCGCGGTGGCTCCCGTCGACCTCGATCCCGAGCGTGTCCAGACCGTCGAGGATCGCATAGGAGAACACGAGCAGGGTGCCCGCGAGATCCTCCTGGTTGATGGGGAGCCCCAGCGGGATGTCGCTGTCAGGGTCCCGCTGCTCGGGATCCCAGTCGTACTTCGGATCGTTGGCGATCCGGTGGCGCACCACGGCGTGGATCAGGCGCACCTTGCGCGCGGCCACGATGCCCGGGTGATCCGCCTCGAGAGCGTTCGGGCTCATCATCTTGGTCAGGATCTGCGCCGTATCCAACAGGCGGAGCTCCGGGTTCTTCACGAGCCTCCCCGTGTCTCGGAGCACCTGGACGCCGCGCCGCGCCGCATAGGCCGCGGGGAGCGAGTAGCAGGCGAGCACCATCATGATCTCGGGTCCGTGCTGCCGGAACACCTTCTGGCCGGTGCGAACGGCGTCGGCGTCGAAGCTCCGGGCAGCCTCCTCGGAGGGGCCGACGAGCTGTCTCAGCTCGGGTGGGAGCGTCTGGCTCGCATCGCCGGGGCCGAACAGGGTTCCCATCAGGCGGTCGGTCGCGTCCACGACCTCCGCACCTTCCAGGTATTTGTCGACCATGGAGTCCGCGGGCCGGTCACCCGCGAGGCGCATCTCGTTCAGGAAGGCGTCGTTCCAGCGCTCTGACATGGGACCTCCTGTCCCTGTATTGACCTGAATCGGGGCCAATGGCCACGCTACTCCATCCCCGGCTGTTCAGGGAAGCGGCCCAACGCGGTATGATGCGCGCGCGAGGGCCGCGATGGCATGTCCGCAGTGTGGGATCGAGGTTCCGTCGGGCTTCAAGTTCTGCAGTGAGTGTGGAACCCCGCTTCGAGCCCCGCCGGCCTCGGATGACGCCGAGCTTCGACAGATCACCGTGATGTTCTGCGACATCGTGGGCTCGACCGGGCTGTCCGCCCAGCTCGACCCAGAGCAGTATCGCGAGCTGCTCCAGGGCTACTACGAGACCTGCGAAGAGACCATCCAGCGTTACGGCGGGCACGTGGCCCAATACCTGGGCGACGGTCTGCTGGTGTACTTCGGCTATCCCCAGGCCCAGGAGGATGGCCCGCGGAGGGCGATCCACACAGCTCTCGGAATCGTGCGGGTCGTAGAGCGCCAGGTTCGCGATGGGAACCCCGAAGAAGTGGCCCAGATCTCCGTACGCCTGGGCGTTCACACGGGCCAGGTCGCGACGGGCGGCGTGGGCGTCGGCTCGCGACGCGAGCAGCTGGCGCTCGGGTTCGCGACGAACATCGCGGCCGCCATCCAACAGTGTGCCGATCCCAACACGGTGGCTCTGAGCGACGCGACCCACGGGCTGGTGCGGGGCTTCTTCGAGTGCGAGCCGATCGGGACCCGTTCCCTGAAGGGCAGCGAGATGGTCCTCTATCGGGCGCTGCGCGAGACCGGGGCCCGTAGCCGCTTCGACGTCGCCCTGGCCGGCGGTCTCTCGCCGGCCGTGGGCCGCCACGAGATGCTGGGCGCGTTGCTCGAGCGGCTGGAGCGCGCCCGCGAGGGCGCCGGCCAGGCGGTCCTGTTGACCGGGGAGCCCGGCATCGGCAAGTCCCGGCTCCTGCATCTGCTGATGGAGCGAAGCCAACGCCATGGGGTCGCGTGGCTCAGCTGCGGCTGCTCCCCTCATCACCAGCAGAGCGCGTACCACCCCCTCGCGGGTCTGCTGGAGCAGCTGCTCCAGGTCCGTGAAGAGGATTCGGCCGATCTCCGCCTTCGCTCGTTGGAGGAGTGCCTGCGCGCCAACGGCCTGGATCTGCACGAGGCCGTTCCCTCCCTGGCGCCCCTGCTCTCCCTGCCCCTGGGCGAGGACTACACGCCCATCGAGCCGATCCCGCTGCTCATGAAGCAACGCACCTTCAAGACCCTGGGCGAGCTGCTCGCTCGCCTCGCAGAAGGGCGGGCCCTGGAGCTTGCCTTCGAGGATCTCCACTGGTCGGACCCTTCGACGATGGAGTTCCTGGGCCAGTGGGTGCAGAAGGCGGCGAACACTCGCGCCCTCACGGTCATGACCAGCTGCTGGAGACGGCCCAGCAGACCCTGTCGGACGTCGGATCCTCGGTGCGGGTGCAGGCGGGCACCCTCCTCGTCCAGCGAGGCGAGTCCGAGCGCGGCCGCGCCATCGGGCTGGAGGGCATCGATCTGGCCCGTCGCATCGCCAGCCCCTACAGCGAGGCCAATGCGCTCAACCAGTACACCTGGCTCCTGGTCCACGATCGGGATCCCCAGGCCGCTGCGCATTGGGCCCAGCAGCTCGTCGCCCAGAGCAACGAGCGGGGCTATCTCTTCCTCGCCCTCCTGGGGAGCTTCCTGCTCGCCTGGGCCGAGGCCTCCTGCATCCCGGCCTCCGCGGCGGAAGATGAGGCCTCCCGCCAATCCCTGGAAGACGCCATCGGGCGCATGCGCCAGAGCTTCGAGCTGGCCCGGGCGGCCGATGCCGCCATGGGCACCAGCGGCTGGATCGGGGCGATGGTCGAGGTCTACCTCCAGCACGGACGGGTCGACGAAGCGCAGGACCTCATCGAGCAGGCGCGGGTCCACATCGAGGCGACGGGCGAGGATCTCTACCTGGCGGAACACCTGCGTCTGCGCGGTGAAGTCGCGATCGCCGTGGAAGGTGCCAAGCCGCAGGAGGCCGAGCCCTTCTTCGACCAGGCGATCCAGGTCGCGCGTCGCCAGGGCACCCGCACCTACGAGCTTCGCGCCGCCAGCCAGCTCGCGCGCCTGTGGGCGGACCAGGGCGAGCGCGATCGGGCGCGGGAGCTCCTCGCGGATTGCCGCGCCCAGTTCGGCGAGGACGCGAGCTCATCCGCCGTCAAGGAGGCCGAAGGCCTCCTGGCGGCGCTCTTCTAGGAGGCAGGAGCCGTGACGGTCTGGTTCAACACCGACAAGTACACCCCCCTCGAGCTCTCGGTCGTCGGGGTCGGCTGTCTCGTATGGGTCCTGGTGTACGCCATCGTGGTCTTCCGCATCGTTCGTTTCAAGTACGTCGAGATCCCGGCCGCAGCGGTGGCGGCGAACATCGCCTGGGAGTTCCTCTGGGGCTTCGTCTGGGGCACCGACATCGGAATGGCGGTCACCTGGATGTACCGGTTGGGCTGCCTGCTGGACGTGTTCATCCTGGCGATGCTCTTCCGCTACGGCGCACTGCAGGTCTCCACGCCGGCGATCAGGCAGGCCTTCAAGCCGGCGCTGGTCGCCGCGACCCTCGTCTGGACCCTCGCCGTCGCGACCTACGTGAACCAGGGCTACGACAACGGGTACGGAGGGCTCTCCGGCTACATCATCAGCGCGCAGCTGACCTCCCTCTACCTCTTCCTCTTCCTCAAGAGCGAGATGCGCCTCTTCTCCTACGCGGTCGCCTGGCTCAGGTTCGCGGGCGACACGGCCATCAGCGCCTTCAACGTCATGGTGGCCCACGACAACCACTTCTTGATGGTGCTGCTGGCGATCACCTTCGTGTTCGACGTCCTCTACGTGGTCGCCTTCACACGGCGACGCCGGGCCGAGCCCGGGGGCTGACCCGACGTCCCGGTTCGGTGTTCGAGCCGGCGCGCCTACCTGCGTCGGGTCGGGCGGCGCCGGCTCGGACGGCCGTTCCGGGGGCGCGGATCGTCGCTCCCCGACGTCGAAGAAGCCCGGGCCGCGCCCTTGGGCCGGGCGCCGCGTCCGTTCCGGCCAGCCCCGCCGCTTCGGTCCCGGCCGCCCTTGTGGCGGGGGTGCGCTTGCCCCCCGCTTCGGGCTCGGTTCGCTCCCCGTTCCTCGCGCGCCGACTCGCTGGCCAGGCCTTCGGGCGTCTCGATGCGGTCGAGGCGCCGGCGGGTCAGCCGCTCGATGGCGGCGAGGTGCCCGCGCTCCTCCGGGGAGCACAGCGAGATGGCCACGCCGCTCTCCCCCGCGCGCCCGGTGCGACCGATGCGGTGCACGTAGGCCTCCGGCTCGTTCGGGAGGTCGAAGTTGATCACGTGGGAGAGTCCCTTCACGTCGATGCCCCGGGCAGCGACGTCCGTCGCCACGACGACCCGGGTGCGACCCTCCTTGAAGCGCCGCAGCGCGCTCTGGCGGGCGGACTGGGACTTGTTGCCGTGGATCGCGGCGGTTTCGATGCGCGCGCGTCCGAGCTTCTGCGCCAGCCGGTTCGCACCGTGCTTCGTTCGCGTGAAGACCAGCGCGCGATCGACCTCGCCGCCTGCCAGCAGCCCCTTCAGGAGATCCGTCTTCTGACGGCTGCCCACGAAGTAGACGGACTGCTCGATCGGCTCCACGGTGCTCGAGACCGGATCCACCGCCAGTCGCACGGGCTCGTGGAGGAGCCGGTTCGCAAGGCTCTCGATTTCCCGCGGCATCGTGGCGGAGAAGAGCATGGTCTGGCGCCGCTCGGGCACCGCTCGTGCGATCCTCCGGACGTCGTGGACGAAGCCCATGTCGAGCATGCGGTCGGCCTCGTCGAGGACGAAGAAGCGCACGGCGCCGAGATCGAGCACGCCGTCGTTCAGGAGGTCGAGCAGGCGGCCGGGAGTGGCGACGAGCACGTCGACGCCCCGGCGCAGGGTCTGTGCCTGGGGCCTCTTGCTGACACCGCCGTACACGACGGTGGCGCGCAGGCC
>NYZB01000022.1 GCA_002687015.1 Deltaproteobacteria bacterium
GTCCGGCCGAAACAGAACACCCTGCGGCGATTGGCGACCCAGCATCCCTCACTCCCCCCGCTGCGCATTCTATCCGCCACGAGGCCGCCGTTGGATACTCTTCGGCCGGGCTTCTAGGGGGAACTCCCGGTGCGAGGGCTACGGCCCGGACGCGCGGACGGCCACCACCAGCTCCCTCGAGCCGCTGCGCGCGCTGGTGGCGATCTCGACGGGTGCGTGGACCTCGACCCGCCAGAGCTTGCGGCGTTTCAGGACGAAGGTGGAGCCGCCCGCTTCGAGGAAGGCCGTGATCTCCTCGTGCGTCTTCAGCTCGGTGATCCGCCGGCCGGCGTAGTAGGCCAGCCCACCGATCATCGACCGGTCCCCGACCAGACCGATGGGTGAGCTCTCGGGTGTCACCCGCGCGGCCGCCTCGGCGATCGACCGCGGCGAGCGGATCGGATCGATGGAGGGGTAGAGCAGGCCGAAGACCGCGAGCTCGATGCTGAAGACCATTCCCAGCGCGACGCCGACGTAGCCGAGCAGCGGAGACCGGTTGCGCAGCAGCACCACCCAGGCGACCACGCTCGCCGAGACGATGCCGATCAGCGCCGCGCCGAAGGCCAGGAGGAAGCTGGCGGAGAGCTCTGGCAAGATGGTGCGCCAGGGCTCGAAGGCGACGAGGGAGCGGCCGAGGCCCGCCGACAGCGCCTCGACCCCGACGGTGAGGGTCAAGAGGGCGAAGGCGGCGGCGACCAGGGAAGCGAGGCGTGGCAGCGCCGTCCGACCGCTCAAACCGCGAATGCAGGCGTCCGCGCAGAGCAGCGCCGCCGCGGGAAAGGCGGGCACCATGTAGAGGCCCCGCTTCCCGCCCGAGATCGAGAAGAAGACCAGGCTGGTCCCGACACAGGCCAGCAGGAAGCGCCAGGCCCGGCGATTGCGCTCGTCGGGCCGGCCCGATCGGTCGGCGAAGATCTGGCGCCGCGCGACCCAGTAGACGCCAGGCCAGAGCAGGGTCCAGGGCAGGAAGTCGATCGGGAACTGGTACAGGAAGTAGTAGATGGGCCGGGCGTGGGAGGTGCCTTCGAAGAAGCGACCGATCAGGTTCGCACCGACGGCTTCGCCCGCGAAGCCCGCGGGAGCCAGCGCCGACGCCGCGGCGATCCAGGCCAGACCCGGCCCGAGCGAGATCAGGAGCGCCCACGGGGGAAACAGACGGCCCAGGTCGCGAAGCCGGCGCTCCCAGGCGAGAAAGGCGACCATGCTCAGCACGGGAACGAGGAAGCCCACGGGTCCCTTGACGAGAACGCCCAGTCCGAGGGCGGCGTGCAGCAGCGCCACCCAGCGCGCACGGGGGCCGAGACCCCGGTCCACCCACCAGAAGGCAACCAGCGCCGCCAGCTCGCAGGCGGTCAAGAGCACGTCGAGCTGGACCCTGCGCCCCAGGTGTCCGAACTCGTAGACCGTCAGGAGCAGGGCGGCACCGAGCACGCCGGCCGCGCTGCCGAAGAGGCGAGAGCCGAAGCGAAGGGTGAGGTAGACGCAGAGCAGCGCCCCCAGCGCCGAGGGCAGACGCCCCAGGAGCTCACTCACCCGCCCGAAGGGCGCGCCCAGGGCTGCGGCCGCCCAATAATAGAGAGGGGGCTTCTGGGTGTAGACCTCTCCATTCAGGTGCAGGACGACGATGCCGAGGGGGCCGTGCGCCCCGGAGCGCATCTCCTCGGCGACCTGGAGGTAGCGCGGCTCGTCGGGCGCCGAGGCATCGACCTGGCCGAGCCCCAGCAGCAGGAGCAGGGCCGCACCGGCCAGGACGCCGGCCCGCAGCCTGGGGCCGGCCTGGAGCTCGCTCAAGAGGGGTCTCCGCTTCAGTTTCGGGGCCCGGAACGGTACCCTCTTGCGCCGGGAGGTGCCTCATGGCGGAGACAGAAGCGAGCGGCGCGGGCGCCGCATTCGGAGCCCTGCTCGGGGAGAGCCCGATCGACATGGACCGCTGCTCGGCGTTCCTGGATGGTCTGAGCCACGCGGAGCGCGTCGAAGCCATCCGTGCGGTGGGACGGCGTGGGCAGGCGGCCCTCTACGAGGCGGCCCGCGGATTCTCGCCCGTGCGCCTCGAGGATCTCGTGCCGGCGGGGGCAGGCGACGGCAAGACCGTGCGCCACTTCGGCAAGAACACCTTGCCCGCCTTCACCCACTTCGAAAAGCGCTTCTGCCGCCCCGCCGGGCAGGACCCCGCTTCGCCCGAGCAGCTGTGGGGTTTCAACTTCCAGACCATGCAGCCGCTCACGGGTCCGGGCTACTTCATCGCCCGGCCCTCTCCCGAGGCGGGCGACACCCCGGAAGTATGGGTCGACTACAACCAGGTGCCGCCCGAGGCGGCCGCCGGCTGGCCCGCGGTGCGAAGCAACGAACGCGGCCTCTCCCGCTTCGTGTACGGCTTCATGATCGACACCCTGCGACGGGTCTCCGAGCACGTCACGATCGGCTCGGCGGCGCGCAAGGGCAAGGACCTGGGTAGCTGGTTCCTGCTGACCCGCGAGCCTTGAACCGGGTGCAGAGCGACCGGACCATCCTGATCACGGGGGCGACGGGGCAGGTGGCCTTCCCGATCGCCCGGGATCTCGCGGCGCGCAACCGCGTGCTCGCCCTCGGCCGCTTCCGGCGGGAGGAGGACCGGGCCCGCATCGAAGCGATCGGCGCCGAGCCCCTGGTGGCCGATCTCGTCGACGGAGACCTGGCCGTGATTCCCGACGGGGTCGACGCCGTGCTGCACTTCGCCGTTGCGCGCAGCGGCAAGCCCGACTTCGACGGAGACCTCGCCATGAACGCGGAGGGAGCGGGGCGCCTCATGGCCCGCTGCCGGAAGGCCCGCGCCTTCCTCCATTGCTCGACGGCGGGTGTGTACCAGCCCGAAGGCGGGGTGCCGCGCGTCGAGGGTGCCCCCCTGGGCGACCACCACCGCGTGATGATGCCGACCTACAGCCTCGCCAAGATCGCGGCGGAGGCCGTGGTGCGCTTCGCGGCTCGGCAGTGGAGCCTGCCGACGACCATCGCGCGGCTCGGCGTGCCCTACGGCGACCAGGGCGGCTGGCCCTGGTACCACCTGATGATGATGCAGAGCGGTGTTCCGATTCCCCTGCACCCGAGCGGCCCCAACCGCTTCCCGCTCCTCCACGAGGACGACTACGTCGCCCAGATCGAGGGTCTGCTCGCGATCGCGAGTGTTCCCGCCACGATCGTCAACTGGGCCGGCAGCGAGGACACGGACATCGAGAGCTGGTGCCGTCATCTCGGCGAGCTCACCCATCTGGAGCCGAAGTTCGAGGCGAGCGAGACCGCCCTCGAGCCCCTGCCCCTCGACGTCTCGCGTCTCGAGGAGCGGGTCGGCGCCGCACGCGTGCCATGGCGGGAGGGGCTGCTCCGCATGGTCCGCGCGCGCAACCCGGAGCTCCTGGAAGGCCACGGCGCCGGGTGAGCGACGCGCCCTACCTCTCCGTCGTCGTGCCGGTCTTCGAGGAGGCCGAGAACCTGGAGACCCTGCACGGGGAGCTCGATCGCGCCCTCGCGGGGGTCGCCGGAGGCGTCGAGTTCCTCTACGTCGACGACGGCAGCGGCGATGGCAGCGCCTCCGTGCTGGCCGATCTCGCGAAGCAGGACGATCGCATCCGCCTGCTGCGCTTCGCCGCGAACCGCGGCCAGAGTGCGGCGCTCCAGGCTGGCTTCCGGGCGGCCCGTGGCGAGGTGGTTGCCACCATGGATTCGGACCTGCAGAACGACCCGGCCGACCTTCCGACCCTGCTGGCGGGCCTCGACGGCGCCGATGTGGTCAACGGGGTGCGCGTCGACCGGCAGGATACCTGGGTGCGCAAGCTCTCGTCCCGCATCGGCAACGGGTTTCGCAACTGGATGACGAACGAATCGGTGACCGACGTCGGCTGCTCGTTGCGTGTGATGCGCACCGAGTTCCTGCGCGACCTGGAGCTCTACCGGGGGATGCACCGCTTCCTGCCCACCCTCCTTCGGATGCGCGGTGCACGCGTAGCCGAGCTGCCGGTCCATCACCGCCCCAGGCTCCACGGCCGATCCAAGTACGGCATCGGCAACCGCCTCTTCGTCGGCCTGGCCGACGTCCTGGCCGTGCGCTGGATGCAGAGCCGGCACGTGGACTACGAGGTGAGGGAGGAGTAGGCCCTTCGCGTGGAGGAAGCCCCCTTCGCGAGGAACCCTGCTCCCGGGCTGGCCCCTCCCTCAGACGGGCAACCCGACGCTGCGCATCAGTGCAATGGCGTTGCTCTTCGTCACCACGCCCTTGCGCATGCGGTAGTCGAAGGCGATGCGGCCGTCTTCGAGGTGATCTTCGAAGTGCACGTTCTCGACCCGGGGTGCCAGGGCCTCGGCCACCTTCGTGAGGGCCAGGTCGTGGGTCGTGACCAGCCCGATCGCGCCCCGCCCGACCAGGGCGCGGACGATGGCTTCGGCGCCGATCCCGCGGTCATGGGAGTTCGTGCCGTGGAAGATCTCGTCGAGGAGGAAGAGCAGGGCGGGCCGGCGCCCGGCCAGCCCGACCACCTGTCGCACGCGCGTGATCTCGGCATAGAAGTGGGAGGTGCCCTCCTGCAGGGAATCGACGACGTGGAGCGAGGCGCCGACGGCCAGGGGGGAGAGACGCGTCGCCTCCGCGCAGACGGGCGCTCCTGCCTGGGCGAGCACGGCCGCCACACCGACGCTCCGCAGCAGGGTGCTCTTGCCGGACATGTTCGAGCCCGACACGATCAGGACCCGCCCGTGCTTGCCGAGGCGCACGTCGTTGCGCACGCAACGCTCCGCCGGAATGAGCGGATGGCCCAGGCCCCGGGCCGTGAAGCAGGGGCTGCCCCGGTCGGCAATGGCCGGGAACTCGTGGTCGGGCTCCTCCCAGGTGTAACCGGCCAGCGAGACCAGGGCCTCGAACTCCGAGAACGCATCGATCCAATCGCCCAGGGCCGGGCCGCAGGCCAGGCGCCAGCCCTCGATCGCCATGGCGAGCTGGCTGGACCACAGCAGGAGGGCGCCGATCGGCGCGAAGAAGGCGTTGCGCCGTGCGTCCAGGAGCTGCACGAGCCGCCCCAGCCGGGCGATCTGCTCCGAGGGTGGACGGCCCCGGGTCTCCAGCCGCGCCCGTAGCGCGACCAGGCAGGGGCTCGTGAAGGTCTCGCCCTCCAGGCGGGCGAGCAGGCGCGCCAGCAGGTCCAGGTCCCGGCTCGGGCCGTCGACGGCCGCGACGGTGGCGGCGACCCGTCGCCGCAACCGCCACGCAAACCCAGCCTGCACGCCGGCCGCCACCAGGAACGAGACGGGCCCCGCCGGCCCCGCGAGGTCGAACACCCAGGCCAGGAGCGATGCCGAGGTGAGGGTGGCGAGGGTGGGGGCCAGGACCCGATGCGCGACGTGGAAGCCCACGGGAGGCGCATCCCCCCAGACGCGCAGCGCCGCGGGATGCAGGTCCGAGCGGACGTCCTCTCCGACCAGGCAGAGCTCCTCGCGCAGGCTGAGCCGCTCCCGTAGCTCCTGGAGCGCGGCCTGCCGGTCGCGGATCACGGCCGGGGGTGCGGGAGCCAGCAGCCACCGGGCGAGGGTCTCCTCACCGCCCCGGGTGCGCGCCAGGCAGAGGCGCTCGAACAGGGATCCCTCGCCGAAGAGGTCCAGGTCCTTCGCGTAGGGATGGTCCTCCGGCTCGTGCGCGCGGCCGTCCGTCCCGGTGCCCGCGAAGCGATGCTCGAGCCGCGCCAGGCCGCGCTCGTAGAAGGCCATGGCGCGCTCGGCCCGGTCCCGGGCCCGCAGTACGCGGTCGTGCCAGAGCAGGAGGCCCACGAAGACCACGGTCGGAGCGGCCAGCCAGGGGAAGGCCAGGGATTCGAACCCGAAGACCGCGAAGGCCATCGCCACGCCGATGCCGAACACGACCAGACGTACCCTCTGCAGGCGCGCGTCGAGCTCGGACCAGCGCGCCAGCGCGCCGGCGCATTCGCCCCGGCGTGCCGTGTAGATCGCATGGGGCGTCGCCTCGCTGGCCGCGGAGCGGGTGCCGTCTCCACTCATGGCAGCCCGAGCAGGTGCGCGCCCGCGCCCGCGTGGAAGGAGCGGCCGATCGCCTCCCGTACGAAGCGCCGTCCGCTGTCCACCGCCTCGTCGAGGGGGCGGCCGAGCGCGAGCTCGGCCGTGATCGCGGCCGAGAGGGCGCAGCCCGTTCCGTGCACGGGCCCCATGTCGAGGCGTTCGCCGGCCAGCCAGCGAAGCTCGGTCCGGCCTTCGTTTCCAAGCGCGAGGCAGTCGTCCGCGGGTCCCTCCGCATGGCCCCCCTTGAGCAGCACGGCCCGGGCACCGAGCTCCTCGATCAGGCAGCGCGCCGCGCCCTCGGCCTGCTTTCGGCTCTCCACCTCGAGGCCCGTCAAGGCCGCCGCCTCGGGGCGGTTCGGGGTCACGAGGATCGCGCGGGGGAAGAGCCCGATGAGCCCGGGCCAGGCCCGCCGCTCGAGGAGCTCCGTGCCGTCGCTGGCCCTCAGGATCGGGTCGATGACCAGGGGAATCTCCGGCGGCAGCGCCGAGACGACGAGATCGACGCTGCGCAGCACGTCGTCGCTCGCGAGCATGCCGAGCTTGACGGCGTGGGGGGGCAGGTCCGCCACCAGGACCCGGAGCTGTTCCAGGACGACCGAGGGGAACGCGGGAAGGACCTGGTGCACCTTGGTCGTGTCCTGGATCGTGAGCGCCGTGGGCACGGCGGCTCCGTGGACACCGCAGCTCTGGAAGACCTGGACGTCGAGTTGGAGCCCGGCTCCACCGGTGGGGTCGGAGCCCGCGATCGAGAGGGCGACGGGGCGAGTCGTCATGGGCGGGGAAGGTAATGACCCGGTAAGATTGGCGCCCCGTCGCGCGGGGAGCGGAGCTTGCAGCACCAACGAGGCAGTTCAGGAGACCTTTCGTGCAGGCGACGGCTCGTCCTCGGCTGCGCCTCCATCGTGGTGGCCCTCCTGCTCCTGAGCCAGGCGGTCCTGGCCGACGAGACGACCTGGTATGCCGAGAAGTACGCGTCCGGCGACGTCCCCGTGCGCGTCGAGCATCTCTGGTCGAAGGGGCAGCTCTTTCGTTCCGAGGCGGTGATCGCCGGTCACCCGATCGTGACGATCGTTCGTGCGGATCAGTACATCATCATCGACCGCCTCAGTCGCACGGGTGTATCGATCCAACGAAGCGCTACGGCAATCGCCGAGCAGAAGACCCACCCCCGCCCCTTCGGGAACGAGCTGGCCAGCATCCAGCGAGCGGGCGCCGAGTTCGTGCGCACGGAGGAGTTCGGCGGTCGCAAGTGCGACCTCTACCGTCTCACCAACGACCAGGGCCGACGGGAGGTCTGCGCGACGACCGACGACGCGAAGCTGCCGGTGCTCCTCAAGATCTGGATGCGCCGCAGCAATCGCGTGGTCGAGGGCCGCTACCTCAACTGGACGAACATGCTTCCGATCGAGGACAGCTACTTCGAGCCCGACCCGCGCATTCCGCTCACCACGATCAGCTACGACGAGTACATCAAGCGAGCGCGCAAGGACCTGCCGCTGCCTGCGCCGCCGCTCTACCGCGAGCTGCTTCACGGGAGCGGCTCCTGAGGCTCAGCTCGGATCGGCGACCAGCCTGCGCGGGGGTCAGCTCGGGTCGGAGACCCAGGTGATGTTGGCGTCGGCGATCGCGGGCGTGCGCGCTGCGAGCACGGAGAGGTTTCGCGCCACGACGCCGGCGAGGGCGCGGAAGGCGGCGGCCGCTTCGCTGTCGGGGGCCATGGCGACGATCGGCCGCCCCGAATCGCCGCCCTCGACGACGCGCGGATCGATCGGCACCTCGCCGAGGAAGTCCACACCCAGCTCCTCGGCGACGCGCTTGCCGCCATCCCTGCCGAAGATGTGGTACTTGCGGTCGGGAAGGTCCGGGGGAACGAAGTAGGACATGTTCTCGACGATGCCCAGGACGGGCACGTCGACCTTCTCGAACATCGCCAGGCTCCGGCGCGCGTCGATCACCGAGAGGTCGTTGGCGGTCGTGACGATCACCGCGCCCGCAAGCGGTGCCTGCTGGGTGAGCGTGAGCGCTGCGTCACCCGTGCCGGGCGGCATGTCGACCACCAGGTAGTCGAGCTCGCCCCATTCGACTTCCGTCAGGAACTGGCGGATCAGGCCGTGCACCATCGGGCCGCGCCAGATCACCGGGGAGTCGTCGCGGAGGAGAAAGCCCATCGACATGAGCTTCAGGCCGAGGCCCATGAGCGGCAGGATCCTCGGCTCGCCGTCGACCTGGGTGGTCTCGGGGCGGCCGCTCACTCCGGTGAGGAGGGGCAGGGAGGGGCCGTAGACGTCGGCGTCCATCAATCCCACGGCGGCGCCGCTCTCGCTGAGGGCCAGGGCGAGATTCACCGCCGTCGTGCTCTTGCCGACGCCGCCCTTTCCCGAAGCGACCGCGATCGTGTTCTTCACGCCGGGCAGGACGGGGCCGCCCTCCGGGTTCGGGCCGCTGCGGCCGCGAGTCTGGGCGGTCATGGTGACCTCGGCGCGCTCGACTCCGGGCAGGGCGAGGACGCGCTCGCGGGCCTCCCGCTCGAACTCCCCCTTCACCGGACAGGCCGGCGTGGTGAGCTCGATCTTGAACTGGACCGAGCTGCCGTCGACGCGAAGGTCCTTGACGAAGCCCAGGTCGACGATGCTCTTGCCGAAGTCCGGGTCGATGATGGGTCGCAGGGCTTCGAGGACGGCGCCCTCGCTCGGGGAAGTCATGAGATCTCCGTGGCTTGCGTCGGAGCGGAGCCGAGCCACTGCTTCATCTCGGGCTCGTTGCGACGCAGGTCATCCAGGGTGATGCCCTGCAACACGCCCCGGATGGCGGTGTCGACCCGCCGCCACAGGGCCCGCAGGGCGCAATCAGCTCCGCGCACGCAGTCGTGCCGAAGGCCGGGGTGGCACTCACAGAAGCGTTCGGGGAAGAGCGAGCCGCCCAGCACCTCGATCGCGTCCCAGACCGTGATCTCGCTCGCGCCCCGGGTCAGGCGATAGCCGCCGGCCGCGCCCCGGGTGCTCGTGACCAGCCCACCGCGACGCAGCTCTCGCAGCAGCTTGGCTGCGTAGTCGGAAGAGAGCCCTTCGGCCCGGGCGATCTCCTGGATCGTCAGCGGGCCCTCCCCCCCGTGCCTGGAGAGGCGCGAGAGGCAGCGCAGGCCGTATTCCTCCTGGGCGAGCAGCTGCATGGGGCGCCGAGCTTCGGGAATCCGGACGGTTGTGTCAAGATTCGGTCCTTGCCCCCGAGCCGGTCGTCAGCGAGAGTGCGCCGCTTGCGGCCCCAGGGGCCGTCCGGGGGACCCATGGAAGGTTGGAACGACTCGTGGTTCTGGCTCGTGTTCGGCGGTGTGGGCCAGGCGATGTTCTTCGCCCGGTTCCTGGTGCAATGGGTCGCCTCGGAGCGGGCGGGCCGGAGCTACGTGCCCGTCGCGTTCTGGTACCTGAGCCTGGTCGGTGCGGGCATGATGCTGGTCTACGCGGTGCATCGCGAGGAGCCGATCTTCCTGGTGGGCCAGGCCGTCGGCTGGTTCGTGTACGCTCGCAACCTGGTCCTGCTACGGCGGGAGGGTGCCCCCGGCACCCTCTCCTCGGCGAATCAGGCCCCCCCAGGGCCGGTCGACTGAGGCCGCCGCGGGTACCCTCCGTTCACGGACGCTTCATCGCAGGCGTCGAGACTGGTCGATCGTCCCCCGGATCGGCCTCGATCGAGGCCCCGCGGCAGCAAGGAGAGCGACCCCGATGATCCGGATCCTCTACGTCGAGGACGACCCCACCGCCCGGGAGTACATCCAGAAGGGGCTCGCGGAGCGCGGCTATTCCGTCGACTCGGCGGCCGAGGGCAAGGAGGGCCTGGAGAAGGCGCTCAACGGCCCCTACGACCTGATGATCCTGGACGTCATGCTCCCCGAGTCCTCGGGCTTCGAGATCCTCAAGCAGGTTCGGGAGCGTCAGATCGACACCCCGGTGCTCTTCCTCTCCGCACGCGGTGAGGTGGGCGACCGGATCGAGGGCCTGAACCTGGGGGCGGACGACTACCTCGTGAAGCCCTTCGCCTTCGCGGAGCTGGTGGCGCGCATCCAGGCGGTGGCTCGGCGCAGCCTCAGCGAGCCCGATGACGGCCAGCTCCAGGTGGCGGACCTCGTCCTCGACCTGCGCCGGCACGCCGTCGAGCGGAGCGGTCAGGCGATCGAGCTCACCCCCAAGGAGTTCTCGCTGCTCGAGTACCTCCTGCGCAACGAAGGCCATGCGGTCTCCCGTGCGATGATCACCGAGAAGGTCTGGGGCTACGGCTTCGACAGCTACTCGAACCTGATCGACGTGCACATCAACCACCTGCGCAAGAAGCTGGACCAGGCCTTCGAGCCCAAGCTGATCCACACGGTCAAGGGGGTGGGCTACGTGCTCGAGGATCGTCAGACGGCGGGCTCGTGAGACGGCGCCTCTCGATCGGCGTCGAGTGGACCCTTCGCTACACCCTGGCCCTGCTGGTCACGGTCTCGATCTTCGCGATCGTCACCTACAGCGAGGTGGCGCGGCGTACCGAGCGCGATGCGACCCTGGTTCTCGGGCTTCAGGTCGCCGAGGTGGCCGAGGCGCTGCGCCAGGCCGAAGGCGACACGGAGGTGGTGCGCGAGAGCATCGAGCGGCGCATCGCGAGCGCCGAGAGCGACCTCAAGCTCGGCTTCGCGCTCTTCGACGCGGAGGCCCGCCCGGTCTTCGTGCGCGGCTCCCTCGAACGCTATCCCACCGCGGTACCCGACGAGATCCAGAGCGGAGAGGAGGACGAGGTCACCCACCAGATCGAGGTCGGTGAGAACTACCCCTACCTGGTCACCACCTTCTCCTCCGAGGGCGGCTACGTGCAGGGTGCCCTCTACTCCCGTCGCTTCGTTCGCAATGCCCGCGACGTTCGCGACATCTACCTGTACTCGATGCCGGTGCTCCTGGTGCTGACCGCCGGCCTCGGCTACCTGCTCGCGCGGCGCAGCCTGCGCCCGATCCGGGAGATGAACCGCACCGCGCGCCGCATCTCCGGGACCCACCTGGACGAGAAGATCCCCACCACGGGTTCCGGCGACGAGCTCGACGAACTGGCGGCAACCTTGAACGACATGCTGGTGCGCATCGCCGGCGGGGTGGATCGCATGCGGCGCTTCTCGGGCAACGCGGCCCACGAGCTGCGCACGCCACTGAACGCACTGCGCAGCCGGCTGGAGGTCACCCTCGAGCAGCCCCGGGATGCCGAGGAGGTGCGCAAGGCCCTGGCCGAGACCGCCCAGGAGGTCGAGGGCCTGGCCCACGTCGTCAACTCGATGATGCGTCTGGCGCAGTCCGAGACGGGTCTCGCGCCCGAGCAGAAGATCCCGGTCGACCTGAGCTCCCTGCTCCACGAGGTGAGCGACTTCTTCGCGCCCCTGGCCGAGGAGGCGGAGGTGACTCTCGAGCTGCAGGTGGGCTCCGGGGTCGAGATCCCCGGCGATCCGGCCTGGCTCCACGAGCTCTTCGCCAACCTCCTGGACAACGCGATCAAGTACACGCCTGCAGGCGGGCGGGTGCAGGTCCGGCTCTCGTCGGAGGAGGGGATCCTCTCCGTCGAGGTCGCCGACGACGGCGTCGGCATCGAGGCGAGCGACCTTCCGAGCATCTTCCAGCCCTTCCATCGCGTCGGAAACCGCAGCGAGGCGCCAGGCGTCGGGCTGGGCCTCCCGATCGCCCGGGAGATCGCCCGCGCCCACGGGGGCGAGCTCCAGGTGGAGAGCCGGATCGGCGAGGGTACGACCCTCACCGTGCGCCTCCCCGAGGACGCCTAGCCCGCTCGCGCGAAAGGGGGCGTTCCTACCGCGTTCTCGCCCATCCGACTCGCTCGGCTGATGCGGGGGCCGCTTCGCTCCTTTCTGCGACGCGCGGCGGGGCGGGGTTCATTCCTCAGAATGGCTCGGCCGGGGCAGGGTGGCCCGCACAGCGGCGTGGACAGGGTGTCGCCTACGCGGCTTTCGCCGCAGGCGACCTTGCTGACGACGGCCAGGTAGCCTGCCTGCGCTTTATTTCCTCGGAACGAA
>NYZB01000023.1 GCA_002687015.1 Deltaproteobacteria bacterium
ACGCTGTCCACGCCGCTGCGCGGGCCACCCTGTCCCGGCCGAGCCATTCTGAGGAATGAACCCCGCCCCGCCGCGCGTCAAAGAAAGAAGCGAAGCGGCCCTCCACGGAGCCGGCCGGAGGCGCGACCCGCTCGTTATCCTCCGCCGACGTACGGCCGATGAGGCCGGGGCGGGTGTTCGTCGGAGGAGGAGTGGCGTGCTGATCCTGGGAGGGGTGCTGCTGGTCGCGGCAGGGCTCGTGTTGCCCTCCGCCTGGCTCTCTCCCGTGGAGCCCGATGCAGCTCGTCTCCAGGGCATCTGGTTCTTCCGGGCCGTGTCCGTGCTCCTGGGATTCTCGTTGGTCGCGACCGCGCGAGCCATCGGCGAAGAGCCACCGGCGAAGCGGCCGGCAGCGCTCCCCCTGCTGCCTCTGGTCACGCTCCTGGCCCTCGCCCTCGTGGTGCGGCTCATCGGCCTGGGCAGCGATCTCTGGTACGACGAGGTCGTCTCCCTGACCGAGTTCGTGCGGCTTCCGGTGGCCGACCTCCTCACCACCTACACGGTCCAGAACAACCACATCCTCTACAGCCTCAGCGCCAAGGCTGCGATCGCCCTCCTCGGTGAAGCGCCCGCCGCCGTGCGGCTCCCGGCGGTCCTCTTCGGCGTGGCCAGCGTCGCCGCTGTCTTCGCCTTCGGCCGGCGGATCGCCTCCGATCGCGAGGCCCTGCTGGCCAGCGCCCTGGTCGCCCTCTCCTATCACCACGTCTGGTTCTCCCAGAACGCTCGCGGCTACACGGGCTTGATGTTCCTGGGTGTCGTGGCCACGGCGCTCTTCGTCGACGGCCTGCGCGAACGGCGGCGCAGATTGTGGGTCGCCTACGCGGCCACCTTTGCGGCGGCCATGTACGTGCACCTCTCGGCCGTGTTCCTGTTCACCTGCCACGGCCTGGTCTACGTGGGCCTCTTCGTGTGGGGGCTCCGAAGCCCCGGCCTGGCGCGGCAGTACCCCGGCGCGCGGGACGCCTGGCCCCTGTTGGGCTTCGTGCTCGGCGGCCTCATGGTCCTCGAGCTGCATGCGCTGATCCTGCCGCAGATGTTCGAGACCTTCGGTCGCACGGTCGGCGACGCGACGGCCCTGCCGAAGGTCAGCCCCTGGCGGAGCCCGCTCTGGACCCTGCTCGAGGCGATTCGGCAGCTGCCCGGCGGCTTCGCGACCGCCGCAGGCGCGGCCCTCGGTGCGGGTCTCGGGGCCTGGGCCTGGTGGCAGCTGATGCGCCGGGACCCGGCCGCCGCCTGGCTGCTCGCCCTGCCCTTCCCCCTGACCCTCGGCACCCTGGTGGTCGCGGGCTTCCACATCTGGCCGCGCTACTTCTTCCAGTACCTGGGCTTCGCCGCCTTGCTCCTGGTGCAGGGTGCCTTCGTGATCGTTCCGCGCCTGCCCGGCGCCCGCACGCGCGGCGAGCCCTGGGGTCGCCGCGCCGCCACGGTCCTGGTCCTCGCTCTGATCGTGGGTTCGGCCGCCACCCTGCCCGCGAACTACCGGACGCCCAAGCAGCCCTTCAGCCAGGCCCGGGAGTTCGTCGAATCGAATCGACACCCGGGCGAGGTGGTGGTCACGGCGGGACTCGCCACGCTTCCCTACGAGAGGCTCTACGCGCCGAGCTGGTCCTCCGTGGACGATGCCCGGGAGCTGGCGGGGGTCGAGCGCGAGAGCCGCGGCACCTGGCTGGTGTACTCCTTTCCCACCTATATGGAAGTGGCCCACGAGGACATCCTGCAGGCCGCCGAGGAGCGCTACGAGGAGCGCGCCGTCTTCCCGGGCACCCTCGGCGATGGCGCTCTCTTCGTGTGGCACCGGAGCGGGCCTTGAGCGAAGCGAAGAGAGCGGGCTTCCTGGCACGGCTGGGTGTGGCGCGGCCCGAGCGCTGGGGGCCGGTGCTGGCCCGCCTCGCCGTGACCGCCGCCACCCTGGGCCTCCTCTTCTGGTGGATCCCGATCGGCGAGGTGACCGAGGCGATCCTGGGGCTCGGGCTCGGACGCTGGCTCGGCGTCGTCGCGCTCTTCGGCCTGATCCACGGCATCGCCGCGCTGAAGTGGTCGATCCTGGTGCGCGCGTCGGGCACACCCTTGCGCAGCTCGGTCGCCGTGCGCGCCCACGCGGCCGGGCTCTTCGCCAACATCTGGCTTCCCTCGATCGTCGGCGGCGACCTCGTGCGCGCGGGCATCGCGGCGCGCAGTGGCGGCCAGATCGCCGGACCCACGGCAGCGGGCATCGCCGACCGGGTGCTCGACCTCGTGGCCCTCGTCGCCCTCGCCGCGATCGGCCTCTCCCTCGCGCCCGCACCCCAGGACGACACGGCCCTCCGCGTGCTCCAGCTCGCCGTCGCGGCGTTGGTGCTGGGCGTGGTCGGAGGCCTGCTGGTGCTGCGCTTCATCGACGCCGAGCGCTTGCCGGTGCGCCCGGCCAAGGCCGTCCGCCGTCTCCGCGAAGCCACCCTCGCGCTGGCGTCCCGCGGCAAGACCACCGCTCTCGCCTTCGGCATCTCGCTCGCCGTCCAGGGCTCGCTCTCCTGCATCAACGACCTGCTCGGAGCCCCCATCGGCATCGACTGCGGTCTCGCCGTCTGGGCCGTGGCCTGGCCCCTGGCCAAGGTCGCCGCCTTCCTTCCGGTGAGCCTCGGCGGGATCGGCGTGCGCGAGGCCGCTCTGGCCGCCCTGCTCGCCACCTTCGGGGTCGACCCCGCCCTCGCCCTCGCCCAGGGGCTCCTGTGGCGGAGCGGGCTCATGGCCCTGGGCTTGATCGGGGGCGTCGTGGCCCTCTTCGTGCCGAAGCCGCCCGAGGACGACGCCGCGGGCGCAGAGCCTGAGCGCGCCTGATCGGCCGACGGGCCGGAAGAAGTGCCGCCAGGCGGGGCGAGCCTCTCAACCCCGCCGCCGAAGCTCCGCATAGCCGGCGCTGGCCAGGCCCGCACAGCACAGGCCCAGCACGGCGGCGAGGGCCGCGGGACCGAGGCGTCCACCCAGCGCGCCCGCGCACCAGGGCACGAGCACTCCGCCGAGCGCACCCGCCCCAGCGACGAGGCCCACCGCCGTGCCGGCCCGCTCGGGAAAGGCCCGCGCCGTGAGCGCCATCAGGATCGGGAAGGTGCTCCCGAGGACGATCCCCAGGAGGCCGAGGCCCGTCTCGAGCCCGATGGCGGTCCGGGAGAGTGCCGCGAACACGAGGAGCGCGATCACCCCCTGCGCCAGGAGCCACGCGGGGCCGACCCGGCCGCGCCAGAGCAGGAAGAGCAGTCGCCCGACGAGGAGACCCATCCAGAGTGCGCTGATGCCCGCGACCGCGCGCTCGGGCTCCACGCCCCGGGCGACGCCCAGGGCGGGCGCGAAGGCGGTGAGTGCGGTCTCGAAGCCCACGTAGGCCGCGGTCGCGACGAGCAGCGGGAGCAGTGCCAGCAGGCGAGGCGCTCGGCTCGGGGCGGCCGCGGGAGCTCCGCTCGCGGGCGGTAGCAGGCGGACCAGGGAACCCAGCAGGGCGGTGGCTCCGAAGAGCAGCGACGCTGTGCGAAACGCGGCGGCGGATCCGCCGGATCCGCTCAGTGCGACGATCAGGGGCGGGGCCGTCACGGCTCCGACGGTGGCCCCCGTGTGGACCAGCGCGAGCCTTCGCTCCGCGTGTCCGGGGAACGACTCGGGCACGACCGTATTGACCACGGTCTCGAACACGCCAGCGCCGAGACCGGCCAGGGCCAGGGCGAGGCCGAGCACGAACACACCCTCCGCGAGGGCCGCACCTTGCAGGGCCAGCGCGACCGTTGCCGTGGCGGCGACGAAGAGCGGTCGACGCGGCCAGCGGTCGACGGCTGGCCCGGCCAGGACCACACCGACGCCGAGGCCGAGCGACACGGCAGCCGCGAGGCCGCCGGTCTCCTCGAGGCCCACCCCGAGCTCACGGGCCAGGGTTCCCTGGGTCGCACCCACGAGCACCAACAACCATCCGAAGGCGAGAAAGCCCAGGGTTGCGAGCACGGTGACCACGGCGGCAGCATGGCGACCCCGCGCGGGTTCGCCAAGCGACGTGCCAGGCCCCGGTCTCAGACGGGGCAGCTGGGGCCCGAGGGGCTGGGCCCCCTACTCCCCCCGGCGTCGCAGGGCGACGGCCACGAGCGCCGCGCCCGCAGCGAAGACCAGGGCGCCCATGGGCTCGGGCACGGCCGAGATCGGGCCGGGTGCGGTGGGGGGAGGCGAAAGGGCCAACCCACCCTGGGCGGAGAAGAGGACGATCAGGGAAGCGGAGGCGAGGGTCAGTCGTTTCATCGGGTCCTCATCAGCTTGAACGGCGGGGAAGAGATGCGAAGGTCGGAGCCCATCGGCCGGCTCAGCCGGCGTCGGCGGGGCTCTTCTCCTCGGGGTTGCGAGCTCTGTACTCCTTGGTGGGCTCCGAGGGGCACTGGGAGTAGATCTTCTGCTGCTCGTTCACGCGACGCTTGGCCTGGAAGGGCAGGCGCAGCTTCTGGAGCGGCAGCACCTCGAGGGCGAGGGTCACGGCGTGCTTCAGGAAGTAGGGGTTCTTGAGCGTGAAGATCAGGGTGTCCCAGAAGAAGCGCGGCCTCAGGTAGAACTGGCGCGTGGCGCGCTTCTGCCAGCCCTCGGCATCGAAGCCCGGGATGGTCAACGCGCCGGCGTCGGCGGACCAGCCCCAGCGCTTCTCGAAGGCGGTGTTCTTGGTGTCGTCCCAGCCCTGGGTGTGCCACCAGCGCGGCTCGACCAGCCCTTCCTTCACGGCCTCGGTGTACATCTCGGTTCCCGGATAGCCGATCGTGACGAAGAACATGGCCATGCTGGGCCGTGCCCTCTTGGCGAGATCGATCGTGGTCTGGATCGTCTCGTCGGTCTCACCCGGAGAGCCGACCAGGAAGGTCGTGTAGGTCCGGATCCCGAGCTTGTTGGTCCACTCGTGGGCCCGGATGATCTGGTCGATCTCCACGTTCTTCTTGATCCGCTCGAGGATCACGGGGTGGCCGGACTCGACGCCGAAGTTGATGGTATGGCAGCCGGCCCGCTTCATGAGGGCCAGCAGCTCCTCCGTGACACAGTCCACGCGGGTGTTGCAGCGCCAGGCGATGTCGACACCGCTCTCGATCAGCTTCTCGCAGAACTCCACCACCCACTTCTTCTTGGCCGTGAAGGTGCTGTCGCGGAAGGAGAAGCCGCGCACCCCGAACTCCTCATGCAGCCGCACGATGTCGGCGACGGCGCGTTCCGGCGAGTGGAAGCGGATCTTCTTGCCCGTCGTCGTCGGGGCGTCGCAGTAGGTGCACTTGAAGGGGCAGCCCCGCGTGATCATCAGGCCGACGACGGGCGGCCCCGGCAGCGTCGGGATCGCGTAGCTCATCACGTCGACCTTGCCGTAGTCGATCGGCGCGAAGTCATCGAGCTCCTTGTAGAAGGAGCGCGGCGGATTGGTGACGACGATCCCGTCTTCGTCCTTGTAGATGACGCCCTTGATGTCCTTGAGGCACTCGGGAAGCGTGCCGCCCTGCATCGCCTTGCACACTTCGATCATCGTGAGCTCGCCCTCGCCCGACACGGCGAAGTCGAAGTCCTCGGAGAGCATGAACACGTCGGTGTGGGTCGAGCTGACGTGGGCCCCGCCGATCACGATGGGCAGGTCGGGCTCGATCTGCTTGAGCCAGAAGCAGGCCTCGAGACAGGCCGGCAGCTGCGGCGTCATGATCGAGAAGCCGACCAGGTCGGGCTCGCCGGCCAGGATGCGGTCGACCGTCTCCTTGACCGTCAGACCCTCGATGTCCGCGTCGAGCACGGTGGTCTCGATCCCCTCGCGCTCGAGCTCCGCCGAGATGTACAGGATCCCCATGGGGGGAAGGCCGTACTGGGGCTTCTCACCGGGCAGGGTGGAGGGATAGACGAGGCTGACCTTCATGGGACCTTCCAGGGGCTGAGACAGCGTTCGGGGCGGCGGGGGAGCTCCGCCCTGAAGTTGTCATCGGTAGGGTGAGTGATCAACCGCGACCAGAAGGTGACCGGCAGGCGGAAAGCAGGCTCTGCCCCAGGACAGTCCCCACGGGGACCGCCCTGGGCAGACCCTGGCGGGGCCCTACGGGGTCGGGAGCACAGGACACAGAGGTAGGTTCATCTCCTCCACCCACTGGGTGATCAGGGCGAGGCCCTCGGTATGGACCGTGGCCTTCTCGATCTCCGGCATCTTGATCGCGGGCCGCAGATCGGCCATGCGCTGCACCAGGATCGAGCGGCTGGGATCGCCGGGCTCGATTCCGTAGGTCAGCCCGAGGTTCGCACTGCCCGCCGCCACCGGTTGCTTGCACACCCCCGTGGCGGTGCCGAGGGGACGATCCGCCTCGAGCCACAGGCCCGTGAAGCCGGCCCGGCCGGCGGGGTTGTGGCAGGCGGCGCAGTTCGACTCCAGGTAGGCCCGTGCCCGCTCGGCCACCGTGCCGTCGGCGGGGTCGTTCCAGATCGGCAGCACCGGCACCTGGTCCGAGGGCGGCGCGTAGAGCAGCAGCCCCTCCCGGCTGAGGCCGTCGAGCTGGTTCTCGGCCTTCCAGGGCCAATCCCGGTTCATGTTGCGCGCCACGGGCCCGATCGGCACGTCACCGCCTGCTCCGAAGTGGCAGCTGCCGCAGTCCGTCCGCGCGGGTACCGAGTAGTCGACGTTGAGTAGCTCGTCCTCGTCCGTGAGCAGGTTCGAGTTCACGGTCGCGCCCTGCGGCGTGTAGACCGCACTCGTCTCGGTGGCGTCCCAGAGGTAGGGCAGCCCAAACCATCCGTCGTCGCGAAGGACCAGGAGCCGCGTCTCGATCATCACCTCCCGGGGCGGACTGGCCGTGGGATCGCGGAGCGAGAAGGTGTTCTCGATCTCGATGCCGAGCACGTTGAACATGGCGGTGCTGTTGCGCACGACCACCGTGTGGGACTGGCCGACGTAGAGGCCCGCATCCCGAGCGCCGATCACGGTGACTTCATCGATCAGGACGTTCGTGCACTCGGCCGGATAGATGCCGTAGTCGCCGTTCTGGCCACTCGGCCCGCTGGTCCACTCCACCTTGACGCGCTGGAAGATGGGGCCGTCGACGAACTCGGTCTTGATGCCGTCGCCCGCGGTGTCGAGGACGGTGAAGTCCTGCACCACGAAGTGGTCGCCGCGGGCGAGGATGCCCTGGGAGCCCGTGGTCTGGCCGGAGAAGTCCAGGATGGTCTGGTCCATTCCCTGGCCCCGGATCACGATGTGGGAGGTATCGAAGGTCACGCCGGTCTGGAACGAGTAGGTGCCGGCGGGCGGCTCGATGATCGTGCCCGGCTCCACGAAGGCCGCGGCCAGCCTCAGCCGGTCCTCCAGGTCCGGAGCCGGAGGGAGGGTCAGGACGGCGTAGGACGAGAAGTCCTGAACCGGGACGGAGGGTCCGCTATTGGGCGCCCGCGCTCCCGATGCCGAGGATGATCAGGAGGGCGGTCGCCAGGCGCAGCTTTATCAGGGGTCCTTCTCGGTGGAGGGATGGGTCGGATTCGACCCGTTTTGCCCCAGAAAGAGGCAGCATGCCCCGAAACAGTCCAGGCCGTCAAGGATGGGAGCCCTGGCCGGGGCCCTTCCCACTCGGACGGTGGGCCTGCTCCGTGGCCCCGGAAGCGCCGTCCCCCCTGCCGAGCCCCATCCCTGCGGTCCAGCCGCACCCCGGGCGCGATCGGGCGCGCCCGCTTGCGCGGAGATCTCGACCTCCGGGCCCACCCTCCGCCACCGCCCCGACTTCGCCCCGCGTTTCGGTCCCGCGAGCGCGCGGGTGGGTCGGACGAGGCCGCGCGCTTCGATGGCGACGAGTGTCGACCGCAACCCTCGGGCCGACACAACTCTCCGCCCCGCAGCGCAGATCGTGAAACGGCCCGCGATCCGCCGGCCACGCAGCGACCGGGGCCTGGCCGGCTCCGGAGCCTCGCGCATTTCGCGGACTCGAGCGGCCGCTATCCTGTCTCGCTTCGCGTCCTGGAGGAGCAACCATGCGGGTGCTCGCTTCGCGTCCTGGAGGAGCAACCATGCGGGTGCTCGCTTCGCGTCCTGGAGGAGCGACCA
>NYZB01000024.1 GCA_002687015.1 Deltaproteobacteria bacterium
GCAGCGGCCCCGTCCAGCCGCTTTGAGCGGCTCACCTGATGCCCCCGGCTTTGCCGGGGGAGCAGTCACCCCGACGAAGCGCAGCGCCGACGCGACGCGGGAGCCCTGCCGGGTTGGCGTCGTTCCCTCGGCCTGCGAAGGTTGATCTGCCGTTCGGCCGATGCACACCCGGTGGAGGGATCATGAACGACATCATTCGGGCTCGTTCATTCGGCGAGATCCTGGATGCAGGCTTCCGCATCGTTCGAGACCGCTTCCAGGTGCTGCTCGCGCTCGCGCTGATCGGCTACGCGCCCCTGGGTGTGCTGATGGCCTCCATGAACACCACCGGCAGCGAGGTTCCCGATCCGGCCGAGCTGGTCGTCTCGCTCGGGGCGGTCCTGCTGTACTCGCTCCTGGTCCTTCCCGTCGTGATGGCCGCCTCGACCCATGTGGCCGGCGAGTGGCTGCTGGGCCGCAGCGCGGGGCTGGCCGATTCGGTGCGCATGGGCACGTCGATCTACATGCCCATGGTGGGCACCTTCTTCCTCTGGTACCTGGCCATGATCGGTGTGGCAGGTGCCGTGGCCGCGGCCTTTGCGAGCGCGGCGGTCGCCGGGCCCTTCGGCTTCGTCGTGGGGATGGTGGCGCTGGTAGCCGGCTTCTGGGTCTTCCTCGGGCTGCTCCTCGTGGCCCAGGTGATGGTCCTCGAGCGTGCCTTCGGGCTGCACCCGCTCCGGCGTAGCTGGGCGCTGCTTGCCGGGCAGCGTGCTCGCGCCTTCGGGGTGGTGCTGGTGGCGGGTGTGATCACGGGGGTCCTGCAGATGGCCTTCATGCTTCCGACCATGCCCTTCCCGAGCATCTCGCCGATCGCACAGTACCTGGGCAACGGCCTCGGGCAGGCCTTCTCCACGGCCGTGCTCTGTGTGCTCTACGTCGATCTCCGCTGCCGCAAGGAAGCCTTCGACCTCGAGCATCTGGCGCGGCAGGTGGGGGAAGGCGACGCTCCCGACACGGTCTGATCAGGGGCGAGCAGCCCGGGCAAGGGGGACGTGCAGGGCCACAGCGCCAGCGACGACGAGGTCCGCGCCCTCGCCGCGGAGATCCTCGGCCAGGACGAGTACGCCGCCTTTCGCGGCGACCTGGCGGCCTGGGAGCGCCTGTTCGACTGGCTGGAGCGCTTCTTCCAGTGGGTCGAGGAGCTGCAGGTCACCTCGCCCGCGCTCTTCTGGCTGTTGATGGCGGGGCTCCTCCTGGTGGCCCTCCTGCTCATCGCCCACGCGACGTGGACGATCCGCATCGCCCTGCGCGCACCGCCGCCCGACGAGGATGTGGACACGCGGGTCAGCGCCGCCGATTGGCTCGGCCGCGCGCGTACCCGGGCCAGGGAGGGCCACTTCCTGGAGGCCGCCCGCCACCTCCAGCTCGCCACCCTGGAGGACCTGCTCGAGCGCGGTGTCATCGAGCTCTCGCGCTCCGAGCCGAACCGCGTGCTGCGGGCACGCCTTGCGGCCGCGGGCCTGCCCGCGTCCGATCGGGACGCCCTGCTCGGCGGGCTCGACGGCATCGAAGCGGCTTTGTTCCGCGATCGCCGCGAGGACCCGGAGCTCTACGAGACCTGGCTGGCCCTGCACGCGCGGCTGGCCCGGGTGGGCGCCGCTTCGTGAGTCGCGCGGCGCGTTCCGCCATCGCGGCGTTCTTCGTGCTGGTCCTGGTGGGGCTGCTGTGGCCGCGCCCGGTTCCCGACCTCCACCCGGACAGCTACGGGCGCATGGGGCACGGCCAGCGGGCGCTCTTCGAGCTCCTGCTCGAGCTCGACGTCGAGGTGGCGCGCTCCCTGGTCCGCCGCGATGCCTTGCCGGCCGACGCGACCGTGTGGTGGGTGCAGCCCTGGCGCTGGTGTCCGGAGGCGCGCACCGACCAGCACGACGCCCCCAAGGCGGGCCTGGAGCCGCCCGGCCCCAGCCGCGCGTGGCTGGAGGCCGGAGGGACGGCGCTGGTCTTCCTTCCGGCCTGGGTTCCCTCCGACGCCCTGGCCTGGGTCGTGCCCGAGACCGGGCGCCGGGCGCCCGAATGCGCGGCGCTGGCGGGCTTCGACCTGCCTTCGCGCTCCGTGGGTCGCGTGGTGACGGGAGACGAAGCCGAGGGGGAAGCCGAGCCCGGCGCGGTCGCGCGTTGGCTGCGAGGCGAGCTCGACCGCCGGCCGGTGGCCGAGGACCACCCGGTCCAACACCTGGTGGGCGCGGCATTGCCCCGGAGCCGGGAGCTGCGGATGCGCCCGCTCCACCACTTCGACGCCTCGACCGCGGAGATCGAGGAGCTCGGCTTCCAGGTCGTCGTGCGGCTCGGCGAGGAGCCCTTCGCGCTCGAGCGCCGTGTCGGCCGCGGACGCCTGGTGGTCCTCGCCGACGCCGGCTTCCTCCTGAACCGCTGGCTCGACGCGGGGGACGCTGCGCCCCTCGCCCTCGACCTGGTGCGCGGCTACGGGGCACCCCGGTTCGACGAGCGGAGCCACGGGCATTCCGATTCGCCCGATACGATCGCCTACGTCGCCGGGTCGCCGGCGCGGCCGGTCTTCCTCGGTCTCGCCACCCTGGGGCTCCTGCTCTGGGCCCATGGGTCGGCGTTGCCCCGGCGCCGGGTTCGCGAGCACGACCCCGCGGCACCTGCCCTGGAGCCCTTCGTGGATGCCCTGGCCGGGCTCTACGCGGGATCCGGCGACCATGCGCGCCTGGCCGAGCGCTACCGGGAGGTCTCGCTGGCCCGCATCCGCCGCCACTACTCGATGCCCAGCGACCTCCCCGACGGCCGCATCCTGGCGCGCCTCGAGCGGGAGAAGCGCCTCGACTCCGACGGGCTGGCATGGCTGGCCCCGGGCGGAGCCCACCCCGTGACATCGGCGAAGGAGCTTCGGGCCGCCACCGCGCGGCTCGACGCCCTGGTCGAGGAGGTCTGTCGTTGAGCCAAGAGTCCCTTCCCGAGCTGGACGTCTCCCTCGTGGCCGAGCGCCACGAGGCCCTGCGGGCCGCAATCGGTCGCGTGCTGGTCGGCCAGACCGAGGCCGTCCGGCTGGCCTTCCTGACCCTGGTGTGCTCGGGACACGCCCTGCTCGAGGGGGCGCCCGGCGTCGGCAAGACGCTGCTCGTGCGGACGCTCTCGCGTGCGCTCGGCGTGCGCTTCGGCCGGGTGCAGTTCACGCCGGACCTGATGCCCAGCGATGTGATCGGCACGCCGATCCTCGATCGCCAGACCCAGGAGGTGCGCTTCCGGGAGGGGCCCCTCTTCACGGATCTGCTCCTGGCCGACGAGATCAACCGGGCCCCGGCCAAGACCCAGGCCGCGCTCCTCGAGGCCATGCAGGAGAGAGCGGCTACGGTGGACGGCACCTCCCACGACCTGGGCCGCTACTTCACGGTCTTCGCCACGCAGAATCCGGTCGAGCAGGAGGGCACCTATCCCCTGCCGGAGGCGGAGCTCGATCGCTTCCTCTTCAAGGTGGTGATCGACTACCCCGAGGAAGACGAGGAACGCGCGCTCCTCGCCCTCCACCACGTATCGGTCGTGCCCGGGCCCTCCGAGCCGGTGCTCACCCCCGAGGCCCTGGACCGCGTTCGCGCCGTGGTCGATCGGGTGATCGTACGGGACGAGATCATCGGCTACGTCGCCAGCCTGGTGCGCGCCACGCGGGACGACGTGCACTTCGCGCTGGGCGCCTCGCCGCGCGCGGGCCTCATGCTGCTGCGGGCCGCCAAGGCCCAGGCGGCGGTGTCGGGGCGCGACTACGTCCTGCCCGAAGACGTCCAGCAGGCCTGGCTGCCGGCACTGCGCCACCGGGTGCTGCTCGATCCCGCCGCCGAGGTCGAGGGCCTGACCCCGGACGAGGCGCTGGGCCGGGTCCAGCGCGGTGTCGCGGTGCCCCGTTGAGCCTGAGTCCTTCGCGGCGGCTGCTGCTCGCCGGGGGCAGCTGGGTGGCGCTCGCGTCCGCAGCCGTCGCCTGGCCCGCGCTCACCCTGGCGAGTGGGGCTGCTGCGCTGCTGCTGCTCGCCGCGGTGCTCGTGGACGGGGTCGCGCTGCGGCGGCGACCCCTGCCCGAGCTGGCTCGCGAGCTCCCCGAGCGGGCCTTCCTGGGGCGCCCCGCCCGCCTTCATCTGGTTCTTCGGAATCGCTCGGAGGTGCCCATCCGCGCAGAGCTTTTCGAGGAGCTTCCGGCCGATCTCGGAGACCCGGAGCCGCGCTTCTCCGTGGAGGTGGCGCCGGCCCGGGCGCAGACCGTGCAGGTGCCGCTGACCCCCGCGGTGCGAGGCGACCGCGGTCTCGGGGTGCCGGTCGCCCTCGAGGCGGGCCCCCTCGGCCTGGTGCGCCGGCGCGTGCTCGGGCCCTCGGGCCAGACCCTGCGCGTCTATCCCGACACGCGCCGCTTCTTGAGCCGCGATGCCCTGGATCCGAGACGGCTAGTGGCCAGCCTCGGGATCCGTCCCGCCCGCCGGCGCGGGGACGGCTCCGAGTTCGACTCGCTGCGCGAGTACACGCCGGGCGACGACCCTCGCCGGCTCGACTGGGCGGCCTCGGCTCGGCGCGGGCGGCCCGTGGTCAAGCAGTACCGTCACGAGCGCAATCACACCGTGATCATCGCGGTCGACGCATCGCGACTGATGGCCAGCCGGGAGCAGGCCAGCACCCGGCTCGTGGGCGGGCACGGGCAGACGCGCACGAAGCTCGACTACGCCGTCGATGCAGCGCTCGCGTTGGCCCATGCGGCCGTGGCCAGTGGCGACCGGGTCGGGATGACGGTCTTCGACCGCCAGGTGCGGGGCCATCTCTCCCCGCGGCGCCATCGCCGCGACCTCGGTGAGTTCGTCGAGCTCCTGACCGACGTCCATCCGCGCATCGTCGAGGGCGACTTCGCTGCGCTGGCGCGAACCCTCGCGGTCCATCAGCGAGCTCGGGCCCTGGTCGTGATCCTGACGGACTTCGCGGAGACCGAGAACGCCACCTTCCTGGGGCCCCTGGCGGTGCTGGGTCGGCGTCATCGCGTCTTGCTGGTGGCGCTCCGCGATCGCGTCTTTCGCCACCTCGAGGCCGGGGCCCCCGTCGCCGGGCCCCGGCAGGGGAGCGGCCCGTGGACGCGGGGCGACGGGCTCGAGCCCTACCGGAACCTCGTGCTCGAAGACCTGCTCGCCGAGCGCGAGACGGCACTGCTCGGCCTCCGGCGCCGCGGCCTGCAGACGCTGGACCTCCCGCCGGCGCAGGTCACGGGCGCCGTGCTGAACCGCTACCTGGAGATGCGAGAGGCCCCGGGCCGTTGACCACCGGACGCCCCGGTCACCGGCGGGAGCGGCCCGGCCAGCTCCTGGAGCCAGGAGGTCTCGACCCGGAGGCGCCGGTTGGCCCGTTGCGCTGCGACCAACATGCCCAGCACGAGGGCGACCATCAGCGCCGCCACGGCCAGGCGGGGGCCGCTGCCCAGGGCCGACTCGCGCACGAAGCTCTCGATCAGGGCCGCCAGCACGAAGAAGGGAATCGAGGCACCGACCAGGAGGAGCGCCGGATCGATGGCCGCGCGCAGCGCCTGGCTCCGCGTGCGCCGGCCCGGCAGCAGGACCGCGCCTCCGAGCACCAGCCCGGCGGCCGCGCACAGACAGATCGCCGTGAACTCCGGAACACCGTGGGGCATGATCCAGGCGAGGAAGGCCACGGGCCATGGATCCTGGAAGAAGATCCAGAGGAAGCCGCCCAGGACCAGGCCGTTGTAGACCTGGAGCAGCACGGTGGGCACGCCCGCAAGGAGGCCCGTCGCGAAGGCGAGCAGACCCACGCGGGTGTTGTTGGCGAAGAGCATGGAGCCGAAGAGGATGTTCGTGGCGGCCGGGGTTTCGCGGCGCTCGAAGAACTCCGCGCGCGCCTCGGGCGAGGCCACCAGCCGTTCAAGGCCCTCCGCCGAGTAGCCGAGACCGGCAGGAATGAGGGAATGGACGGCACGCGGATCCCCATCCACGAGCGCAGCGCCGAGCAGGATGCCCAGAGCGAGCGTCGACCAGGCCAGGAGCTGGGGGCGCCAGGTGGCGGCCAGCGCCCGCAGGAGACGACCCGAGCGTTGGGCCTCGTCCGCGCCACTCGGAGACGTGGGAACCAGATGGGTGTAGGCCCGCACACACAGGGCATTCAGCGTGCGCACGGCTTCGGGATCGTGCCCGCGCTCGCGTGCGCGGGAGAGGGTCACGACGTGGGCACGGTAGAGGCGGGCGAGCTCGCGGAGCTCGTCGAAGCCGAGGCCGCCCGGCCGCAGCTGCTCGCAACGGGTGACCAGCTCCTCGAAGCGCCTCTGTCGGGCACGGGCTCGCTCGGCCGCTCCGGGCTTCATGGGGCGTCCTTCGGTCGCGCGGCGCGATGCCGTGAGGGGTGGGCGTGAGCCTGGGAGCGGGGAATCCGCCCGGCCCGGAAGCTAACGGAGACGGGCCGCGCCAGGTCGTCCGCTCGGCCGAGCAAGTGCACCTCGAGCTGCCCGTGGCCGGACCGGCGACGCGGATCCTGGCCTACGCGATCGACTACCTGGCCATCCTCCTCCTGCAGATCGCGTTGTTCGTGCTCGTGCTCCTCGTCGCCTCCGTCTCCTGGCTGGAGGGCTGGTCCGAGCGACTCCGCGAGCAGGCGGCCGACCTGAGCTCCGGGGACCCGGCCGTCGTCGGGGGGGTGTTCGCGCTCTTTGCCGCGATCTTCATCCTCTTCCAGCTGGTGGCCGAATGGGGCTACTTCGTGGTCTGCGAGATGACCACCGGTGGGCGCTCCGTGGGCAAGGCCGCGATGCGGCTGCGCGTGGTCGGCGACGGCGGTTCGGCCCTCACCTTGCGTGCCTCGCTGGCGCGGAACCTGCTGCGCTTGGTCGACGTGCTGCCGAGCTCCTACCTGGTCGGCTTGATCGCGATGCTCGTCTCCTCCGAGGGCAAGCGACTCGGCGATGTGGTCGCGGGCACGGTGGTGATTCGCCTGGACGATGCGCCCCCCGCGGCGCCCATCGTCGTGAATCCGGACGCCGACCCGGCCGAGTTCCGCTTCGATCGCAGCCTGCTCGACCGGATCGGCGAAGGCGAGCGGGCGCTCCTGCGCCAGACGCTGCGCCGGCTCGACGAGCTCGAGCCGGAGCAGGTGGAGCAGGCCCTCGATCGGGCCTGTCAGGTGCTGTGCGCAAAGCTGGAGCATCCGGAGGTGCCCGCGAGACGCCGCCGCGCTTTTCTCGAGGCGCTCTGGCAGGCGGGGCATCCGCGGGCCTGACGCCCGTCGCCGTCAGCCCCGGCCCAGGGCCGCGTCGATCTCGGCCTCCGAGAGGCCGGCCTCGCGCAGGACCTCCTCGGTGTGCTCGCCCAGGCGGGGGGGATGGAGGCGCAGGTCGCTGGGCGTCTCGGAGAAGCGCGGGGCGCTGCGGAACATCTTCAGGGTGCCCGCCTCGGGGTGCTCGCTCTCGAAGACCGTCTCGTTGGCGAGGACCTGGGGATCGGCGAGGAATTCGTCCATGCCGTTGACGGCGGCGATCGGCGCTCCGTACTCGTGGGCCCGGCGCACCAGCTCGGCCGTGGCGTGCTTGCGCAGCTCTTCCTCCATGGTGGCGAAGAGCTCGGCCGCATTCGTGAGGCGGCCCCCCAGTGTCGCGAAGCGCTCCTCCTCGAGCAGGTCCTCCCTCTCGAGCACCCGGCACAGCGCCTGGTACTGGTGGTCCTCGATGATGATCACCGCGACGTGGCCGTCGGCGGTGGGCCACGCCCGGTACAGCGCATCGCCGAGTGCGGGATCGCCGGGGAGCTCGCCGAAGACGCGGGGTCCGAAGGTGTCGGGCAGCACGAAGCCCGCGAAGGCATCGAGCATCGGGACGTCGATCTTCTGGCCCTTGCCCGAGCGTTCGCGTGCGAAGAGAGCCGCCAGGATCGCCCAGGCCGCGGTCAGGCCGCTGGTCTTGTCGGCGATGACATTGCTGATCAGCTTGGGCTCCTGCTCGCTGCCGAGCAGCTTGGCGAAGCCGGACAGGGCCTGGATCACCATGTCGTAGGCCGGTTGCTCGCGGTACGGCCCCTCCGGTCCGAAGCCGCTGATCGCCACGTAGATCAGGCGCGGGTTCGCGGCCAGGAGATCCTTGGCGGGCAGGCCCAGACGCTCCATCACGTCCGGCCTGAAGTTCTCGACCAGCACGTCGGCCGACGCCGCGAGCGCCTTCAGGGCCTTCACGCCGAGCTCGCTCTTCAAGTCCAGGACGGCGCTGCGCTTGTTGCGGTTGAACTGGGTGAAGAAGCCGGTCATGTCCGCGCGCCTCTCGCCCCCCAGGTAGCGCGAGGTGTCGCCGGCGCGGGCCTCGATTTTGGTCACCTCGGCGCCCAGATCTCCGAGGATCTGGGCGCAGAGCGGGCCCGACACGATGGTGGAGAGGTCGAGAACCCGGATCCCGGCCAGGGGGCCGGTGGTGTCCTCGCCCAGGGCGATGCGCATGCTCGTGACCTCCGCCGCGAGGGTACGCGGGCCCGCCGGCGCGCGCAGCTCTCCCACAGGGGCCACGATGCAACGAGCGGGGCCCCGCTCGGGGGGTGGAGCCGTTCGCGGGTCAGTCGCCGGCGTAGGCCGTCTCCGAGTGCTCCGCGAGGTCGAGGCCTTCGTACTCGGCCTCTTCGTCGACCCGCAGGTCGCCGAGCAGCATCTTCAGGACCCACAGGATCAAGAGGGTCGCGGCCGGCGCGAAGACCGCGGTCAGGCCGATGCTCTTGAGCTGCACCAGCACCTGCCCGCCCCAGGTCATGCCCTCGGGCAGGGCGAAGTCCGCGATGAAGAGGCCGGTCGCGATCGCGCCCCAGGTGCCGCCCACGCCGTGCACGCCGAAGACGTCGAGGGAGTCGTCGTAGCCGAAGCGCGGCTTCAGGATCGCCACCGCGAAGTAGCAGATGGCCGCGCCGCCCGCGCCCACCAGCATCGCGCCGCCCGGCGTGACGAAGGCGCAGGCCGGGGTGATGACGACCAGGCCGGCCACCGCTGCCGTGGCGCCACCGAGCACCGTGGGCTTGCCGACGTGGAGCTTCTCGATGAGCGCCCAGACCAACACGGCCGTCGCGGTGGCGGTGTTGGTGGTGATGAACGCCAGGCCGGCGGTCCCGTCCGCCGCGAGCTCGCTGCCGGCGTTGAAGCCGAACCAGCCCACCCACAGGAGCGAGGCACCAATCACGGTGAAGGGCAGGTTGTGGGGGGGCATCGGATCCTTGCCATAGCCACGACGCGCACCCAGGAAGAGCGCTGCCACGAGCGCCGAGTAGCCGCTGGACATGTGGACCACCAGGCCGCCCGCGAAGTCGAGGGCGCCCCATCCGGAGATCAGGCCGCCGCCCCAGACCATGTGGGCGAGCGGGCAGTAGACGACGATCAGCCAGATCGTGATGAAGGCGAGATAGGCCGAGAAGCGCATGCGCTCGGCGAAGGCGCCGAGCATCAGGGCGGGCGTGATGATCGCGAACATGCCCTGGAACATGATGAACACGTACTCCGGGATCGTGCCGGAGAGCGTGTCCGGTGTGATGCCGGAGAGCATCACCCTCGAGAGGTTGCCCACGAAGAGGCCGTCGCCGCTGAAGGCCAGGCTGTAGCCCACCACGACCCAGACCACGCCCGCCATGCCCGCCGAGATCAGGCACTGCATGAAGACGGAGAGCACGTTTCGCGAACGAACCAGGCCGCCATAGAACAAAGCCAGACCGGGCAGGGTCATCATCAGCACCAGCGCGCTGGCGGTCAGCATCCACGCGGTATCGCCCGCAGAGAGCTGGGCCTCTTCGGCGAAGGCGGGCAGAGCCAGCAAGCTCGGCGCCAGCAGGGCAAGGGTCGAGAGGGCACGACGGGCCATGGATTCCTCCAGATCGACGAGTTCGGCGGGGGACGCGATCTGGGAGAGCAAGCGGCGGGCCACGCGACATCCGTTTGGGCTCGCTCCAGCGCGCGGGAGACGCCGTGCGGGCCAGAACCGAGCCCAATTCCTGGGCAGCCATGCCCGGTTCGTGGGCACGATGAAGCCCGGGTGTGCCGGTCCGGAGCCGTCCCCCGAGCGGCGCGGCTCCGGCCCATGTGGGATGCTCGGCCGCGCGGGAGGCAACGTGGAGGAACGATATCCGGGGGCCCGGGTGCTCCCCTATCTGCAGTGGTGGCCGGAGATCTCGGCGACGGCGTGGCTGGCGCCCGGCGCCAGCGTGATCGGGCGGGTCGAGCTCGGCGACGACGTGAGCATCTGGTACGGCTCCATCCTGCGCGGCGACGTCCACCGGATCCGCGTGGGCGCCCGCTCGAACGTCCAGGATGGCTCGGTCCTCCACGTCACCCGGGACCGCTTCCCGACCGAGGTCGGCCAGGAGGTCACCATCGGTCACCGCGCGGTGGTCCACGGCTGCACCGTGGGCGATGGCGCGTTGATCGGGATCGGAGCCGTGGTTCTCGATGGCGCGAGGGTGGGCGCGGGCGCCCTCGTCGCGGCCGGGGCGGTGGTGGCGCCTGGTGCGGAGGTACCCGCACGAAGCCTGGCGGTCGGCATGCCGGCCCGGGTCGTGCGCAGTCTGGAGGACGAGGAGCTCGAGCTGCAGCGCGAGCGCACCCTCTCCTACGTGGAGCTCGCGCGGGAGCACGCGGCACGCGCTGGCGAGTAGGGCGCGCCGGCGCTGCGCCGCGGCGTCACGGCTCCCGCAGGTAGCGCCAGAGCGCCTCGATCTCCAGATCGCTCAGAGCGGCGTAGCGCGGCCAGGGCATGAAGGAGGGATCGAGCCGCCGGCCGTCGGGGGTCTGCCCGGCGCGCATGGCCAGCGCGAACTCCTCCAGGGTCCAGGCGGCGCTCGGGCCGCTGCGCCGTAGATCGGGTGGCTCGGGCTCGCCGGGCAGCGCCAGGGGGTGGAGACCCCCCGACAGATCCTCGTGATGACACAGGTGACAGAGACCGATCCGGGCCAGGTACGCGCCGTATCCGGCGTTTGGGGCCGGGCTCGGCGTGTCGTCCCGGGGCGTCCGGTCGGCAGCCCACTCGGCCGACAGGACGTCGCTGCCGCGGCCGAGGCTGAGCGAGAGCCGGGCCAGCGGACCGATGCGCCGATCGGGGCTCTCGCGATGCACGAGGGGAACCGTCTCGAGGTAGGCGAGCAGGTCGGCCAGGTCTCTCGGCCCGAGCACGCCGAGGTGAACGGAGGGCATGGCCACGAGGGTCCGGCCCCCGGCGCCGACCCCGAAGCGGAGGGCGCGCGTCCAGGCGAGCCGGCGTTCAGGCCGGTCCGAGGCCCGGTTCGCCGTCGTCAGGTTCGGGGCCCACAGGGTGCCCAGACCCGGCAGGGCCACGACCTCGGCACCCCCCAGGTCCGCGCCGTGGCAGTGACCGCACAGGGTGAGGGACTCGGCCAGGTGCCGACCCCGCTCCATGCCAAGACCCGGTGGCGAGGGCGGAAGCGGCCGATCCACGACCTCGTAGCGACGCTGCAGTCGCGCCTCGCTCGGCAGCCAGGCGAGCAGGACAAGGGCTACCAGGAGGGCGACCAGCAGCTTCACGGCGCTCCCACCCCGAGCTCCGCCTTGATCTGTGCGAGCACGTCGAGCGCATAGTGGTCCTCGGCCTGTACGTAGACGTGACCGCGAAGGGGCCGTGCGCCGAAGCGACGCTTCTGGTCGCCGGCGCCCATGCCGAGGGAAACCCTGGCCAGTCCCAGCGCGCGTGCGCGGAGGAAGGCGGCGCGGAGGCACTGCCGGTAGAGACCGCGGCTGCGGACGTACTCGTAGTCCAGGCCGATCACCATCGGGCAGTAGGTGTCGATGCCGCGGAAGCAGGCGCCCACGCCCACCGGCGGCGCGTCGGCCGCGTCGCGCCGCCGGCGCAGCAGAAGGATCTCCCAGTCCGGGTGCCGGAGGCAGGTCCCGGAGGAGCAGCCAGTCGGCTCGTTCGGCCTCGGCGAGCTCGCGCACCCGGGTGAGGAGCGCCGCCAGGGTCTTCTCCCACGCGGGGGATCCCGTCGGAAGGAGGGCTTCGTCGAGGAAGAGGTGATTCCCCTCGGTGAGGAGGGAACCCATGGAGAAGACCGGCCCGGTGAGCAGGTCCGGCATCTCGATCCGCCGCCGCTCGACCTCCCGGGAGACCGCGGCGTCCTCGAGCATGTCGAGCTTCCACCGCGCCAGCGTGAAGAAGCTCGCCGCCAGGAGCCGGCCTCGCTCGTCACGACACAGCGTGTACCGGAATCTCCACGGATCGGGCGCTCCACTCCCGGCTCCGAAGGCATCCTCGAGGAAGCGCAGACCTCGCCAGGTGAAGGTGCCGCGATCACCCAGCGCCCGGTTCCATTCCCGGCTGTCGATCGCCGCGATCGAAGCCGATCCCGGGCAGGTGGAGCAGGTGATCCTGAACCTGGCCGTGAACGCGCGGGACGCGATGCGCGATGGCGGAACGCTCGTTCTGCGCACCCATCGCCTCGAGGGGGTTCCGGACAGCGACTCCGACCGCCTGACCTCTCCACCGGCTCCGATGGTGCGCCTGACCGTGAGCGATACCGGAGCGGGCATTGCGCCCGAAACGCGCCCCCGCATCTTCGAGCCCTTCTTCACGACCAAGGGAAAGGGCCAGGGCACCGGGCTGGGCCTGGCCACGGTCTATGGGATCGTGCGCCAGAGTGGCGGTCGAGTCGGCGTGGAGAGCAAGCCCGGAGAGGGCAGCTCCTTCCTCGTGGACCTTCCGGCGACCACCCAGGAGCGCCTGCCGGCGGTGGTGACGCCAACGCCGGCGGGCCTGGGCGGGCACGAGACCGTGCTCCTGGTCGAGGACGAGGCCAGTGTGCGCCGCCTGCTCCAGCGCATGCTCGAGGAAGCGGGCTACCGGGTTCTCGCCGCAGCCGGTGGCCACGAGGCGCTCGAGCTCGTGGCCGTCCTCGACTCGCCCGTCGACCTGCTGGTCTCGGACGTCGTGATGCACGGCACGTCGGGGCCCGCACTTGCCGAGCAGCTCTGCGCCGATCAGCCCGAGCTCAGGGTCCCTCTTCATCTCCGGTTTTTCCGGAGAGCACGCTCGCGGCGACCCGGCTGGCCGGGCCTTCCTCGCCAAGCCCTTCTCGCGCGGCCTGGGCTCTCATCTGAGTCACCATCCGTAGCCACCTCCCGATTCCGGCCGGCCTTGCTCCGGGCAGGGCCGGCGGGCGCTGGGTCTCCGCGTTCGGAGGGCCGCGAAGCCGGGACACGGGACGAGGGGTAGCCCCGTAGGGGTGAGGATGGGTGACGTCGGCCGTCCCCGCCGTGACGGGGATCACGCAGAGATGTGTCAGTCCCTCTTCTGGCGCGCGAGGGCGATCACCGCGATCCACCCCGAGATCAGGAACGCGCCACCAATGGGTGTAATTGGACCCAGCACACGCGGGCCGCCCAGGACCAGGACGTAGATCGACCCCGAGAAGAGAGCGATCCCCCCGGCGAGGAGCCGCATCGCCCAGCGCGCGTCACCAGCCCCCCGGGCGGTGTAGAGGGCGAGGGCCAGCAGGACGACGCTGTGCAGCAGGTGGTACTCGACCGCGGTGTTCCAGCTCTCCACGCTCTCGGGGGGCACCCGGCTCTTCAGCCCGTGCGCGCCGAAGGCGCCGAGGGCGACGGCGGTCGCGCCCGAGAGGGCGGCGGTGACGAGCCACCTCATGGGTTGCCCAGCACGCCCTCGTTGCGCAGGCGCTCGCGCGAGGCGTCGTCGACTCCGAGCTCGGCGAGGACCTCGTCCGTGTGCTCACCCAGCAGGGGCGCCGGCCGCGCGAGGGTCGAAGGCGTGCGGTCGAAGCGCTCGGCCGGCCGGGCCTGGCGCATGGCTCCGGCGACGGGATGCTCGCCCTCGACGATCAGCTCGTTGGCCCGGATCTGCGGATGCTCCAGCAGGTCGCCGCGCGAGAGGACGGGTGCAGACGGGACGTCCTCGGCCTCGAGTCGCTCCATCCACTCCTCCGTGGTGCGTTCGAGGAAGACCTCCGCCGTCATGGTGAGGCGCTCGCCCGCGTGCATGATGCGCCCCGCCGCGGTCTGGAAGCGCTCGTCGTCCAACCAGTCCTCCCGATCGATGGCGCGGCAGAGCCCGGTCCACTCGGCATCGGAGACGGCACCGGCGGTGAGGTAGCCGTCGGCCGTCTCGAAGATCAGGTCCTGGGCGTAACGCGCACGGCGGTCCAGCTGGCCCTCGCCGATGAAGGTGTGACCGGCCATGCCCTCGGGCCAGGCGAAGGCCACCATCGCATCCAGCATCGCCAGGCGCAGGTGCTGCCCCTCTCCCGTGCGCTCGCGGTGGAAGAGGGCGGCCGTGATCGCCTGGGCGGCCGTCACGGCGGTCAGCTTGTCCGGCACGATCAGGCGCACCATCCGCGGACGCCCCGTGTCCCGGTCGGCCTGGATGGCCGCGAGGCCGGAGAGGGCCTGCACGACCGGGTCGTAGACCCGCTTGTGGGCGTAGGGGCCGGTTTCGCCGAAGCCACTGATCGAGGCGTAGACGAGGTCGGGCCGCACGCGCCGCATGGCCTCCTCTCCGATGCCCATTCGCTGGGCCGCTCCCGGGCGGAAGTTCTGCACGAACACGTCGGCCGTGGCCACGAGCTTCTCGAGCAGCGCGAGACCCTCGGGCTTCTTCAGATCCAGGACGACCGAGCGCTTGTTGCGGTTGGAGGTGACGAAGGTGGCCGAGAGGCCATCCCGCCGCGCACCCATGACGCGTACCAGGTCGCCCGCGCCCGGGGCTTCGACCTTGATCACGTCGGCACCCTGGTCCGCGAGGATCCGGGTGCAGATGGGCCCCGAGATCATGGTCGTGGTGTCCACCACGCGGATCCCCTCGAGCGCTCCTGCCATTCCCGTCTCCCTAGTCGCTCGAGACGGCCGCGACCAGAGCCAGGTCGCGTTCGCGCACCGAGGCCAGGTCGAACTTGCGCGCCGCAGCCGCCATTCGCGTGAGAGCCGCCCCGAGCGGCATGGGCGGCTCGGTGTCGCCCTTCTTGGCGCGATGGAAACGGACGGGGTTGAGACGGGCTACCACGTAGTTGCGCACGTAAGGCGAGTTGAAGCCGCGCTCCTTCAGCTCCGCGATGATCTCCTTCACCCGCCCATCGATGGCGAGCAGGCGTGCGGCGTAGCCTTCGCGTTCGCGCAGGCTCCGGGGCAGCGTGCTCGTCTGGAAGCGATCCACCTTCTTGAGGAAGGGGCTGTAGGCACCGCCGGCGAAACGCCCGTTCTGCAGATAGACGAGCCCCAGGGTCAGGAGCTCCGGCGCTTCGAACTCGACGGCGTAGTCGCACTCCTTCGTGCGGGGCCGTTTCTCGGCCAGGGCCTGGGCCATGCGGATTGCCTCGAGGCTGCGGTCCTTCAGGTTGTGGGCCTTCTCCGTGTTGAGGGCCAGGATCTTGAAGGCCAGCTCCTCGTCCGGCGAGATCAGCGCCGTGATCTGCCGCAGGCCCAGCACCTTCGCAGCCGCCAGGCGGTGGCGTCCGTTGGGTGTCCAGAAGTCGCCTTCGGCACCGCGCACCACGATCAGCGGGTCGAGGAAGGAGCCGCTCTCCTCGATCTTCGTGGCGAGGCGCTTGGTGTGGGTGGGGGAGAGGTCGCGCTGGAAGGGCGTCGGCTCGACCGCCTCCCGCGGAAGCGACGCCAGCAGCAGGGGTCGGCCCGAGAAGGGCTCGCGATAGGCGCCGATCACGGCCCCTCCGCGAGCGGCCACGTCGGCCGAGAGGGCCGAGAGCTCCGGCATCCCCGGATCGACGACCACCTCGGCGGCTTCCAGCCCGCGCTTCTCCTTGCGCACGTCCAGGCGCTTGCGCGCGGCCGTCTTGCGCGTGGCCTTCTTGCGGGCCGCCTTCTTGGTGGCCGCCGTCTTCTTGCGGGCCTTCTTCCCGGTCGCAGGCGTCTTCTTGCGCGCGGCCACTACGCGTCGCC
>NYZB01000025.1 GCA_002687015.1 Deltaproteobacteria bacterium
CCATTCTGAGGAATGAACCCCGCCCCGCCGCGCGTCAAAGAGAGAAGCGAAGCGGCCCCCACGCCCGCCGAGCGGCTCGAATGGGCAGGAAATCCCGCGTTCCCCGTGGAACACTCCTTCGGGCCGCCCACGGCCAGGAGGCCTCGAGCCGTCCGCAGGACGCGCCCCTGGAGTGTCCAGGGCCCGGCACGCCGTGCTGGACGCCCCAAGTCCGTAGTGATACAACCGGTTCTGCCTGTGGGTGAGAGGGGTGAGCCATCACGGACTCTGCGGTCACCAGTGGCGATGGCGCTCGGGTCATCACCGTCGTCAACCAGAAGGGCGGCGTCGGCAAGACCACGACGGCCGTCAATCTGGCCGCCTCCATCGCAGCCGCAGAGCGGCCCGTGCTTCTGGTCGACCTCGATCCGCAGGCCAACGCCAGCAGCGCCTACGGGATCGCTGCCCCCGAGCACCAGCTCTACCACGTCCTGGCCGGGGAGGTCTCCCTGCCCCGCGTGACCGTCCCGACCGAGCTGGCCCATCTCCACGTCGTCCCGGCCGGGCCCGACCTCGCCGGAGCCGAGATCGAGCTCGTCGCGGCCGAGGCGCGGGAGTCCCGGCTGCGCCAGGCGCTGGCCGGTGTCCGGCCCCACTACGACTTCGTGATCGTCGATTGCCCGCCTTCGTTGGGTCTTCTCACGTTAAACGCGTTGTCCGCGGCTGATAGTGTGTTGATTCCACTACAATGTGAGTACTACGCCCTCGAGGGGTTGGCCCGGCTCCTCGATACGATCGAGCGGGTTCGCGAGGCCTTCCACCGCGAGCTCGAGATCGAGGGCATCGTCCTCACGATGATGGATCGGCGCGCCAACCTGGCCCGGCAGGTCGAGGAGGAGGCGCGGAGCCACTTCGGGGCCCAGGTCTTCGCCACGGTGATTCCGCGCAACGTGCGCCTCAGCGAGGCGCCCAGTCATGGCAAGCCGATCCTGCTCTACGACATCCAGTCCAAGGGCGCGCGCGCCTACCTCGACCTGGCGGCCGAGCTGATGGCGCGCCATCCGGGAACGCCCCGCAAGCCGCCCAGCCTCTCTTCCTGACCTCCCGACCTGAGGAGTCCTCATGCCTGCACGCCGCAACGCCCTGGGGCGCGGACTCGACGCCCTGATTCCCTCGGCACGGCCGGACCCGGCTACGCCGTCCACCGAACCGGGCGCGCCTTCGCCGGACGCGTCATCCCGGGCGACACCGCCCGGTGTTGCCTCGCGCGAGCCGGGAGCCGAAGCGTCGCGTGTCGGTCAGCTCGAGCTCCCCGTCGATGCGATCGGCGCCAACCCCGAGCAGCCGCGCCGAGTCTTCGACGACCAGGAGCTGACGCGACTCGCCGATTCGATTCGGCGCCACGGCGTGCTGCAGCCCATTGTCGTACGTCGCGCGCCCGACGGTGCCGACCGTGAGTACGAGCTCGTCGTCGGCGAGCGGCGTTGGCGGGCGAGCCAGCTCGCGCAGCGCGAGACCATCCCAGCGACGGTGCAGGACGTCGCACCGAGGGACCTCCTCGAAGTGGCGCTGATCGAGAACGTCCAGCGGGCGGACCTGAATCCGATCGAGCTGGCCATGGCCTTCCAGGCCCTCCACGAAGAGGGTGCGACCCAGGAAGAGGTGGGCCGGCGCGTCGGGCTCGATCGCTCGACGATCGCGAACCATCTCCGTCTGCTCGAGCTGCCTCGCGAGCTCCAGGGCGATGTCGAGACCGGCGCCATCACGATGGGCCATGCCAAGGCCCTGCTCTCGGTGACCAACCCGGAGAGGCGGCGCCACCTGCGCGACCGCATCGTCGCAGAGCAGATCTCGGTTCGCGCCGCCGAGGAGCTCGCACGGCAGGCGTCGGGGGCCCGGAAGAAGCGCCTGACCCGTCCCAAGGTCGTGACCAGTAGCGACCCGAATCTGAGCAGCTTGATCGACGCCATGCGCGAGCGGCTCCAGACCCAGGTGCGGATCCAGGGCACAGCGGTCCGGGGCCGGATCGAGATCGACTTCTACGGGGCCGAGGACCTCCACCGCGTGAGCCAGGCGATCCTGAACGGAACCCGCCTGTGAGCACGATCGTCGCCGAGGAGCCCACCCCCACCGTGCTTGGGGCAGGAAGCCACTTCGACGGCCTCCTCACCTTTCGCGGCTCCGCGAGGGTCGAAGGCATCCTCACGGGGACGATCCAGGCCAAGGGTCGCCTTGAGGTCGGCCCCCGGGCCCACGTCCAGGCCGAGGTGGACGTGGACGAGCTGGTCGTGGAGGGCCTGATCGAGGGCGACGTGCGGGCCAACGATCGGGTCGAGCTCCGCGCCACAGGCAAGGTGATCGGCAGTCTGGCGGCCCCGCGGGTCCAGATCGCCGAGGGGAGCGTCCTCCAGGGACAGTGCCGCATGAAGCCGCCCGCGGCGGCCGAGACCGCTCCCGAGGCCCCCGTGGAGCCCCAGACCCGCGATTCCGCGACGGAAACGGCCTGATCGCGGCTTGAATCTCGGGGCGGATTTGCAAGGATTGGCGCCGCCTGAATCCCGGCCCCAAGGGCGTATCGGGGCTCGGCCAATCCGTCGGTCTCCTCCACCAGCCCGCCCACGCTCCCGAGCCCTCCGCCCCAGGCGGAGCGACCAGGGAGGCGGCGGGTGGGACGGAAACGGAGCCGCCGGTCGTGGGTCGCCCTTGGAAGACCGGGCCCACGCCGATCCAGTGAAGCCAAGGAGCCGCCCACCGATGACCCGAAGCCCCGTCGCAAGGTGTGCCCGGCTCGCGCTGATCGCCGGGCTGGTCGCCCTGCCCGTCGCCGCGAGCGCCGCCGAGGGCGGGCTGGTCATCTTCTCCGACCTCGTCGAGAACCTGATGTACGGGGACGGGCAGCTCTGGAAGACACCGTGGAAGGCCGGCGAGGTGCAGCTTCTCATCCTCTTCCTCGTGCTCCTGGTGCCGGCCAACAAGCTGCTCTTCCAGCCCCTGGTTGGCGTGCTCGAAGAGCGCGACAAGCGCATCGAGGGCGCGCAGGCCCGGGCGAAGGTCGTGAGCGAGGAAGCGGAGCAGGTGCTCGGCGAGTACGAGACGGCGGTGACCGAGGCCCGCAAGGCCGCCGAGGGCGATCGTCGCGGAACCCTCGACGAGGCGCGTCGCGAGCAGTCGCGGCTGACGGCCGAAGCGCGTAGCGCGTCGGAGGACGAGGTGCAGCGCGCCCGCGCCGGTGTCGCGGAAGCACTCGCCCAGGCTCGCACCGAGCTGCGTGACCAGGCCGAGGAGCTGGCGCGCCAGGCCGCGGCCCAGGTGCTCGGAAGGAGCGTGTCGTGAAGCGCCTGCTCTCGTTCTCGACCCTCCTGATGCTCATTCCGACGGCGGCCCTCGCTGCGTCGGAAGGGATGGGTCAAGTCTGGGAGGTCATCAATCTCCTGCTCCTGATCGGCGTGCTGGTCTACTTCGCGCGCAAGCCCGTGCTCGCCTTCCTGGGGGAGCGCCGCGAGGAGATCCAGACCAACCTGGCCAGCTCCGAGAAGCTGCTCAGCGACGCCGAGACCCGCCTCAAGGAATGGAACGAGAAGGCCGCCCAGCTCGAGCGCGAGATCCAGAACATTCGCGAGAGCGCCCAGCGTGCAGCCGAGCGCGAGCGCGACACGATCATCGCCGACGCCGAGGAGACGGCCGCCCGCATCCGGACGGGCGCCGGCTCGGTCGTCGACCGCGAGCTGCGGGCCGCCCGCGAGTCGCTCCGCGAAGAGGTGGCCGACCTGGCCACCGAGCTGGCGGGCAAGATCCTGCGCGACAAGGTCGGCGACGAGGATCGAAGCCGGCTGGTGGACGAGTTCATCGAGAAGATCGAGCAAGGGGAGAGGCACTGATGGCCCGCGCCGCCGCCGCCACCCGCTATGCGAAGGCCCTCTTCCAGCTCGCCAAGGAGCACGGCTCGGTCGACCCGGTGCGAGGCGAGCTCCGGGCCCTGTGCGCGCTGCTCGAGGACAACGCCGACCTTCGCGACGTGCTGCTCCAGCCGATCCACCCCGCGCTCCAACGCCGCGCCGTGCTCGAAGCCGTCGCGGAGAAGCTCGATGCGAGCGCCCTGTTGCGGAGCTTCTATTCCTTCTTGATCGACCAGCGCCGCCTGGTCGACATCGACACGATCGAAGAGGCCTACGGCGAGCTGGCAGATGCCGACGCCGGCCTCACCAAGGCCCTGGTCCGCTCGGCCTCACCGCTCAGCGACGACCAGCGCGCCCGCCTGCAACGTGCCCTCTCCACCCGCGCCGGTAGCGAGGTGGAGCTCCAGGTCGAGATCGACGCGTCGCTGCTCGGTGGCGTCGTCGCCCAGATCGGCGACACGGTCTACGACGGAAGCCTGCGCAGCCAGCTCGAGCAGCTGCGCGCCAGCCTCAGCCACGGTTAGGAACCCAACGAATCATGAGCGCAGCAGACATCCGCCCCGGCGAGATCACCGACATCCTCAAGCGCGAGATCCAGGAGTACGGCCGCGACGTCGACGTCGCCGAAACCGGCTCCGTCCTCTCGGTGGGCGACGGCATCGCCCGCGTCTATGGCCTGCAGAGCGCCATGGCCGGCGAGCTGGTCGAGTTCCCGGGCAATACCAACGGCATGGTCCTGAACCTCGAGGACGACAACGTCGGCATCGCGATCATGGGCGAGGCCGGGCACATCAAGGAGGGCGACCTGGTCCGGCGCACGGGCCGGATCGTCGAGGTGCCCGTCGGCGAGGGCCTGCTCGGCCGGGTCGTGGACGCACTCGGCAACCCGATCGACGGCAAGGGCGCGATCGAGGCGACCGAGACCCGCCGGATGGAGCTCAAGGCGCCGGGCATCGTGACGCGCAAGAGCGTGGACCAGCCGCTCATGACCGGCATCAAGGCCATCGACGCGATGACGCCGGTCGGTCGCGGCCAGCGCGAGCTGATCATCGGCGACCGCCAGACCGGCAAGACCGCTGTGGCCATCGACACGATCATCAACCAGAAGGACACCGACGTCTTCTGCATCTACGTCGCCACGGGCCAGAAGCAGTCGACGGTGGCCCAGGTGGTGGACAAGCTCGCCCAGCACGGCGCGATGGAGTACACGATCGTCGTCGCCGCGACGGCCAGCGAACCCGCCCCGCTGCAGTTCATCTCGCCCTACTCGGGCTGCGCGATGGGCGAGTGGTTCCGGGACAACGGAAAGCACGCGCTGATCATCTACGATGATCTCTCGAAGCAGGCCGTGGCCTACCGCCAGCTCTCCCTGCTGCTGCGCCGGCCGCCGGGCCGCGAGGCCTACCCGGGTGACGTCTTCTACGTCCACTCGCGGCTCCTCGAGCGCGCCGCGAAGCTCCACGACGACCTCGGCGGTGGCAGCCTCACCGCGCTCCCGATCATCGAGACCCAGGCCAACGACGTGTCGGCCTACATTCCGACGAACGTCATCTCGATCACCGACGGGCAGATCTTCCTGGAGACGGACCTCTTCAACTCGGGCATCCGGCCCGCCGTCAACGTGGGCCTCTCGGTGTCGCGGGTGGGCGGTGCCGCCCAGACCAAGGCGATGAAGAGCGTTGCGGGCCAGCTGAAGCTGAGCCTCGCGCAGTTCCGCGAGATGGCGGCCTTCGCCCAGTTCGGCTCGGACCTCGACGCGGCCACCCAGGAGCAGCTGGCCAACGGCGAGCGCCAGACCGAGATGCTGAAGCAGGGCCAGTACCAGCCGCTCAAAATGGAAGAGCAGGTCGTCTCGATCTTCGCGGCCACGCCGCCGGAAGGCGGCAAGAGCTGGGTGCGCGATCTCGAGCCCGAGGACATCGGCCGCTACGAGCGGGAGCTGCTGGCGCACATGCGGGCCAACCAGGCCGCCCTGCTCGGCCGCATCCGCGACACCGGGAAGCTCGATGAGAGCGATGAGGCCGCGTTGACGGCAGCACTCGACGAGTTCGCCGGCCACTTCCAGCCGAGCGGGAATGCGAGCTAGCCCGCCATGCCCAGTCTGAAGGACATCAGGCGCCGTATCGGCACCGTCGAGAACACGCAGCAGATCACGTCGGCGATGCGCATGGTCTCGGCGGCGAAGCTGCGCCGCGCCCAGGACGCCATCCTTGCGGCCCGTCCCTATGCCCAGCGGATGTACGCGACGCTCGGCGAGGTGGGACGTCGCCAGAAGGACGCCGAGCATCCCCTGCTCCAGGCCCACGAGAGCCAGAAGGTGCTCGAAGTGGTCGTGGTGACCTCCGACCGCGGGCTGTGCGGCGCCTTCAACGGCAACGCCATCAAGACGGCCGAGCGGGTGATCGAGGAGGTGGGCGGCTCCTTCGGCCAGGTCCTGATCAGCGCCGTCGGCCGCAAGGCCGCCGAGTACTTCGGCAAGCGCCGCGACATCGCGAGGGTCTGGACGGGGATCGCCCAGGTTGGGATCTCCCATGCCGAGGACATCGCAGCCCACCTCTCCGAGCGCTACGAGAGCGGCGCGATCGACCGGGCCGTGATCATCTACAACGAGTTCGTCTCCGCGATGACCCAGCGCCCCAATACGGACCAGCTCCTGCCGCTCTCCCCGGAAGAGGAGATCGCAGAGGCCGGCCACACGCCGATGCCCTTCGAGATCGAGCCCGATGCCGCAGCGCTCCTCGAGGTGCTGGTGCCCCAGGCTCTCGAGTTCTCGATCTACCGGGCCCTGCTGGAGAACCAGGCCGGCGAGCACGCGGCTCGCATGACGGCCATGGAGAGCGCAACGCGCAACACCGAGGATCTGATCAAGAACCTCACCCTCCAGTACAACCGCGCACGACAGGCGGCGATCACCAAGGAACTGGTCGAGATCGTCTCCGGCGCGGAAGCCCTCTGAATCAGACGCCCTCTGAGCTGGACGGCTTCGACGCCCTCTAGCCGAAAGGAAGAGCCCCGATGGCGCAGCAAGGCAAGATCACCCAGGTCACCGGTCCGGTCGTGGATGTGGAGTTTCCGCCCGGCGAGCTGCCGGAGGTGTTCACGGCGCTCCGGGCGACGAACCCCGGCATCGACGAGCGCGAGGACAACCTGGTGCTCGAGGTGGCCCAGCACCTGGGCGAGAACACCGTTCGCACGATCGCGATGGACACGACGGAGGGTCTGGTGCGAGATCAGGTCGTGACCAACACGGGCGACGTGATCAAGGTGCCGGTGGGTCCCGCGACCCTGGGGCGCATCATGAACGTGATCGGCGATCCCGTAGACGAGGCGGGTCCGATCGAGACCTAGGCGCACTGGGCGATCCACCGGGCGCCGCCCGAGTTCGTCGACCAGGCGACCTCGGTCGAGGCCCTGGAGACCGGCATCAAGGTCGTCGACCTGATCTGCCCCTACCAGAAGGGTGGCAAGATCGGTCTCTTCGGCGGCGCCGGGGTCGGCAAGACCGTCGTCATCCAGGAGCTCATCAACAACATCGCCCACGAGCATGCGGGCTACTCCGTGTTCGGCGGTGTCGGCGAGCGCACGCGCGAGGGCAACGACCTCTGGCACGAGATGGAGGACGCCAAGCTCGCGGACGGCACCACGGTGCTCGACAAGTGCGCGCTGATCTTCGGCCAGATGAACGAGCCTCCGGGCGCCCGCGCCCGGGTGGGGCTCTCCGCGCTGACCGCAGCCGAGTACTTCCGCGACGAAGAGGGCAAGGACGTGCTCCTCTTCATCGACAACATCTTCCGCTTCACCCAGGCGGGCTCCGAGGTGTCGGCGCTGCTGGGCCGGATTCCCTCGGCGGTGGGCTACCAGCCGACCCTGTCCACCGACATGGGCGAGCTGCAGGAGCGGATCACGTCCACCAACAAGGGCTCGATCACCTCGGTGCAGGCGATCTACGTGCCCGCCGACGACCTGACCGACCCTGCACCGGCCACGGCCTTCACCCACCTGGATGCGACGACGGTGCTCGACCGGGCCATCTCGGAGCTGGGGATCTACCCGGCGGTGTCGCCCCTCGATTCGACCAGCCGGATCCTCGACCCGCTGGTGGTCGGCGAGGAGCACTACGAGGTGGCGCGGGCCTGCCAGCAGACACTGCAGAAGTACAAGGACCTGCAGGACATCATCGCCATCCTCGGCATGGACGAGCTCAGCGAGGAGGACCGCCTGACGGTGGCCCGCGCGCGCAAGATCCAGCAGTTCTTCTCGCAGCCCTTCAGCGTGGCCGAGCAGTTCACGGGCCGGTCGGGCGTGTACGTCCGGCTCGAGGACACGGTTCGCTCCTTCAAGGAGATCCTCGACGGCAAGTGCGACGACCTCCCGGAGCAGGCCTTCTACATGGTGGGCACCATCGAAGACGCCCGCGAAGCCGCCAAGAAGATGGCCTAGGCGGATGGCCATCGATCTCACCGTCGTGACGCCGGAGGGCCAGGCCTTCCAGGGCGAGGTGGAGAGCGTCGTGCTGCCCGGCGTCGAGGGCGACTTCGGCGTGCTCACGGGACACGAGGTCTTCATGACCAGCCTGCGCCCCGGCGAGATGCAGGTCGAGCTCCCGAGCGAGACCCAGCGCGCCGCCGTCTCGAAGGGCATTGCCGAGGTCCACGAGGACAACGTCACCGTGATGGTGGGAAGCTGCGAGTTCGCCCACCAGATCGATGTCGACCGCGCCAAGGTCGCCCGCGACCGCGCCCAGAAGCAGCTCGAGGAGATGCGAGCCAGCGGCGAGGACGAGGAGGCCCTTCGCGAGTACCAGGAGACCTACTCGCGGGCCATCGCGCGGGTGGTGGTGTCGGAGAAGTTCAAGAGCTAGACGGGCCCTGGTTGGCGCCGGGGCCGCTTCGCTTCTCCTCTTGGGATCGCGGGGCGGCGGGCACCCTACGCTCATGGCTCGGCCGGGACGCCCTGCTTCCGGCGTTGCGTGGACGCA
>NYZB01000026.1 GCA_002687015.1 Deltaproteobacteria bacterium
CACCGCCCACATCGCCGAGGGATGGCGCAGGGTGAAGAGACCCCGCAGCCAGGGCGCCTGGCGCTCCTCCCAGATCCTGGTCCGCCACTCGTAGAGCGTGCCCGGCGGCGCCTTCCCCTTGTCGAAGCGCCGCTTGGTCCAACGCGCGATGGGCCCGGTCTCAAGATAGCGACGCCGCAGCTTCTTGCGCTCAGGGGCGCGGAAGCCCTCCTCGAGCCAGGCTTCGCGCAGGTGCTCCGCCAGCAGGCTCTTGCCGGCGCCCGGGGGCCCCACGAACTCGACGATGGCTCCGTGCCGCTTCACGGCCGGTTCAGACACAAGAGCAGGTGGGCCACCCCGCGGACTCGGCGTAGCGGTTGTCGCAGCCAACGCAGCGGCGCTCTCCGTCTGCCCTGACCGCCGCGAACACGGCGCCACTGCGGCGCTCCCGCGGCCTGCGTTCGTTCGGCACGCCGAGCATCAGCGCGAAGCCCGGCACGGCGCACAAGGCATCCAGGGAGGCCATCACGCGGACCAGGTTGCGGCCCCAGTGGCCGCACCCGACTACCGCGACGCCAGGCACACGATCCAACACGACCCTCCCAGGACAGGACTCCGCCAGGGCCCCGGCGCGCCACCCACGCGTCTCCTGCCCTGGTCGCGGAGGGTAACGAACCGGGCCCGGGGCGGCCCCGGAGGGCATTCAGCGGCGGCCGTCTGCGCCGAGGTAGCGGTAGACGTAGCGGGTTCGCGGCGGCAGGAAGCCGCGCAGCACCCCGACCCGCTCGAAGCGCTCCGGATCCTCGACCACGGCGAAGCTCTCTGGCGCCCGGGCGGCCGCCATGCGGGGCCGCCCCAGGTTCACGAACAGCGGGGCCCCCTGCTCGTCGGCCTGGGCCATCAACGCGAGCAGCTCCTCCACCGTCCGCAGGCCGCGCACGCGCGGGTCGTAGTAGACGGCCTGCCCCGACCACGAGGCGGTCAGGATCCTCTCGTTCTCGGGAGATCGCGGATCCAGGTTCGGCCGGGTCAGCAGCACGGAGTCGCGCACGGGATAATAGGCGCGCGTGCGCAGCGCCTCGCGCGCCGGGGTGCCGAGCCAGGTGATCGCCGCAAGGAAGACCGCACCGATCGCGACGCCTGCGAGCGTGCGGCGGCGCTCCGGCACGAGCCCGGCGAGGCCCGCCACCCCGAGCGCCGTCAAGGCCAGGACGCCGGGCAGGAAGAACACGAAGTACCAGATGTAGGTCCGGTCCTGGCTCCACCACACCTGGAGGTAGGTGAGCGGCAGCGGGAGCAGCAGCACCCACAAGAGGTTCCGGGCCAGCCCCCCCGTGCGCCACAGCCGCATGGCGCCCAGCACGAGCAGCAGTGCGGCGACCGCGAGGATCGCCCCGACCAGCATCGGTTCGCCCGCGTAGCGGGTGGCCAGCTCGGGATAGTGCGGGGCGCCTCCCACCTGCCAGTCCATGCCGACCGTCAGGTGGCTCGCAATCTTGCTGGGCCAGCCCGGGCCGACCCAGTCCCGCTTGTTGCGGGCCAGATACGAGAGGAGCTGCGGGACGTTGGGCGCCATGAGCGGGAGCCAGAGCATGGCGCCGAATCCGTTGGCAAGGGCCCAGCGGGTCAGCGGAACCCGGCGGCCTTCTCCGCGATGCAGCCCGAGGATCGATGCCAGGATCGCGAGATTGAGCAGAACCACGAACCAGAGCGTCGAGGGCAGGTTCCAGAGCAGCAGGAACTGCGCGAGGCCGAAGCCGAGCCAGCGCCGCCATCGCCCGTGGTGCAGGGCCGCGATCCCCGCGACGAGAGCGAGGCTCCCGAGCAACATGGCGAGCGAGTAGCCCCGCGCCTCGGAGAGGTAGCGAAGCGCCCACGGGTGGAGTGCCAGGAGCCACGATGCCAGCACACCCGCCGCGCCGAAGCCCAGACGCCACAGGAACCACGCCAGGGCACCGATCGAAAGGATGCCGGCCACGAAGGCAGGCGCCCGCACGGCCACCTCGTCGACGAGCCGGTCGGGCCTCTCCTCGGGGATCCTGGTCGCGACCCGGGCCAACACGCTGTGCAAGACGTGGTTGTTGGGGATCCGGTAGTACCAGAAGGTGTCGCTCCAGCGAACCGGATCGAACTCGTACTGCTCGCTCTACTCGTCGAAGCCCCAGCCGCCGTGGATCGACCGGTAGACGTTGTAGATCTCGTCGTCCCACAGGCTGAACGACAGCCTCGGCGCCGCCAGGCTGCCACCGACCAGCATCGCGCCGAGCACGAGAAGGACGCCGATGCCGCGCAGCGGCCCGGGCGCCAGCCGGGAGACGAAGGGCACCCGCCGGGGCCCCACCCAGCGACCGGCCAGGGCGATCAGGAGCACGAGCAGGGCCGCGTCGACGGCCGCGAACGCGAAGCCATGGCTCGCCCAGAAGTCGACCGACTTGGGCGAGCTGCCCCGCTCGAGAGCCTGCGCCACCCCCGCCGTCCACGGGTTCTCACCCACAACCAGGAGGGCGACCAGCGCTCCCAGCAAGCCGAGCAGCACGAGCCGGGCCCGGCCCACGCGCCCTCCGAACGCGTCGAACGGCGGCACCTTCCCCCCTTCCGGTCTCGCGGCCGGTCTGACCGCCAGCATAGGGAGTGGCAGACAGCCCGGTCGAGGGGAACTGCTACAACATGCCCCCATGCTTCGGGGCTGGGCGGGGCGGATCTGGCGCGAACCGGTGGGGCGGGTACGGCTCGGCCTGGCGGCACTCGCTGCGCCCTTCGCGGTGCACCTCTTCACCGGAGCGAACCCCTGGGAACGCGAGCTGTGGGATCGGATCGACCTGCAGGAGGGGATCTCTCCGGACCAGGCGATGGCCTTTCTCGTCTTCGCGTCGCTGCTCGTCCTGCTGCTGATCGCGGGCCTCGCCTGGAGCGCGCGGTGGTGGTGCGCGGGAGAGGCCCCTGCCCGCCTCGCGCAGTACGACCCGCGGTCCGACGCGCGCAGGGGGCTGCGCTGGGCCCTGGTGGCCGCCGCGATGGTCGTGCTCGCCGTGCAGGCCATCCAGCGCCTCGACCATTCGCTCTGGTACGACGAGGACCTGAGCGCCCGCCGCGCGATCCACGGCCTCTATCTCCCCGACGACGAGGGCGGTGCCGAGTGGGAGACACTGAGGTGGTGGGAGACCTTCTGGGCGTATCGCGGCCCGAACAACCACGTGCCGTTCAGCGTGCTCTCGCGGATCTCGGTGCGCGGCTACGAGAAGCTCGTCGGGCAACCTGTAGAGCGGGTTCGCGTGGAGGTGGCGCTGCGCCTTCCGGCCCTGCTCCTGGGTCTCCTGCTGCTCGCCGCCGTGGCGGCTCTCGGCACACGCCTCGGCCTGCCCTGGGCGGGGGTCGCGACGGCGTGGCTCCTCGCCGTGCACCCATGGGTCCTCCGCTACACGAGCGCCGCCCGGGGCTACTCCCTCCTGCTGTGCCTCACGGCGCTCTACTGGCTCGCCACCTTTCGGCTGCTGGAGCGCGGCAGCTGGCTGCGCTTCGCGGTGTGGGGCGGTCTCCAGGCCGCGCTCCTGTGGCTCTACCTCGGAAGCCTGTGGCTGCTCGTCTTCACGAACCTCTTCGTGCTCTACGAGCTGTGGGTCTCGCGCAGGGCGGCGCCGGAGCTGGGGCTGGCGGTCGCCCTGCGGCGCGGCTTCGTGACCACCCTGGCCAGTGCGGGCGCCTTCGTGTGGATCATGACGCCGAACCTGCTCCAGCTGATCGGCTACCTGCGCGACCGCGCGGCGGCCCTGCCCGGCGCGAGGTTCCTCCGCGACGTGGGAAGCCTCTTCCTGATCGGGAGCCGCTACGGGAGCCGCAACGGAGACCCCCTCTACCCGAACCTGCTTCCCCTGGCCCTGCAGGCCCCCGTGCTCTACTGGGGGACCGCCGCGCTCTGCGTGCTCCTCTGGTCGATCGGCTGCGTGCGCCTCGCACGCCGCGGGGGAGCCCACGCGCGCTTCCTCGCCTGCCTGGTCCTGCCGATCCCCGCCACCTACCTGTTCGCCACGTGGAGCCAGACCTTCATGCACCCCTACTACTTCATCGTGGGGTTCCTGGGGGTGGCCCTTCCGGTCGCCATAGGCTGCACCAGCCCCGCCGCCGCGCGAGGCCCGTGGGCCCGCAACGCGGCGATCGCACTCAGCGCGGCGACGATCCTGCTGGTGGCCTGGATCGGCGCGCCCGTTCGCGAGGCGCTGATCGAGAGACCGATCGCAGCGATCCGCGAGTCGGCGCTCCTGACCCGCCCCACCCTCGCGGCCGACGATCCCCGCAACCGCGAGATCCTCACCATCTGCCCGAACGGAATCCCGTGGTACTACGACCCGCGCTGCCAGCACATCCGCACGCCCGAGGCCATGCGCGCACTGCTCCACGAGGCCGACGCGCGGGGCATCCCCCTGTTCGTAGCGTGGGACTACCCCTCCCTGTTGCGCAAGCGCACCCCGGCGCTGCTCGACCTGGTGACCACGCGCGAGGACGTCTTCGAGCCGATCGCCGTGCTGCCGGGCTTCGAGGCCAACCGCACGCGCCACGTGCACCGCTACCGGCCGGGCACGGTCGCCTTGATCGAGCCCTAGAGCTCGGGAAAGGGCGTCACGGCGCCACTCAGATCCGGCGGCCCCTGGTAGAGGGCGTCGAAACGGCGGCGCGAGAAGAGCCAGCTGCCGTCGACGCGTATCAGCTCGTCGTGGTACACGCCGACGGTGAGGAGCTTGTCGCCTCCGGAGCTGTGCCCGAGCTCCGAGAGGTACCAGCGCGCGCTTGCCCGGTCGCCCGCCAGCTCGACGGTGCCCGAGTGGATCAGCTGGACGACGAAAGAGAAGAAGCCCATCGCGCCCCTCCAGGTCGCGACCAGGGCCTCGCGGCCCGCGACGTCCCGGCCGAAGAGGTGCCAGACGCCCTTCTCCGCCCAGGTGGAGGCCCACTGGGCTTCGTCCCGGCGGTTCACGGCGTCCGCGTAGCGGGCCACCAGATTGCGGATCTCGAGCTCGTCGGCGGTGGCCTGGGCCTTGGCGTCGCTGTCCATCCGAAGCAGTATGGCCCAGGCCAGCCCTCTGGCCCCGTCTCCAGGAGAAACGCCTTGGCCCGCCCCTTCCGCTTCGCCGTCCAGTCCTTCAGCGCCCCGAGCGCCACCGCCTGGCGCGATCGCGCCCGGCAGGTCGAGGCTCTGGGCTACACGACCCTCCATCTCGCGGATCACATCCTCGGGCCCGGGCCCGCGATCCCCTCGACGAACCACCCGGTCCAGGAGCTCGCCGCGGTTCCCGCCATCGCGGCGGCAGCCGCCGCCACCGAGACCCTGCGCGTCGGCTGCCGGGTCTTCTGCAACGACTATCGCCATCCGGTCATGCTGGCGAAGGAGGCGGCGACCCTCGACCTGCTGTCCGACGGCCGCCTGGAGCTGGGTCTGGGCGCGGGCTGGCTGCAGGCCGAGTACGCGTCGATCGGGCTCGACTTCGACCCGCCCGCGACCCGCATCGAGCGCCTCGAGGAGACCGTCGGTCTGATCAAGACCCTGATGGCGCCCGGCGAGGCCAAGCTGTCGGGCCGGTACGTCCACGCCGAGGGCTTCGAGGGGGCCCCGCAGCCGGTCCAGAAGCCCCACCCGCCGATCCTGATCGGAGGCGGCAGCAAGCGGATCCTCTCGCTGGCCGCCCGCGAGGCGGACATCGTGAGCCTGAACTTCAACAATCGCGCCGGCGTGCTCGGGCCCGACGGCATGAAGAGCGGCACCGCCGAGGCCACGGCCGAGAAGATCGGCTGGGTGCGCGCGGCCGCCGGGGCGCGCTTCGAAGACCTCGAGCTGGAGATCGGCGCCTACTTCACCTTCGTCACGGACGACCCCGAGGCGATCGCCGGCGGGATGGGCGGGGCAATGGGCTTGTCGGCGGAGGAGATGCTCGCGCACCCCCACGGCCTGATCGGCTCTCTCGACGGCATCTGCGAGGAGCTCGAGCGACGCCGCGAGGCCTACGGCATCTCCTACGTCACGGTCGGCGACAACGTGATCGAGGCCTTCGCGCCGGTCGTGGCCCGGCTCAGCGGCAGGGCCTAGCCGGGCCGACAGCTACCGCCCTTGTGGGTTGCCGATCCCCCGACAGAGCCGCGGGATCGTTGACCGCCGGCAGCACCGACGGCGGCATCCGCTCACGACTTCGCGATGCGGCGGCTCGGCTCGGTGTTGATGTGGAGCTTCAAGACGTCGGGCCGCGAGTAGTGGCCCCCGATGTCGCACAGGGCCCGGGCCGAGAGGGTGCGGGCGAGATCCGCGTCGGCGACGACGATCGTCTCCTCGGCCTTCTCGGAGCTGGCGATCACGTTCCCGCCCGGGTCGATGATGCTGCAGCCCGCCGCCCCGGTCTGGGTGGGAAAGAGATCGCGGTAGCGCTCGGGGATGTCCTGCTCGCGCAGAAGACCGCCCACGGAGACGACGTAGCAGGCGCCCTGGGCGGCGAAGGCCCTGGCGAGCACGTCATCGCTCCCGCTCGGCCAGACGGCCACGTGCACCTGGGTCCCCTGGGCGATCAGGGCGTAGCCCGGCAGCATCATGCGGTGCTCCCAGCAGTTGAGACCGCTGATCCGCGCGTAGGGCCGCTGATGGACCGTCAGGCTCGAGCCGTCGCCCTCGCTCCAGACACGGCGCTCGAAGTCCGTGGGCTTCAGCTTCCGGTGCCGCCCGAGGATCTCGCCCTCGCGCCCGAGGAAGAGGAGCGTGCAGTAGACCGAGCCACGCGTGGTCGGATCGAGCTCGACGACCCCGATCGCCACGTCGATGCCCGCTGCCTTCGCGGCCTCGCACAGCGCATCCGTCTCGGGGCCGGGGATCTCGATCGCGTTCTCGATGTACTCCGCCCGGGCCTTCATCTGGCTCGGGCTGGCGTAGCCCTCCCCTCGGATCCACCACGGGTAGCCCGGCAGCCACGTCTCGCCGAAGGCGGCCAGCGTGACCCCGGCAAGGCCGGCCTCGCCGATGAGCTGGCAGGCCTTCTCGGTGGACGCCTGCTTGTCGAAGTAGACGGGCGCCGCCACGACGGCGGCGAGGACGAGAGGCTCGCGGGGTTCGCTCATGTCGGGGGCTCCTCGGTTGGAAGGAGGCTACCACGCTCGCGATCGCGCTCCGGCCGCCCGGCGATCGTCTCTCACAGCTCCCGGATCAGCTCGATCGCGTCCAGGTCGAGGACCGCACTGCAGGCCCGGGACAAGCCCGCGACGACCACCTTCTCGGGCTGGAAGTTGCTGGGCGCGGTCACGATGCCCGCGATCCAGGCGTAGACGCTCTGCAGGCGGTATTGCCGCCACGCAGTGTCGAAGCCCAGCTCGACACCGAGACGCTGCAGCGTGGCCAGGTAGTGCCGGATCAGCTCCTCTTGATGAGCCACGCGCAGCCCCTCGTCCAGCGAGTTGATCAGGAAGTACGCGATGTCCCGCATGCCCTGCCCCCGCCCGTGGACCTGCCAGTCGAGCAGGCCGGCCTGGCCGTCCTGGAAGTACATGTTCCCCAGGTGCGCGTCGCCGTGGATCAGGGTTCGGGGCTCTTCGGCCCAGTGCGCTTCGAGCTTCTGGTAGTTGGCCAGCAAGTGCGGGATGACCCCGTGGATGGCCGGTGGCAGGTGGTGGCCGAACTTGCGGACGGCGATCGGCACGCTCAGCTGACGGACCAGGTTCAGCAGACGAAAGTCCCGGTTCGTCTCGAAGCGTTTCACCCAGGCCAGGTCGGTCTCGAAGCGTGGGCTCTGCCAGAACCGGGCGTGCAGCTGCGCCAGCGTGGTGACGATGCGGGTGGCCTCCTCGAAGGAGCAGCCCGAGGCCAGGGTGCGGAAGTCGCACCCCTTCTCCGTCAGGTCTTCGAGCAGCATCGCGTAGCTCCGGGAGTCGCCCTCGCAGTAGTGGACCTGGGGGGACTTCACGGGGAGCTCGGGCCGGATGTGCCGGTAGAAGGCGACCTCGTTGCCGCCGAGGCCGAGCAGGACGCCGAAGAGCGCGGATCCGAAGTCCGGGGGCCTGGACTTGATGAAGAGCGATGTGGGGGCCGCGGCCGGCACCGCGCCTTCGGCGTAGCGCAGGTGCAGCCGCGACCGACTGGCGGTGCCGGTGTGCACCTCTTCGACCGTGGCGCCCAGCAAGAGCGCCCGGTCGACTCCGAGGTGCTCCGACAGCCAATCGAGAGACGTGAACTTCTGCAGTCGATCCAGGGGGTTACCACGCCGTTGCTCCAGCCACACCTGAGCTCCTGCGCGGAGCAGCCTCGGGGCCAGGATCAGGGCATCGCGTGCGATCTCGAAGTAGGCGGGCTTCATGCGGTGCGGGGTATGTCCACCGGTTGGGCAGGGAGGATCCGCGCCGGACGGTACCACCCGGACGGGCCCCTGTGGTCACCGCGAAGCGGCCGACTTACGGTATGAGCACACGCCATCGTTCGACGCGCTGGCGAAGAGCCAGGGGGCTACGCGATGAAAGCCGTGAAATGGTTCGTGATCGTGCTCGTCGCCTACGTGGGGATCGTCGTCGCCTTCGAATCCCTGCTCGGGTACTTCCAGCCGGCCGACGAGAACACGCTCGTCATCGCCACCGCGGATGCCGATGGAACGCGCCACGAGCGGGTCGTGTCGCGCCTGGAGAGCGACGGTAAGCTCTACGTGGCCGCCAACCATTGGCCACGGGCCTGGTACCGACAGGCCTTGGCGAACCCGGAGGTGGAGGTCACGCTCGGCGAGGAGACATCGGCCCGTGTGGCCGTGCCGGTCGAAGGCGCCGAGCACGAGCGGGTCGACGGCGAGAACAGCCTCCCCCTGCCCTTTCGCATTCTGACCGGGTTCCCTCCGCGCTACTTCCTGCGGCTGGACCCCCAGCCGGAGACCGCGGCCGACTGACGCGCACCGGGCCGCGTGGCCTCGAGCTATCGAGCCGAACCGCTCCCCTGGCCCACGCCCGCGACCCAGGCAACGCTCACGATGTCCCCGGGGCCCGCCCGAGTCGACCCTGCCACGTCCAGACCGTAGGTGGGCAGGATCGACTCCAGATCGGTCGGAGGCAGGGACCGGGAGTGACTGCCGTAGGACCCCACGATCAGGAGACCATCGGGCTCGACCGCTCGCGCGAGCAGCCGTCGCAGATAGGACTGGAGATGCGTCTCGGGTACCACGTCCGCGAGCGTGTAGACGTAGGTGAAGCGCCTGGGCGGCAACCAGGACCAGACGTTCGCCGCAAGAAAGTGGGAGGCGAACTCCGAGAGTCGCTCGCAGGCGAGCTGGATGAGCTCCTCGCATTGGTCGACTCCGTAGGGGACGAGACGGATGCCGCGTTCGCGAGCCCACGAGACGAGGCACTCGAGCAGGTAGCCATTCGCACAACCGAGATCGACGAGGCTGCCATCGCGGTCGATCGGATCGAGGATCGGCCGCCTCTCCTCCCGCCAGCGCTCGGCACCCCCGCCGAAGCCGGACTGCAGGCGCGGGTCCTCGTGGGCGAGGTAGCGCTGGGTCATCCTCGCCTTGGCGGCGAGGAACTCCTAGGGGAACTCGATCTCATTGGGCATGAGCATCGCCTGGCAGCTCCACGAAGCCGCGACGAGTCAGAATACACTGCCAGCGCACCCTGGACGCAGCCCATTCTCTTCAGCTCTTGTTGGCGCCTCGCAGGATGTACGCCACGGGCCCATAGGAGCGCACGCGGTCGCGGGACATCCGAGAGGATAGGAAGTCGTGGACCGCCCGAGAGCAACCGACCCACCGGTAGTAGTCATCGATGAGAATGACGCCCTTGGGTTGGACGTGGTCGTAGAGCCGCTCTAGCGTCACCAAGGTCGAGTCGTACCAATCCCCGTCGAGCCGGAGCACACTGATCGGTTTCTCTGGCACGAAATTGGAAAGGGTGTCTCGAAACCACCCCCGATGGACGTGGGCCTGCTGCGTCTTGAGACGAAACCGCTCGGCATTGGCCAGGAATTCCTGATAGTCGGCTGTGTTGTTGTCGTACTTGAGCCGGCCCTCTTTCTGATCGGACACCGCCACCTCGCCGTCGACTTCCGTTGCCTCGGGCAGTCCTTCGAAGGAATCAAAGAGGTGCCATGAGGGGATCTCGGGCAGCACCTGCATCATTCCGAAGGACATGCCGCCCCGCCAGGTTCCACACTCGATGTAGCAAGTGTCCTTGAGACCACCTCGCTTCCCGTAGTAGCTGGCGATGAACAGGCTCAGGATGTACTTCCGCCGATTCACCATCGTCAGGTCGGCGCACCGGGCATAGGCCCGCCGAAACCGGAATGCATGGCGAAGGCGATAGAGGAGTTGTTCTCGCGACTCGTTCTTCATGCCCGCCTCAGAGATCGACGCCAAAGAGGTGTTTGAGGATGTACTCCTGGCGACTGGCTTCGCCGTGAAGCAGACCTGACCTCCACTTGGACAATGGAATGCTGAAGCCCTTCTTCCCGCGAGCCAGGATGGGCGCTGGCAAGACCCCCGCATAGGCGTCCTTCATCACGCCCTTCAGGCGGTCGTTGGAGAAGCGATGATGCTCTGGGATCGAGAACGCGAACTCGATGAGTCGCGTCGCCAGCAAGGGGACCCGCGCCTCGAGCGAGACGGCCATACTCGCCCGGTCCACTTTCGTCAGGATCTGGTCCGGCAGGTAGCCGTGAAAATCCATGACCTGGGCCCGTGTTCGCTGCGGGAGGTCCTCCCGGTAGAAGCGCTGGTAGTGCCAGTAGTCATCGTAGTCGGCCGGAATCCCGAGCGCCGCCCGGCGCGC
>NYZB01000027.1 GCA_002687015.1 Deltaproteobacteria bacterium
CCGGGCTGGTCGTCCAGCACGAGGGCCAGCTGGATCGCGTGCTGCCATGGCAGCAGCCCGAGCTCTGCGCCGGCCGCGCAGCCGAGTGCGCGATCTTCCTGGGCGGGCCCGAGGTGTCGAGGCGCCACGCGCTCTTCGTGCGGGTCGGCGACACCTACGAGGTGCGCGACCTCGACTCGATCAACGGAGTGTTCGTGAACGGCGAGCGCATCGAGAGCCGGGAGCTCTCGCCCGGCGACGTCGTGACCATCGAGTCCTTCGAGCTGACCTTCCTGCTGAACCCGGAACCGATCGAAGCGCAGATTCGCACGGGCTCGGAGGGGCCGAAGGCCGCGGGCGACGACGCCGAGCAGCTCAACCTGACCCTGATCGGTGAGGCACCGCTTCTGGCCGCGCCCGAGCCCCCTGATGCGACGGCGCTGGCCATGGGGGGCGAGCTCCAGAGCTTCGATCTCGGGAACGAGCTGGAGAGCGGGAACGAGTTCGGGAGCGAGGACGACGAGGAGAAGGACCTCTCGCACGCCGACGGCGTGGCGGCGGCGCCCCTTCGCCTGGAGCTGGAGATCGCTGCCGATGCGCTTCCGGAGCCGCTCCGCGCGGCGCTGGGTGAGCTCGGGGACGCCGAGGTCGCACTCCCCGTGACCCTTCGCATCCGGCGTCCCTGACGCCAGCCGGTCTCGATCAGCTCGTGGTCTGGGCGCGCCCGCGCGCCTGGATGCCCGCGCGGCGCGTCGCGACGTCGTTCGCGCTGACCGTCTTCACCCATTCGACGGACACGCGCGTCTCGTGCTTCCGGCTGTCTCCGTAGGTCATGGCGAAGCCCTCGTCGATCAGGCTCTTCCCCGCGCGCATGGCCTCGGGAACGCACGAGGCCATGTCGCGAGCCAGGTCCTGGGCGGCGGCGACGAGGCCGTCGGCCGGCACGACCCGGGCGAGCAGGCCCCAGCGCTCCGCCTCCTCGGCCTCGATGAAGTTGCCCGTGAGCGAGACCAGCTTGGCCCGGTTGATCCCGATCAGCCGCGGCAGCTTCTGGGAGAGGCCCCAGCCGGGCAGGATGCCGACCCGGGCGTGGGTATCGGCGAAGCGCGCCTCGGGCGATCCGATCAACACGTCGCAGGCGAGGGCGAGCTCGAAGCCACCCGTGATCGCATGGCCGTTCACCGCACCGACGATCGGCATGGGACAGGCCTCCATGACGCGCACGCAGTCCTCGATGGGGTCCAGCTCGCCGGCGCCCGACTCGGCGGGCTCCTGGCTGCCCAGCTCCTTCAGATCGATGCCGGCACAGAAGGCCTTGCCGGCACCGGTCAGCACGATGGCGCTGACGCCCTCGTCCTCGGCCAGCTCCCGGAAGGTGGTGGCGATCGCCGTGCGCAGCGCCCGCGAGAGGGCGTTGCGGGCCTCGGGACGCTGCAGGGTGACGGTGGCGATGCCGTCCTGCTTGTGGACGTGGATGATCTCGGTCACGGCGCTCCTCCGCTCGGCTGAGCGGAGGAGACTACGCCGCACCAGGGGCCTGCGCCCGGGTCTTCAGGTCAGCGGGTCGAAGAGCTCTCTCACGTCGTCCTGGAGCAGCACGTACAGCGTGACCACGCCGAGGATCGTGCCGAGGGGCACCGAGAAGAGCGAGAGGACGCCCATCGCCAGTGCCAGGGTTCGCGCCCAGGGGCGTCGCCGCAGCAACCCCCAGCCCGCCAGGACGCCGGGCAGGGAGAGCCCTGCGATGAGGCCCGCGACCACCGTGCCCACGCCTCCGAGCACGAAGGTCGCCGTGGGATCACCGGAGACGAAGCCCCAGGGCGCGATGGCCAGGAAGGCCAGCGCGGCGCCGACCATTCCGAGCCCGTTCAGGATCAGGAAGGCCAGGCCCAGGCCGCGCACCCGTTCCTCGGCCCGTGCGCGGCGTTGAACCCCGCGCACGATCCGGGAGAACTGGGCATCCTCGCGATCCCACTCGTCGCGGGAAAGCGAGCTGCGCGGATCCGTGGCCATGCTCACGAGCTCACCACGGGGACGGCCACCTTGGCCGCCGAGGGCTTGCCGCTCGCTGCTCGGGCCGGCAGGGCCGACTCGGTCATCTGCCGCTTCAGCTGATCGAGCTCGTGTCGGGCGGCCTCGTGGCTGGCCTCCTGACGGATCGAGCGGATCTTGCCCTGCAGGACGTCGTCGGCGCCCAGCTCGCGATCGAGCTGGCCCTCCGTCGAGATGCGCGCCACGTGGCCGCGCACGCTCTCGAGGGCGCGCATGTCCGCGTCCACGGAGAGGCCCTCGATGGCCTCCTGGATGCGGCGGCGCGCTCGGGCGTTGGCGAGGGTGACGACGATGCGGCCCTTCTCGCGCTCGAGGGCGCGAATCTCCTCGCGGAAGCGCACCAGGTTGGTCTTGGCCTCCTCGGCCTCGACCTTGAGGGTCTCGAACTCGGCCTCGGCCCGCTCGATGTCCTCGCTGAGGGCCTGCTTGTGGGCGATCAGCGAGAGCGCGACCTCGTCCTCGCCGCGGCGCACGGCCCGGCGGATGTCCTCGAGGGTGCGCGCCAGCTCGCTGCGCCGATCCTCGAGCTCGGCTTCGAGCTTGTTGCGCATGTACAGGATGCCGGCGACCGCCTCCTTGAGCTCGCGATACTGGCCGACCCGCTCGGCGATGGCGTTCTCGAAGACCGCCTTGGGGTTCTGCTCTTCGCGGCCGCGCAGCCAGCTGGTCGCCCAGCCGGAGACGAAACCGAAGAGTCGGGAGAAGAAACCGGGGCGTTGGGTACTCATGCTGTCCTCCTGGCTCCGCCGTGGCGGAGGCTGGCGCGCTCAGTCGTGGGAGCTCCAGTCCTCGTCCCGCAGGTCGAGGTCCCGGATCTTCTGCTGCAGGCTCTGGCGGACCATTCCGATGGCGTCCGCCGTGCGCGAGATGTTCCCGTCGTGGGCGCGCAGGGCTCGCAGCAGGTAGTTGCGTTCGAAGCGCTCCACGGACGCCTTCTTGGCGTCGGAGAAGCTCTGTCCGGGCAGGGGCTCCGCGTCATCGAAAGGTGTTACGCCGGAGCCCCCGGAGAGGTTCAGGTCCTCTGCCTTGATCTCGTCCTCTGCGGCCAGGACGGCCGCCTGCTCGATGACGTTGCGCAGCTCCCGGACGTTGCCGGGCCAGCCGTGGCGGGCCAGGGCGCCCAGGGCCTCCTCGGCCAGCGCCTTCTGCGGGCGCCCCAGGCGCTCGGCCACCTGACGGCCGAAGCGGTCGGCCAGCGCGGCCAGGTCTTCGCGGCGCTCGCGGAGGGCGGGCAGCTTCAGCTCGACGACCTTCAATCGGTAGTAGAGATCCTCGCGAAAGCGGCCGCTCGCGACGTCCTTCTCCAGGTCGCGATGGGTCGCGGCCACGATCCGCACGTCCACCTCGATGGGCTTGGTGCCGCCCACCCGTTCGAAGGAGCGCTCCTGCAGCACGCGCAGCACCTTGGCCTGGGTCTCGGGCGCCATGTCGCCGATCTCGTCCAGGAAGATCGTTCCGCCGTCGGCCGCCTCGAAGCGCCCGGCGCGTCGCGCGTCCGCGCCGGTGAAGGCGCCCTTCTCGTGGCCGAAGAGCTCGCTCTCGACCAGCTCGGGGCTGATGGCGGCGCAGTTCACGGCCACGAAGGCGCGGCCCTTGCGGGCGCTCTGCTCGTGCAGGGCCTGGGCGACCAGCTCCTTGCCGGTGCCGCTCTCGCCACGGATCAGCACCGTGAGGTCGGTCTCCGCGACCTTCTCGATCGTCTCGAAGACCTGGCGCATGGCCGGGCCCGAGCCGATCAGGTTGCCCATGCCGTAGTCCTTCTCGACCCGCGCCCGCAGCATGCGGTTCTCGCGGGCCAGGACGGTGCGTTCGAGGCAGCGGTGCACGACCAGCCGGATCTCGTCGTTGTCGAAGGGCTTCGGCACGTAGTCGTCGGCGCCGAGCTTCATGGCATCGACCGCGATCTTCTCGTTGCCATGGGCGGTGATCATCACCACCGGGGTTTCGGGCTGGCGCTCCTTGGTGAAGCGAAGCACGTCCATCCCACTTGCGCCCTCGCCGAGAGCCAGGTCGGTGAGCACGAAGTCGAAGTCCTCGGTGCCGATCCGCTCGAGGGCCTCTTCGCCGCTTCCGGCCTGCTCGATCTCGAAGCCCTCTCGCTTCAACAGGCCCGACAGGGCGAGCCGGATGGCGCGCTCGTCCTCGACGAGCAGGATCCTGGGCGCGGTCATGACAGCCCCTCGCTGCGAGGCTGGTGCTTGGGGAGGGTGAGGGTGAACACGGCGCCCCCGCTGGCGGCCGGCTCGACCTCGATCGTGCCGCCGTGGGCATCGATGATCTTCTTGGTGATGGCGAGGCCGAGCCCCGTGCCTTCGTCCTTGGAGGTGAAGAAGGGGCTCCAGATCTCCTGGCGGCGCTGCTCGTCGATGCCGGGTCCGTGGTCCCGCAACCGCAGCCACACGGCGGTGCCCGCCAGGTCCTCGCCCGCGTCGATCTCGAGAGCGGGCCGGCGGACCCCGGCATCCCGCATCGCATCCAGGGCATTGGTGATCAGGTTGATGACGGCGCGCCGAAGCTTCTCCGGGTCGCCTTCCAGGGCTGCGGGGCCGTCCAGGCGCGTGCGGATCTCGATCGATTCGCGATCGATGCGCTCCCGGAAGCTCTCGAGCGCGGAGCGCACGACCTCGCGAAGCTCGACGGGCTGGGCCGAGAGTCCCTCCTCGCGTGCGAAACGCAGCAGGTGGGAGATGCTGCGCTCGACACGGCCGAGCTCCTCGAGGGCGACCTCGGCGTACTCGACGTTCTCATTCGATCCCGGGTCCTCACCCATCTGCTGCACCAGGCTCTTCGCCGCGGTGATGGGGTTGCGGATCTCGTGAGCGACGCCGGCGGCCAGGTGCTCGATGTGGCGGGCATGTTCGCCCTCCAGGACCTGGCGATGCGCGGCCACCTCGTGGTGGAGCTCCTTGCGCACCTCCCGCTCGATCCAGCGCTCGCGGAGCTGGGGCTCCACCACGCGCTTGAACACGTCGCCCAGCCAGAAGAGGCCGCCGATCATGAAGACCCAGCCGGCGGCCCGCACCGAGAAGATGGAGACGATCAGCGTGGCGAGCAGCAGCTGGCCCGCGTCCTTGACCATCCTCGCCTTGGCGCGGCCGCGCTTCTCGGCGGCCGCCAAGCGCGCCTCTTCGGGCGAGCGGGGCTCGCGCCGCTTGCGCGACGAGCGCGATCTCGACCGGTCGGTTTTCTGGTGGCGGGCATGCCGCTTCATTCGCCGCGCTCCTCGGGTCGCCGCACGCGTGCTCACCGTTCCGGCTCTTCGTGGCTGGAGGCCTTCGGGAAGGTCAGGACGAACTCGGTCCCCTGACCCGGGTCCGAGTGGGCCTCGATCGAGCCGCCGTGGGCGTCGACCACCTTCTTGGTGATGGCCAGACCGAGGCCGGTGCCACTCGCCTTCGAGGTGTAGAAGGGGCTGAAGATCTTGGTGAGGCGCTCGGGCTCCATCCCCGGGCCGTTGTCCCGCACCCGCACCCACACCTCGGAGCCGGCCAGGTTCTCGCCGGCCTGCACGTGGATCGTGGGATCGGCGGTGTGCGCGTCGGCGAAGGCGTCGAGGGCGTTGCCGACGAGGTTGATGATCACGCGGCGGAGCTTCTCCGGATCGCCCCGCATGACCCCCGCCGCCTGCACGTCCTGCTGGACGGTCACGCCCAGGTCGTGGAGCCGGTCGCGGAAGGTCTCGAGGGCCGAGGTCACGACCTCGGCCATGTGGATCTCGCGGATCTCGATGTCCTCGTCGCGCGCGAAGCGCAGCAGGTGGGAGATGCTGCGCTCGACCCGGTCGAGCTCCTCGAGGGCGACGTTCGCGTACTCGACGTTGTCGTTCGCCGCGGGGTCCTCGCCCATCTGCTGGACCAGGCTCTTGGCCGCCGTGATCGGGTTGCGGATCTCGTGGGCGATGGACGCCGAGAGCTCCTCGATGCGCTTCGCCTGCTGGCCCTCGAGGGCCACCTTCTCCCTGGAGACGTCGGCGCCGACGCGGGTGTCGACCTCCTGCTCGATCCAGCGGTTGCGCAGGTCCGGCGCCACGATCGCGAAGAAGTAGTGGAGGGCCAGGCCGAAGCCCCACGGCACGGCCACCCAGAAGGCCGCCCGTGGCCCGGCGACCAGCAGCAGGAAGCTGTTCACGGCGGCATAGGGCACGAAGTGGGCGAGAAAGCCGATCCGGGCGTTGGCGGCGCGGCGTGCGTCCCGGTAGGCCCGTTCCCTGGGGGTGAGATCCTCGTCGGGCTGCTCGTCGTCCCCGTCGTCCGTGGTCGTCATCCAGTGCTGGGCCCGGTGCTGCTGCCGGACCTGCTCCTGCCAGCGGCGTCGCTCCTCGCGGAGGGCTCGACGGTGGGAGCGGCGGTGGTCCATGCGCGGGCCTCCGGGGGCGGGCTCGAGGGGGAGTGGACTGTGCGGCTCTCGCATCATGCCCGATGGCTAGAGCAAGGGGCGTGCCGATCCACCGCTATGTGCAATTTCAGCCACTTAGCGCGCCGGTGCCAGGGGATCGCTGCAGTAGCGCGGTGACAGTGCAGCTCGCTTCCTGCACCTCCCTGGGGGTTGCTGGAGGGCCCGCGGGGTCGCTAGACCGGGACATGGTCGAAGATCCCGAGCCCACCCAGGAAGCCTCCGAACCCCAGCCGGCGCCGAAACCGGAGTACGCCCCCACGCCCTTCGACGGCCCCTACTTCGTCCCCGTGCTGCTCGCCGGCATGGCGCTCTGGTTCGGCTACGACGGCTTCCTGAACCCGGAACGCCTCGACCCCGAGGCCTCGCTCAGCAACTACCTGGCCTTCAACCAGTGGGGCGCGGCACTGCTCGCGCTCGCCTCGGGAATCACCGGCTGGCGCGCCTGGCGGCGCGAGCACGCCGGCGGCTCGGAGGAGCCGCCCCCGTAGCCTGCCCGCACGGCAGAGGGGAGATCCGGGGCGTCGAGGGGAATCCTCGCCTGCGTGGGTGGGGTGAAGGACGCCTGGTCACGCGAACGGTGTGGTTGCCGGAGGGTTGGTGAGGGCAGGGGTCGTGGGGTGTCAAGAGCGCCGACGGTAGGGGCCCATGGC
>NYZB01000028.1 GCA_002687015.1 Deltaproteobacteria bacterium
GAAGGGGGCGGTGCTGCTGGACCGGTATCACCACGTGGTGCTGCGGACGCCGACCCAGGTGAGGAATGCGCTGCGGTATGTGCTGCTCAATTCCCGGCGGCGCATGAGTCGGAGGTCCCGGGAGGGCGTGGTGCGGCTCGATCCGGCGTCTTCGGGGCGATGGTTCTCGGGCTGGCGGCGCTCGGCCAGAGATCTCGTGAGGCAGGCTCGGGAGCGGCCTGGCGGAAGGGTGCATGCCGTGGCGTGGCCGCATACCTGGCTGCTCCAGGAGGGGTGGCGCAAAGGTGGGGGGCTACTCGATCCAGCGGAGCGCCCGGGCTGACCAAGCGAGCTGTGTCCGGCGACCTCGCACCCCCGGAGCCATGGGCCCCTACCGTCGGCGCTCTTGACACCCCACGACCCCTGCCCTCACCAACCTTCCGGCGACCTCGCTATTCGCGCAGCCGCGCCGGCTCACGGAGACCAGGTAGCGCCTAGAAGACCGAATACCCCCCATCCACGCGGATCGTGTCGCCCGTGTGGAAGCGGGAGGCGTCGGAGGCGAGGTAGACGGCGATGCCTTCGAGGTCCTCGGGGGTGCCCCAGCGGCGGGCGGGGGTGCGGTGGCGGATGGTCTTGTCCATGGCCTCCCATTGGAGGAGCGCGCCGGTGGCGTCGGTTTCGATCCAGCCGGGCTGGATCAGGTTGACCTGGATGTCGTAGCGCGCGAGCTCGACCGCGAGGGAGCGGATCATGGCGGCGAGGGCACCCTTGCTCGCCGAGTAGGCGGCCTGGCGCGGCATCCCGTAGATCTCGCCGATCGAGCCGATCCCGATCAGCTTGCCGCCCTCCCCACGCTCCTTCATGTGCTTGGCCAGCTCACGGAAGGTGAAGAAGGCGCCGTCGAGATCGACGGCCGTCACCTGCTGCCACTCCTCCGGGGTGATCGTCAGGGAAGAGGCGATGGTGCCGAAGCCCGCGTTCGCGAAGCCAATGTCGATCCGGCCCATGGCCTGGACGGTGGCCTCCACCGCGTTGGCGATCTCCTCGGGCTTCGAGACGTCGCAGCGGAGGGCGTGGGCCCTGGCTCCGAAGGCCTCGAGCTCGGCTCTCGCCGCGGCGTTCTTCTCCTCGTTGCGTCCCCAGATCGAGAGGGCGGCGCCGGCCTTCGCCAGGCCCCGGGCCAGACCCAGGCCGATGCCGCCGTTGCCCCCGGTCACTACCGCGACACGCCCATTGAGATCGAAGAGCTCCATCTAGAGCACCGCGATCGGGTTGACCGGCGAGCCGGTGCCCTTCTCGACGCGCAGGGGCGCCACCTGGAAGAGGAAGCTCCAGCGCTCCTGGGCGGAGCAGGAATCGGCCAATCGATCGAGGCGGAGGTTGTCGAGCAAGTGAACTCCCATGGCGACGAGGCAGCATTGGTGGACGGGCATCGGCCACCCCTCGGGTCCTTGACCGGGAAGCGGATCGGAGACGCCGTCCGAGCCGAGCACGGCCACTCCGCGCTCGTGGAGCCAGGGGATGCACTCCGGATGCAGGCCCGCCAGGCCCCCGGTCACTGGATTCCAGGGCCCCTCGGAGCCGCGGCGCGCATCCCGCCCCGTCGCGACGAGCAGGATGTCGCCCTCCCCGACCGAGACCCCCTGCGCCGCTTCGGCCGCCTCGAGCTCCCCGGGCTCGATGGCGGTATTCGGCTCGAGCCAGGGGACGCCCCGCAGCCGCGGGATGTCGAGCAGGACGCCGCGGCTGACGATGCCGTCGCCCGCGCACATGATGCTCCCCCGCTGGGCTCCGGTGCTCTTCACGTCCGTGGCCGCGAAGCCGTTGTACATCTGTCCGTTCACGAACACGTGGCAGAGGGCGTCGATGTGGGAGGTGGCCATGCCGTGGAAGGCCACGCCGACGAAGTCGAGCGCGGTCTCCAGACCGAACCCCGGGATCAGGCAGTCATCGCCCGCCTGGACCATCATGTGCAGCGCTGGGTTCGGGTTCTCGGGAGAGGGCTGCACGGGGAGCTCTCGCGAACAGCTCAGGGTCTCACCGCTCTCGACGCACGCGGCTGCGGCGCGGCGATGCTCCGGGGTGATCAGGTTCAAGGCTCCGGACTCGTCCTCCGCACCCCAGCGCCCCCAGTTCTTGACCTTGTCGAAGATGGCCGCCATGCGCTCGGTGCTGACCCAGGGCTCCATTCGCTTCCTCCACCGGCGGGCACGGGCGCGCCGGATGCCGCATCATGCCGGCGATCGATGGGGCGCCGCAAGTCGGCGACCGAGGAAGACCTGCCCGGAGGTTTGAGCAGCCGCAGACCCCTGCAGGAGCGGCGGAAGGAGACCCGATGAAGGTCCTGGTGATGGGCGGAACGATGTTCAACGGTCTGTCCCTGGTCCGCGAGCTGGCGCGGCACGGGCACGCGGTGACCGTGCTCAACCGGGGCAAGACCGAGGCCCTTCTGCCCCGCGGCGTCGAGAGGCTCTTCGCCGACCGAACAGACCCGGAGGGCATGCGGGCCACCCTCGGCCGTCTCGAGTTCGACGCCATCTTCGACGTCAGCGCCTATCGTCTGGAAGACGTCCAGCTGATGACCGAGCTCTTCCGCGGGCGGACCGGTCACTACGTCTTCATCAGCTCCACCGTCATCTACGCCGCCTCGGATCTGCTGCCGATCGACGAGAGCGCCGCGGTGGATCGCAGCGAGCGGCAGAACGACTACGGGCTCCAGAAGCTGGCCTGCGAGGACTTCCTGGCGCGTCAGCACCGGGAGAGCGGCTTCCCCGCCACGATCGTCGCTTTCTCGATGGTCTTCGGTCCCAACAACATCCTTCCGGACCGGGAGCAGCGGATGTTCGCGCGCCTCCGGGCGGGCCGGCCGATCCTGATCCCTGGCGACGGCACCACGATCGCCCAGGTGGGATACGTCGACGATCAGGCGCGCGCGCTGCGTGCGGTCATGGGCCAACCGGTGAGCTTCGGCAAGCGCTACAACCTGAGCGGCGGAGACTTCTTCAGCGCCGAGGGCTATGTCGACCTCTGCGCGGAGATCATCGGCTGCAAGGCCGACAAGCGCTTCATCCCTGCCCCGCACATGGACGCTCTCTTCGACGGCGAGATCCCGCTGGTCGTCGCCCGGCCCGACACCCGCGTCGATACGCGAAGCGCCGTGACCGCGAGCCACGTGGCGAACAACCGATTCATGCTGTCCTGCCTGGTCCAGCGGATCGCGCCGAACATCCATCGCTGGAATCGCAACGTGGTCTTCGGCATCGATCGGCTGCGAAGGGAGGTCGGCTGGGAGCCCGAGGTCACCTTCCCGGTCGCCGTGGAGGAGACCTACCGGTGGTTCGTGGACAGCGGACGTGCGGAAGGCCGCAGCTTCGACTTCGGGTGGGAGGACACCCTGATCGAGGGCCTGCCGAAATAGCGGCCAGCGGCCGGTCAGCGCTCCTGGAAGTCCGGATCGCGCCGCTCGGCCATGGCACGCACGCCCTCGCGGAAGTCCTCGGTCTTGCGCAGCCGCTCCTGCTCCGCCTGCTCGTGAGTGGTCGCGGCCCGAATCCGCTCGGCCAGGTCGCCCCGCAGCGTGCGTCGGATCGATCGCACCGCCAGCGGTGCGGACTTGGCGATCTCCCGGGCCAGGGCGAAGGCCGCATCGCGCAGCTCCGCCAGGGGGACCAGCCGATCGCACAGGCCGAGCGCAAGCGCATCCTCCCCCTTGACCCGCCGGCCGGTGTAGAGGAGCTCCATGGCCGCCGACTTGCCGATCAGCTCGGGCAGGGTGACGGAGAGACCGAAGCCCTGGTGGAAGCCCAGGCGTGCGAAGTTGGCGCTGAAGCGGGCCTCGGGGCTGGCCACGCGGAGGTCGGCGGAGAGGGCCAGGCCCAGGCCTCCCCCCACGGCCGCGCCCTGCACCGCGGCGACCACGGGCTTCTCGGCGGCGAACATCCGCACCGCCTCGTCGTAGAGGTCGGCGGGCTCGTCCCGCCGACCGCCGCCGAAGTCGGCCCCGGCGCAGAAGTGCTTGCCCTCGGAGCAGAGCAGGATCACCCGGCAGGCCGGATCGGCATCGAGACCCTGGTAGGTGTCGGCCAACGCCTGGATCAGGCCGGCGTCGAAGTGGTTGGCCGGCGGCCGCTGGATCTCCACCACGGCCACGTGTTCGCGGATCTCCAACCCCAGCTCTTCGCCCGTCCCGGTGTCGCCCATGGCGGAAAGACTATCACGCCCTGCACACGCACCCGGGCCCACCGCGGGGTAGGAGTGGATTCCAGCTCAGAGGGTTGCCTCAGGTCTGGAGCATCTTCCGCGCGCCCTCGGCCACGCGGGCCAGGGCCTCTTCGTCGTCGTCGTCAGGGAGGCTCCCGCCGGTCTCCGGAACCTCGCAGCCGCGCTGCACGGCGGGGCGCGCCTCCATGGCGGCGATCCAGCGCTCCAGGTTCTTCAGGTCGGAGCTGTCGACACCGGACCAGCCGCGGATCCGCACCCAGCAGTAGTTCGCGATGTCCGCGAGGCTGTAGTCGTCGGCGAGCCACTCGCTCTCGGCGAGCCGACCATCGAGGACCGTGTAGAGGCGTTTGGTCTCGTTCTGATAGCGGTCGATCGCGGCCGGGATCTTCTCGGGGAAGTAGCGAAAGAAGACGTTCGCCTGGCCCTGCATCGGGCCCAGCCCACCCATCTGGAACATCAGCCACTGTTCGACCCGCGAGCGGCCCTTCGGGTCCCGGGGAAGCAGGCGGCCGTCTCCGACCTTGTCGGCCAGGTAGAGCATGATGGCGCCGGACTCGAAGACCGCGAAGTCACCCGCTTCGCGATCGACGATCGCGGGGATGCGCCCGTTGGGGTTGATCGCCAGGAAGGCGGGCTGCTTCTGCTCGTTCTCCACCAGGTTGATCGCGTGCACCTTGTAGGGGAGCCCGAGCTCCTCGAGGGTGACCGAGGCCTTCCAACCGTTCGGGGTGGGTGCCGTGTAGAGGTCGATCATGGGTTCTCCGTGAAGGGGCCCGAGAGGGTATCACCCTCGTCGCTGCCGCACGGCCCGGCGCAGGGCCTGGTCCGGGGGCAGCGGATCCGCCTCCTTGAAGGGGGCGAGGCGCCGGTACACCTCCGCGGCTGCCTCGTGAAAGCCGGCCGGCAGACCCGCTTCGGCAAAGGTACGGGCGATCTCGAGCATCTCCCCCTCGAAGCGCCAGGCCTTGCGGGCGGTTCCCCGGAGCCCCAGATCGGCCCGTTCCACCAGCTGCGGCTGGGAGAGCCGCCATTCTTCCCGCAGCGGCCCGGCCACCTGCTCTTCTTCCGCCACGGCGACGACGGCGGCGAGCAGGGCGGCGCTGCCCTTGGTCCAGGCGGCGTAGCTCATCTTCAGCGCCGACGCGGCTCCCAGTGGCCCCTCGACCGGGGTGGCAGCCAGCGCACCCTCTCGGAAGCACGGGGCAAAGGCCGGAGCGTCCGGACCCGAGAGGTAGAGCCGCGTCGTACCGGAGGTCTGGGCGGGAGGCCCGATCAGCCCGCCGTCGACGAGGCGCGCGCCTCCCGCCGCGCCGCGGAAGAGCGCCGCCAGCTCGCGCATCGTCGAGGGCGCGACGGCATTGGCATCCAGGTAGAGGCCGTCATAGCCCAGCGCAAGCACGGCCACCGCCATCTCCCGTGCCGCGTGGGGCGGACACACGCAGACGATTCCGTCACAGGCTGCGACCAGGTCCGCGAGCGACCCCAGGTCCTCGAGCCCGGCTTCCCGGGCACGGGTCCGGGTGGCCTCACTCCGCCCCACGAGAGCGACCCGCACCGGCAACCCACTCGCGCGAGCCGCCGAGCCCACCGTCACGCCCATCTCACCCGGGTGAAGGAGCCCGAGGGCCGTGATCGTCATGGCGCCACTCCCGTGATCCCTCCTGCCCGCCTCGAACCCAACCCTAGCGAGCCGGGGCGAGCGTAACCCCGACCCCTACTGGGAAAGAAGGGATGGCGCCTCGGGGCTTCGACGGGCCGCCGAGCCCGGGATCCGATCTCGGCGATCCCGGCCGCCCCTCGCAGCTCAAGGCCCCCGGAGCGCGGCTCGATTCAGGAAGCGTAGGAGTGGAGGGGTCCATGGCGCGCAGCGCGGCGCAGTCCAGGAACGTGGCCGACCTGCTGGTCGAGCAGGGTCGCATCGAAGCCGAGCAGCTCGCGTATGCGAAGCGGGTCCAGAGCAAGCTGCGCCCGCCCCGCCCGCTGCTCCAGGTGCTGAAGGAGCTCGGCTACACGAACGACAGCGAGGTCCGCGAGCTGCTCTCGAGCCAGCCCATCGACCTGCGCCTGGGCGATCTGCTGATCGAGCTGGGGCTGATCGACGAGTCCACACTCGACGAAGCGCTGGAGATCCAGGGTGGCGACACCGACCACAAGAGCCCGCTGGGCTCGATCCTGCTCGAGCGCGGCTGGATCGCCGAATCCCGGCTCTACGAAGCCCTCGCCTTCCAGCTCGGCCTGCCCTACGAGGAGCCCCATGTCGTCGACCTCGACAGCGAGCTGCTGGCGGAGGTCCCCCCGGCCTGGTGCCGGGAGCACGCGATCCTGCCCCTCCGCAAGGAAGGCGAGGCCACGTGGATCGCCTTCGCGAATCCGGTGGATCCGGCCGCCCGCGAGGCTGTCGGCCAGCTGCTGGGGGCCGACAAGGTGCTGCGCGCTGTGATTGCGCCCACTGCCCTGAAGAGGATCTGGAGCCAGCTGGAGGGCGACGACACCGCCAGCGCCGGCCCGGACCCCCAGGGCGCCGACATCGTTCGCCTGGTCGAGGAGCTGATCATCGGCGCGATCCAGAGCGACGCCAGCGACATCCACATCGAGCCGACCAGCCAACAGCTTCGCGTGCGCTACCGCGAGGACGGCGTCCTGGTGAGGGTGCGTGAGCTTCCGCTGGCCGTGGCCAATCCCCTGACCAGCCGCATCAAGGTGCTGGCGCGAGCGGACATCTCCGAACGACGGCGCCATCAGGACGGGCGCTTCCAGTTCCGGTGCGGAGGCCGCGACCTCGACCTGCGAGCCTCCTTCTACGTGACGGTCAACGGCGAGAAGACGGTGCTGCGCCTGCTCAACCGGGATCGCCCCCTCCTCCCCTTGGAAGAGCTCGGCATGCCCCCGGCCATCCTCGAGCGCTTCGTCGAGGATGGCCTCGAGCGACCCAGCGGCGTGATCCTCGTGACCGGACCGACGGGTTCGGGAAAGACCTCGACTCTCTACAGCTGCGTCAACCACATCCGCAACGACGAGGTCTCGATCATCACGGCCGAGGATCCCGTCGAGTACATGATCGACGGGATCGCCCAGTGCTCCCTCGATTCGGAGATCGACCGCAGCTACGAGGAGACCCTCCGCCACATCGTGCGACAGGACCCGGACGTGATCGTGATCGGCGAGATCCGCGACACCTTCTCGGCCGAGACCGCGATCCAGGCGGCGCTCACCGGCCACAAGGTGATCACCACCTTCCACACCGAGGATACGATTGGCGGGCTGCTCCGCCTGCTGAACATGAACATCGAGGCCTTCCTCATCTCCTCGACCGTGGTGAGCGTCTTGGCCCAGCGGCTCCTGCGCAAGGTGTGCGTCGAGTGCGCGGTGCCCTACCAGCCCACGCCCGTCGACCTGCGACGCCTGGGCTACTCCGGCCGCGACCTCGATGACGCCGAGTTCCGCGTGGGAAGAGGCTGCGAGACCTGCCGCTTCACCGGCTACAAGGGCCGGGTCGCGATCTTCGAGCTCCTGACGCTCGGCGAGGAGATACGGGACGCCATCCTGCGCCACGAGACCGCCCACGAGATCAGGCGCACCAGCCGCGACGAGGGCGACCTCGTGAGCCTCCTGGAGGACGGCATCGTGAAGGCCGCACGGGGCCTCACCACGCTCGATGAGATCCTGCGCGTGCTGCCGCGCCTCGACCGCCCAAGGCCCCTCGCCGAACTCCACCGGACGGTGGGAGAGTGACGACTTCCTTCGCTCTGCACTCCCCAGGAGAACTGCCATGCCCCGTTCCCTCGAAGACGTGATCCAGGAGCACATCGACGCGGACAAGACCCAGCTGCCGATCTTCGACGGCACCGGGGCGCGGGTGCAGGAGATCCTCTCGGGTGACGACTTCGAGGTGGCCGAGATCGAGGAGCTGATCAGCAGCGATCCCGCCCTCACGACGGGGGTGCTGCGCATGGCGAACTCCAGCGTCTTCGGAGGCCTCGAGAAGGTGGCGGGCGTCCACCAGGCCATCGTGCGCCTGGGCGCACGGCAGGTCGCAAACCTGGTGCTGATGATCGGCGTGAAGAAGCAGGTGCAGATCCAGGACCCCGGCCTCCACCAGCTGGTCTCCGAGCTCTGGCGGCACTCGGTGAGCGCCGCCGTGGGGGCCGAGTGGCTGGCCCGGCGCCTGAAGCGCGCCGACCTCGCGAGCGAGGCCTTCGTGGCGGGCCTGCTACACGACGTGGGCAAGCTCTTCCTGCTGCGCGTCGTGGACGACATCCAGGCCACCGACAAGAAGTTCCGGCCGGAGCACTCCCTGGTCTTCGAGATGCTCGATTCCTGGCATACGAGCCATGGCAAGACCCTGATCGAGAAGTGGAACCTCCCCGACGACTACGGTCGGGTGGTGGCGCTCCACCACGCCGACGAGTACGAGGACGACGACACCCTGCTCCTGCTCGTGCGGCTGGTCGATGCCACCTGCCACCGGCTGGGAATCGGGCTGAATGCCGACACCAGCATCGACCCGGCGGCGTCGGCCGAGGCCCACCTGCTTCGCGTCAACCCCGTCCTGGCGGCCGAGCTGGAGATCCACGTAGAGGACGCCTTGAACGTCGCCTAGGGGCTCTCAGAGCTGGTCCCGCACCTGCTCCAGCACGCGGCGCAGCCGCCGCACGTAGGTCGTCGTGACGATCTGGGAGAGCTGCTGGGCCAACCAGGGCTTGTTCCGCGCCAGGTACTGGTAGCCCCGAGCGTCGAACTCGAGCAGGCCGCAGTCCGTTTCCGTGATCGCGGTCTCCGTCGGCGGGACACCCGCCAGCATGGTCAGACCACCGAAGACCTGGCCCACGCCGACCTTGTCGATGGGAATCTCGCGAACGCCGCGAGCGCGCACCTGGAGGATCACCGAGCCCTCTTCCACGACGAAGATCGAGTTGGCCTGCTCGGGATCGCGATCCTGCCGGTAGAGGGTCTGACCGGCCGCCGCCTTGCGAACCCGGGTGATCTGGGAGAGCCCCATCGCGCCATCCACGCCGAGCGGACGCAAGTCCGAACCGACGTAGAGGAAGCGCGCCAGCTGCTTGCCGCCCTTGAGCACGGCATCCCAGAGCCGGTCCACCGTGCCGTCGTCCGGGTTCACGAACTCGATCCCCGTCATGACGACGTCGTCACCGGGAAGCGACGCCTGCCAGCGGCCTTCGGCTTCCACCGCGAGCCAGCCATCCGAGAGCTGCACCTCGACCTTGTGGACGGACTTCACGGCAAAGGGAGACTCGGTGGTGAGGCAGACACCACCCACGCTCAGGTCACGGGTCCGGGCGGCCAGCGGGCCGCGGAAGTCCCGCGCATAGATCCGAGCGGGCAGATCCGAACCCACGCGGGGGTCGCCGCGGGTTCCGAAGTCCTCGAAGGGTCTACTCTGCTTGCTGGTCATCTGGGCATGGCTCTACTTGACCGGGACCTTCTTGGGGATCCGCTCGGCCAGCTTCGCGGTGAAGACCTGCATTCCGGAGAACTCACGCCCCTCGTTGCGGAAGGTGACCGGCACGCCCACCAGCTCGCCCTCGGGCAGCATCCCTTCCTTGGTGAGCTCCCCCTCGTGCACCTGCAGATCCTCGACGGCCTGGGAGACGCGGACGTTCCGGCCCAGCTCCTGGAAGAGGTTGTTGCAGCTGCCGCAGAGCAGGTTCGCCATCTCCTGAAAGGCCTCGAGATCGGAGTCCTCGAGCCCGTTCTTCTCCTTCTCCTCGATTGCGCCCTCGGGGAGCATGACCATCGCTCCCACCACCCGGGCGACCAGGGGTCGGCTGAAGACGATGTGCACGGGGCCCTGGAGATCGCCGGTGATCTGGGTCTCGACCGCAAGGCAGGTGCCGCCGAGCTTGCCCGCCAGCTCGGCCGTGCCGCCCGGGATGGCCGAGCCGTCGCGCTCGATCTGGAGCTCGATTCCGATCATCTCCTGCCAGTCCTTGGCGACAGCAGCGAGCATCTTCTCGGAGAGCTTCACCACTCCCTCGTGGGGGTCCTTGGGCACGATTCACCCTCCCGTGGCTTCGATTGGATGGTGGTCCTCAGACCAGCGAGTTGATCTTGGCCTCGAGCTTGTCGGGCGTGAAGGGCTTGGTCAGGTACCCGTTCGCGCCGGCCTCGAGCGCTTCGCTGATCTTGTCCTCGGTACCCTCGGTCGAGAGCATCATGATCGGCGTCTCGTCGAACTCGCGGGCCTTGCGCACGAACTCGAGCCCGTTCATGACGGGCATGTTCCAGTCGCAGATGATCAGGTCGTAGCTGTCCTTGCCGAGCGCCTCCACGCCTTCCTGGCCGTTGCTGGCCTCGGCGACGCTGTCGACATCGACACCGCTCTGACGGAGTGCGCGGGTGATCATCTTCCGCATCACCCCTGAGTCGTCGATCAGCAGTACCTTCACCCCGGCACCCTCCCTGTTTGTGGGTCCTACGAAGTGCCCATCGGCTGCTGCCGTTCTGCATTTGATCGAGAACTTCCCCGAGATCGACGCGCCCGAGAGAGGGGCATGAGAGCCTCGGCCGATCGGAGGATGGAAGCCGGGCCTCCCCCGCTCGAAGCTGGGTCGAAGACCCTAGAAGCTCCGGTCCGCGAGGAAGCGCCGCGTCCGCTCGGCCGATCCCCCCTCGCAGGGGACCGGGACGACGACCGCGTGGAAGTCCGTCACGCCGAGCTCGGCGAGGGCGCGGAGGCGCGGCTCGAGGATGGCCTCCGTACCCACGAGTGCAGCGTCCTCGGCGCGCTCGAGACCACCGGCCTCGAGCACCGCGCGGTAGGAAGGCAGGCGCGCGCTGGGGCCGACCACGCGGGCCACCGCGCGCCGGCCGGCCGGGGCGTCGTCCGTGACCGCGATGGGCAGACCGCACACGATCCGCGGTGCGCTGCGCCCCGCCTCTTCGGCGGCTGCGCGCAGCCGGGGCAGCGCCTGGTCGCGGAGGAATGCGTGGCTGCCCAGCCAGAGCGCGGCGCCGTCGCTCGCTGCACCGGCGAGCGCCAGCATGCGCGGCTGGAGCGCGGCCACCAGCACCGGGGGGGGACGGCCACCGGGGACGTCGAGGCGGAGGTGGGCATGGATCGGAGGCGCATCGAGGGCGGCGTTGCGTCCCGCGAGAAGTGGATCCAATGCCTTCAAGTAGGCCCGCATGTGCTCGACAGGACTGGCGAATTCGATCCCGAGCCGCTTCTCTATGACGGCTCGATGGCTGGTCCCGAGCGCCAGGACGAGGCGGCCCCCGGTGGCAGCCTGCGCGGTCAGCGCCGCCTGGGCCAGGGCTCCGGGATGGCGGGGGAAGGTCGGCACGACCCAGCTCCCGAGCTCGATGCGCCGTGTCTCCCGCCCGATCAGGCCGATCAGGGTGAGCGCATCGTAGTCGAAGGTCTGACTGACCCAGAAGGTGTCGAAGCCCAGCGCTTCGGCCTCGGCGGCGTCCGCCAGGATCCGGTCGATGCCCTTCCCGCCTGCGCCGTAGAGGTAGAGGCCCCGGCGCATGGCTCAGCAGCAGCCAGGCCCGGCTCCGCCGTCGCCCTCGTCATGCCAATGGGGCGCATCGAGGTAGAGCCCCTGCTCGGCGGCCACCCGAAGCGCTCGCCTCGTGTCGATGACCCAGGGGCCCTCGCGAACCACGCTCAGGGTCGCCTGCTCGCCCGGCGCGAGAACGCGCTCGCGGTCGCCGTCGAACTCGATGAGGCCGGGCCCCGTGAACGCGACGGGCTCGCCGAGGGAGACGCGGCGCACGCTCTTCACGTAGGCCGTGCGATAGAGACCGGGCGAGACGGGCACGCGCAAGGGGCGACCGCCCTCCCCCGCCCCAGTGCACTCGACCTCGACGCCGAAGTCCTCCTCCATGCCGCAGGGCAGGGTCAGGCCCCCGATCGGCGACATCCCCACCGAGGCCGGCTCGGCTCGCGTCAGGAGCATGTGCCGGATCTTCTCGGGGTCGAAGGGCATGTAACTGCCCGGGTGGTCGCCTTCGATCTGGACTCCGTCGATCACACCGATGCTCTCGGAGCCGTCGGCGTAGCGGACGCGCACCAGCTTCGCGCGGGTCGCGACCTCCGGGAGCTCGATGCGACCGGCTGCGACCAGGCCCGCCGCCGCGCCCGCCGTGGTGGCCTCGACCGTCTCGGGGAACACGTTGTTCGTTCCCGTGGAGAGCGGCAGCAAGGGCGCGTCGGGCCAGGCCTGGGCGACGAGGCGCTGGGTGCCGTCGCCGCCCAGCACGAGGAGCGCGCCACAGCGCGCCTTGCGCATGGCCTCGACTGCGCGGAGGGTGTCGCTCGGCTTGGTCTCGAGCTTGCCGATGTCCAGGAAACGCATGGTGGCGCCGAGCCGGAGCAGCTCGACCGCCCGCTCCGAGACGCGGAACAGATCGCGGACGAGCAGGACCTCGTCGACCCCTGCGGCCACCGCGCCCACGACGGCGCGTTGGAGCTGGTTGCGTTTGGCGTCGGGGGTCTGGGTCTGGGCGCGACCGACCAGACGGCGCACGTCGCGGCCCGACATCGGATTGGCGATCACGCCGAGGGGGCGGGCGGCGCCTGCGGCCGCTGGTCCTTGCGCTGACATGGCTCCTCCCTGGGTCGGCGGGAGGGTACCGGAGGGGGCTCGCGAAGGGGTCCTAGTTGACGAGGCGCTTGCGCTCGTCCTGAAGCAGCTCGCTCAGGTAGGCGGCCCAGAGGGCGGGATCCCAGGCCTGGGTCGCACCGTCGATGATCGGAGCGGGGCTGGGAGCGATGGGGTCGTCTTGCTGGCTGAACATGTCGAAAACCTCGTATCCAGTCAGTCGCGGTCAAGGCGCGAATTGTTCACTCTCGTTTCGTTTTCCCCCCCGGGGCCCCGAGAAGAGCCGTCTCGCGTACGGAGCCACTCCCCAGGGGCGAAGAGCCTCCAGACCGGATCCCCGGGCCGGCAGCGCGAGTACTCGGCTACCCTGATTCTCCGTTCTCGCGCCGCCTGCTGGAGGGGACCCGATGGCCTCGATCGACCGGCCCATCCGTGACCATCACGCGCGGAGAAGGGGCCCTGCCCTTCTGGCGGTGCTGCTCCTGCTCATCACGGGTGGATGCGGCTGGCTGAAGCGCCAGGCCTACGAGGGTGGCGACCGCGACAGCTGGCAGCAGCCGGAGAAGGTCGTGGCGGCCCTGGCCCTCGCGCCGAATGCCGAGGTCGCCGACCTCGGTGCGGGCGGGGGCTACTTCACCTTCCGCCTCGCCGACGCGGTTCCCCAAGGCAGGGTCTACGCAGTCGACGTAGACGAGGACATGACCCGCTACCTTGAGGAGCGCAGCGTGGAGGAAGGCCGTCGCAACGTCACGGTGGTCCTCGCCGAGCCGGAGGACGCGGGGCTACCTGGGCAGGTCGACTGGGTCTTCACCTGCAACACCTTCCACCACCTTCCGGACCAGGCGGCCTACTTCGAACGACTCAAGGCCTCCCTCGCGCCGGGCGGCCGCGTCGCGATCGTCGAGTACGTTCCCGAGGAGGGCTTCTCGCTGCTGGGCGATCACGCGACCGGCGAGGACTCCATTCGCGCGGCCATGGAGCAGGCCGGCTACGAGCTCGAAGCCGATCACAGCTTCCTCGCACGGCAGAGCTTCCTGGTCTTCGCTCCCCGGCCCTGAGCGGAAGCCGGGATCAGCCCGGCGGCGGCCGCACGCGGCGCCCGTCGTATGCGAGCCAGAGACGCCGGAGCTTCAGGGAGGTGATGCACCACTGGCCGCCGGAGTCCTTCTCGTAGGTCTCGAAGTAGTGACCGCGACCATGGACTACGAGTGCCGGCGGGTCTCCGGGGAATTCGAGGGTGTCTTCCATGGCCCAGATGCCCGTGGCCGTCGTCGGGCTGGTCAGCTCGATCTCGGGCATGTGACCGTGGTGGACGGTCACGGCCTGACCGACCGCCTGGCTCACCATCGCCACGATCGCGTCGCGGCCGCGGGCCCGGGCGTCGGGAGCGTCCTGGGTCGTGTCGAGCTCGGCGTCCTCGCTGAACACAGCGCCCCATTCCTCCCAACGCTTCTCGTCCAGCAAGCGGAAGTAGCGGGCCTTGAGCTGCTTGATGGCCTCGAGCTCGGCCCACGAATCCTGCGGCACGGGTTGCCCTCCCCGGGCAACCCGTACTGCATGCCGGCCCCCTCAGGCAAGAGCCTCGCGGGGTGCCTGGGCCTCCTCCCGGCGAGCCAGATAGGCACGTACCTCGCGATGGCCCAGGTAGGCCAACGGTCCGGCCGCGCCCAGGGCGGCCGTCACTAGGGCGTAGGGCCAGAAGGGCAGGCTCCGCTCCTTCGCGTCGTTCCAGTGCC
>NYZB01000029.1 GCA_002687015.1 Deltaproteobacteria bacterium
GTTGATCGCGGGGCGGTGGGCACCCGTAGCGAAGTAAAGCGCAGGCAGGCTCGCAGGCCGCTGGGCCAGGTCGCCTGCGGCGCAAGCCGCGGAGGCGACACTGCGTCCCCGCAACGCCGGAAGCAGGGTGTTCCGGCCGAGCCATGAGCGTAGGGTGCCCGCCGCCCCGCGATCTCACGAGGAGGAGCGAAGCGGCCCCCCATCGGCAGAGCCGATCGGATGGGCACCTACGGGAGGAAGGCCCCCTCGGCCGCTCGCGGGCTCTAGGCGAGTGCCTCGAACACGAAGGCCTCGAGGTGGTCGCGGCTGTCCGAGTTCCGGAGCTTGCCCAGGGCTCGCGCCTCGAGCTGGCGCACGCGCTCGCGCGAGAGACTGAGCTTGCCGCCGATCTCCTCCAGCGTGTGCTCGCGCTCGCCCTTGAGGCCGAAGCGCCAGCGCAGGATATTGCGCTCGCGCTCGCAGAGCTCGGCAATCGACACGTCGCTGGCCTTCTCGAGCCGCGCGTGGTCGAGACCGGCCACCGGCGAGATCGGGTTCAGGTCGGCGACGATGTCCTTGACCTTCTTCGAGTCCGTGCCGGGCACGTCCTTCTCGAGGCTGACCGGCTCGCGCACCATCCGCTGGAGCTGCTCGGCCCGTTCCTCTTCGATGTCCATGGTCTTGGCGATCTCGAGTGTGGTCGGATCGCGACCCAGCTTCTTCTCGAGGGCGTTGTAGGCCCGGTAGTACTTGAGCAGCGTGTCGTGCACGTGGCTCGGGATCCGGATCGTGCGGCTATGGTTCTGGATCGCCCGGATCAGCGCCTGGCGGATCCACCACACGGCGTAGGTCGAGAACTTGTGACCGCGCTGGTACTCGAACTTCTCCACCGCGCGGATCAGGCCGATGTTCCCCTCCTGGATCAGATCCTGGAAGGTGATGCCCATGTTCCGGAAGTCCTTGGCGATCGCTACGACCAGCTTGAGGTTGTGCTGGACGAAGACGTTCTTGACGTCCGAGAGACGATCCCACTCGTCCTCGGTGCGACCCATGTGGGCGACGAAGACGGCGGGCTCCATGCCGACCTCGTAGCTCAGCACACTGGCCTTCTCATTCCACTTCGCCAGCTCCTGCTTGCGGCGGGCCTTGCCGGCCTCCGACTGGGGAGCCCGCTTCGGCGAGGTGAGCGAGGCCTGGCGCCGGGCGCAGCGGCGGGCGTCCTTGTAGAGCTCCAGCAGTCCGCCCCGGATGCGGCCGAGCAGCTGCATGGAGAGGTCGGCCTCCTTCAGCAGTCGGGCCATCCGCCGGTTGAACTTCTGGACCTCGTCGTCCTTGCCGGCCTCGAGCGCGAGCTCGCGCTTGCGGACCTGCAGCTCGATCTTGCCGAGAATCTGGTCGATGCGCGCACCGAGGTCCACGCCTTCGGGAGAGCCACTGCCGAAGCTCTCGCACATCTTTCCGGTGGCCCGGTTCTGCGCCTTCAGGCCCTGCCAGATCGACACGGCCTCCTTGGCGGTCCAGGGGACGTTGAGCATGCCCTCGCGGAAGGCCAGCGTGGCGGCCTCGATCTCCTTGGCGAGGATCACCTCTTCTTCCTTCTTCAGGGTCGCGATCTCCGCGATGTCCTTGAAGTAGGAAACCAGGGCGCCGCGCTCGCTCGAGCGCTGGCTGTCCTTGCTGGTGTTGAGCCGCTTCGGATCGACGCGCACGCCGCCGATGGCGCGGGCGCCCTTGACGGCCTGGCTGTCCGTGCTCTGGCCCAGCTCGTTCTCGGGAGCGATGCGGCGCCAGGTGGCGCGACGCCGTTCCACGATGGAGAGATGCTCCTTGTTGCTCATCCCCCACCCTCCTTGCACGACTGCCGTGGGGAGTCGGACCACCGGTCCGCGCTGCGGCGTCGCTCTTCGAAGTCCCGCCGCGGCGCGCTTCGCCGGGCTCTCCGGCGAGTTGCTGCGGGCGTGCAGGCCTCGGGTGCTTTCGGTCTCTCGATTCTGGCGGCGTCTCTCGCACCGCCTCCGGCCGGCCTTGGCTCCGAGGCCCGTCTCCGGGTCCTCTCACCGTGGCCTTGGCTCTCTCTGCCTGGTTCGGTCCTTGCTCGACCTGGCTGGCTGGCGCTCTTGCTCCTGAACCCTTGCTAGTGCCATCTGGCTCATGCCGGGTGTCGGGCGATCCCGGTTCGGGCGGAGCAGGCATGTCGATCTCTTCGAGACGACGCAGCGCAGCAGGCCGGATTTTCCGTGTGGAACCAGCGGGCTGTGTGGCGATCTACCTCCTCGAGGCAGGATCCCTCACGCCGCACTGCTTCCAATCGGAGTGCAGGGTATTCCGCTTGAGCCGTTTTGCCAAGGACAAAATTGACGCTCTGGGAAGATCGTATTTATCCAACTAATTCAACCAGTTAGATGCCAGTTGCCGACACCGGAGCGGCTCGTTGTAACGCAACGCGCCATTGACGCTCCGAAATCCCTCTGGAAACGGCGCGTCATGGCCCCCAGCGACGGGGCCGGGCGGCCGGAGGCGCGCTTGGGGCGCCTCCGGCACGGTCCCTCGAGCTCCAGGGGAGGCCGAGGGCTTGCCCGAGCGCAGCCCTACTTGGGCGGCGCCTGGCAGGCGTACTCCACGACCCAGTGGTTGCCCGCCCAGATGGTCTTCAAGCTCGAGGGCGTGAGACCCACCTTGCACGGGGTCGTCACCGGCTGCTGGCACTTGTAGAAGCTCTCACCCGAGGTCTTGTCGAAGTTCGGGTGGCACTCGAGCGCGCTCAGCTGGAACTGAGCCTTGTCGACCTTCTTGAGCTGGAAGCCGGCACTGGCCGTGGTGCTGAGCAGGCCAACGCCGGCAACGAGCACGACGGCGCCCAGGAGGAGTTTGCGGATCATGATTGGAGTCCTTCCATCGAGGAGTGGCCGCAGAAGCGCGGCTATCCGCATCCCCGTGGGTGAACCGCCTCCGGATCCGACCGCGAGGGATGCGGCGACGGGGAAGTCGGAGAGGACCCGTGGCGGGTTCAATCGCCGCCCTGCCCGGGCCCGGGCGAAGGCGTCGCCCTTCGCTACGCGAAGGCCTCCTTGCGATGCCGGATCAGCTCCATGAACTCGGAGCGCGTCTTGGAGTCGCTCTGGAAGACGCCCTTCATGGAGCTGGTGATGGCGAAGGCGTTCTGCTGCTGGACGCCGCGCATCATCATGCAGAGATGGATCGACTCGGCGACGACAGCCACGCCGCGCGGGTGGAGCACCTTCTCGAGGGTCTCCGCCACCTCCATCGTGAGCCGCTCCTGCACCTGGAGGCGGTGGGCGAGCATCTCAACCATGCGGGGGATCTTGGAGAGCCCCACGACCTTCCCGTTCGGGATGTAGGCCACGTGGATGCGGCCGAAGAAGGGCAGCATGTGGTGCTCGCAGAGGCTGTAGAAGTCGATGTCCTTGACGAGGACCATCTCGTCGTAGGTCACGTCGAACATCGCGTCGTTCAGGATCTCCATCGGGTCCTGCTCGTAGCCGCTCGTCAGGAATCGCATCGCTCCAGCGACGCGCGCGGGCGTCCGGCGCAGGCCATCGCGCTGGGGGTCCTCCCCCAGCAGCTGGAGCATGGCCTCGACGTGCTTCTCGATGGGATCGGACGGATCGGTCACGGCTGGCGGTCTCCGAAGGGTGCGCGACGAGCAACCGTAGCCCACCGGGCCGGTGGGTAGCTTCCGGCCGCCCCTGGGGGCGGCGCTAGTAGCTGCGCAGGAGCCCCCGCACCACACCTCGGATCTGGACGTCCTGGGCCGGCACCTCGATCGGACGCAGCGCCTGGTTGGCGGGCTCGAGCACGACCTTGGGCCCCCGCCGGTAGAACTTCTTGAGGGTCGCCTCGCTGCCCCGAACCAGGGCAACCACGGTCTCGCCATTGCGCGCCTCGGGGCGGCTCTCGACCACCACGTAGTCGCCGTCCTGGATGTGGTCCTCGATCATCGAGTCGCCGCTGACCTGCAGGACGAAGCTCTCGCCCCGGCGGCGGACCATGCTCTCGGGCACAGGAATCCGCTCGTCCTGCTCGAAGACCTCGATCGGAGCTCCGGCGGCCACCGTCCCGAGCAGCGGCAGATCGACGAGGCCACCGCGGCGGTCCTCGTCCAACGGCTCGACCGAGCGGGAGCGATTCCAGGCCTTCTTGAGGAAGCCCTTCTCCACGAGGTGCTGGACGTGCTTGTGGACCGTGGCCACGGACGAGAGCCCGAACGCGCTGCCGATCTCCTCGAGGCTGGGCGAGTAGCCCTGCTCCTCGACGAACTCGCGGATGAAGTCGTAGATCTCGCGTTGGCGGCGTGTCAGGGCCACGGGGCGCTCCCATGCTCGATTTCGCCAGAGATTCGCCGAACAGATGGCGAAGGTCAAGGCGCCTGGCGAGCGGAAGGCTCCGAGAATTGCGAAAAAAATCGGCAATCCGCTTGACCCCACGAGCAGCGGACGTACGTTGCCCGCCGGTTTGGCAAACACGGGCCCCGAGTGCTAGCTCGGGCCACTCGGGCCGCCCCTGGGCTCGAATCAACTCCCAACCCCCGCCCTCTCCCGCCCAGGTTTCCCGGGCGAGGACTGGAGGGCGCCTCGGAGGAATTGGCTGGTATGAAGATCCGACCTCTCCAGGACAGGATCCTGGTGAAGCGCGTGGATGAAGAGACGACGACGGCAGGCGGGATCATCATTCCCGACTCCGCAAAGGAGAAGCCCCAGGAGGGCATCGTGGTCGCGGCCGGCAACGGAAAGATCGGCGACGACGGAAAGGTTCAGCCCCTCGACGTGAAGAAGGGCGACAAGGTGCTGTTCAGCAAGTACGCGGGCACCGAGGTCACGCTGGACAACGAAGAGCACCTCATCATCCGCGAGGACGACGTCCTCGGGATCCTGGAGTAGTTGAGCATGTCAAAGGAAATCAAGTTCGATCAGGAAGCCCGCTCCAAGATGCTGGCCGGCGTCAATGGCCTGGCCAACGCGGTTCGGGTGACCCTGGGGCCGAAGGGCCGCAACGTGATCATCGAGAAGAGCTTCGGCTCGCCGACCGTCACCAAGGACGGCGTCACGGTGGCCAAGGAAGTCGAGTTCGAAGACCGGTTCGAGAACATGGGCGCCCAGATGGTGAAGGAGGTCGCCTCCAAGACCTCCGACGTGGCCGGTGACGGCACCACCACGGCGACCGTGCTCGCCCAGGCCATCTTCCGCGAGGGCAGCAAGCTCGTGGTGGCCGGCATGAACCCGATGGAGCTGAAGCGCGGCGTCGAGAAGGCCGTCGGCTCGATCGTCGGTGAGCTCGAGAAGCTCTCGAAGCCCACCCGCGACTCCGAGGAGATCGCCCAGGTCGGCACCATCTCGGCCAACTCGGACGAGACCGTCGGTGCGATGCTGGCCGAGGCCATGCAGAAGGTCGGCAACGAGGGCGTGATCACCGTCGAAGAGGCCAAGTCCATGGACTCGGTGCTCGAGGTGGTCGAGGGCATGCAGTTCGACCGTGGCTACCTCTCGCCCTACTTCGTGACCGATCCCGACCGCATGGAGGCCAGCCTCGAGGAGCCGATGATCCTGCTCCACGAGAAGAAGATCTCCAACATGAAGGATCTCCTCCCCGTTCTCGAGCAGGTCGCCCGCCAGGGCAAGCCGCTCCTGATCGTGGCCGAGGACATCGAGGGCGAGGCCCTGGCCACCCTGGTGGTCAACAAGATCCGCGGCACGCTGAACGTGGCCGCGGTGAAGGCCCCCGGCTTCGGTGACCGCCGCAAGGCCATGCTGCAGGACATGGCCGTCCTGACCGGTGGCCAGGTGATCGCCGAGGAGCTCGGCCTCAAGCTCGAGAACGTCGCCCTGAAGGACCTAGGCAAGGCCAAGCGCATCGTCATCGACAAGGACAACACGACCTTGATCGACGGCGCCGGCGCCAAGAAGGCCATCGAGGGGCGCTGCGCGGAGATTCGCGGTCAGATCGAGGGCACGACCTCGGACTACGACCGCGAGAAGCTCCAGGAGCGCCTGGCCAAGCTGGCCGGCGGCGTCGCCGTCGTGAAGGTCGGCGCGGCCACCGAGGCGGAGATGAAGGAGAAGAAGGCGCGCGTCGAAGACGCGCTCCACGCGACCCGCGCCGCGGCCGAAGAGGGCATCGTCGCGGGTGGCGGTGTGGCACTGCTGCGCGGCCAGAGGGCTCTCGACGGCCTCGAGAAGGACCTGAACGACGAGCAGGCCGCAGGCGTCTCCATCGTCCGACGCGCGATCGAGGAGCCGCTGCGGCGGATCGCCGAGAACGCCGGCATCGACGGCTCGATCGTCGTCGACAAGGTGAAGCAGGCCAAGGGCGCCACGGGCTTCAACGCCCAGACCGAGGAGTACGAGGACCTGATCAAGGCCGGCGTCATCGACCCGACCAAGGTGGTCCGCTCCGCCCTGCAGAACGCGGCCAGCGTGGCCTCGCTACTGCTGACCACGGAGGCCATGATCGCCGACAAGCCCGAAGAGAAGGGCGCTGGCGGCGGCGGCGGCATGCCCGACATGGGCGGCATGGGCGGCGGAATGCCCGGCATGATGTAGAAGCCCCGGCTTCTGCGATTCGAACCGCCCCGGAGGCCTTGCCTCCGGGGCGGTTTTCTTTTCGTATCATTCCACTCCCCCGCGCGGAGGAAACCCGATGATCTTCTGGCTCGTCGTCGCCGGCCTCGTAGTCCTCTGGCTATGGACTCGCGCGCAGCTTCGCCGGGCCGAGCTCGGCCGCTTCGACCTGCCGGTGGTCGGGCACGTCGTCGACAGGGCGGCCCCGAGCGAAGCGCAGACCGGCGTGCTGGCGCGAACTCGCGAGCTCGCCTCGATCGGCGGCTCGGGCAAGAACCGCCTGGAGCGACTGCGCGACTGGATGGACCGCGCGGGCGACGGACAGGAACAGGACGCGGCGACCGAGCCGGTGGTCGCCGGCGGGGTGCCCGGGGAGTGGGTCGTGGCGCCCGGCGCCGACCCGAAACGCCGGATCCTCTACCTCCACGGTGGCGGCTTCATGGTGGGCAGTGCCCGGAGCCACCGCCTGGTGACGTCGACCCTGTCGAGGCTCGCCGGAGCCGCCGTGCTCTCCCTCGACTACCGGCTGCTGCCCGAGAACGCCCGCATCGACGGCATCACGGATTGCCGGAACGCCTACCGCTTCATCCTGGGCCACGGGCCGGATCGCACGGGGCCCGCCGATGCCGTCTTCGTCGCCGGGGATTCGGCGGGGGGCAATCTCACCCTGATGCTGGCGGCCTGGACGCGTGACGAGGGTCTTCGCCCGCCGGACGGCGCGGTCGCACTCTCTCCCCTCGCCGACAGCACGATGGGCAGCCCGACCTGGCAGTCGAACCAGGCGACCGATCCCATCCTCGGCCCGGCCGCGGGTCTCCTGCGCTGGATCCCGCGCTGGCTCCTGTTCCTGGGGATGTGGGCCCAGCAACGGATCCACCCCTGCCATCCGCGGGTCTCCCCGGCGCTCGGCGATCTCAGCGGGCTGCCGCCCATCCTGATCCAGGCCAGCGGCGCCGAGATGCTCCTGGGTGACGCCCGGCGCTACGCGAACAAGGCCCAGGCAGCAGGCTCTCCGGTCCGCCTCCAGACCTGGCCCCACATGGTGCACGTCTGGCAGCTCTTCGGTCCCGACCTCGACGAGACCCGCGAAGCCTACGCCGAAATCGCCGCCTTCCTCGACGAGTGCGTCCCCCGCGCGATCGCCGCAGAAGCCCGAACCGCCGGGTAGAGCCGACCCGCAAGGGCTAGCCAGGAGCGCGAACCTCAGGCGAGTCCTCTCACCCCAGCGTCAAGCCCCCGCCCAGTCATGCCGAAGCGACTGGTGTGGACGAGCGTCGCGTTCAAGAGCGGCTGGCCGACCGGCTGCAAGAGCTCGGGATCGAGGTCGAGCTGCAGCCCGGTGGACGCTGCCTGCTCGGCAGGCTCCCCTTCGCGGGGGATCCGCTGCTGACGCCCGGTGGCCCCTTTGGCGTCGCCGCGGTGGAATTCTGCAGCGTGGGTGGACATCGCATCAAGTGCCTGCGCCCGGCTGCGCTCTTCCAGCTCCCGTTGATCTCGATCGCTGGCTGTGCCGATGCCGCCGAGATCGAGGCGCGCATCCGGGCCGCCTGGATCGACCTCATGGCCCATTCCCGTGTCGCCAGGGAGACCCTCGACGAGGCCGGCGTGGCAGTGGAGGCGGATTGGAACCACGCGGGCCTGTGGTGGTCCCTCGGACTCGCCGTGCCGGACGACCACGTGCGCTGGCTGCGGGAACGATGGGTCGCGGTCCCCAGCCGCGGCCCGCTCGGCGGGCGAGCCCTGCGCGCGGCGGCCGAGCGGTTGGCCGAATGGCCGGTCGAGGCGACCTCCGGCGCCGAACTGGCGATCGCCATCACGGCCCAGATGGAGGCCCGTGCCCAGAGCCTCGACGAGGAAGACACCGGGGCGAGGCGGCGGCGCTCCCTGGCCGAAGCCGACACCGCGAGCCCACTCCATCCGGTGTTTCGCGGGCGCGACCATCAGGTGTTGCTCGTCGGCGCCAAGCTCTCGGAAGACGTGACCCTGCACGCGGCACTGCGGCGCAGGGGGTTCCGGCTGACCCTGACGAGGACGGCGAACGATGCGCGCCGGGCCTTCGACCAGAGCTCCTTCGAGGTCGTCCTCACCGACGCCGTCCTGGACCGCGCCGAGGGCCTCGAGCTGATCCCGACCCTCGCCGACGTACCGGGCATTGGCGAGCTCCCGGTGGTGCTCGTGGACGACCGCGCCCGGGAGAGCCGCCGGGCAGCCGCGCGCGCCCTGGGTGCGGCCGGCTATCTGGTGCGGCCCCTCGATCCGGACCGGCTCGCTCCGGGCCTCGAGAAGCTCATGGCCGAGCGACCGCAGCGCCGCTTCGACCGCATTCCCCGGCGGCTCGCGGTCTCCTGGGAAGATGGAGCGGACGGCATCACGAGCGTGGTGGGGCGACTCGGCATGTTCGTGACGACGGAACGCCACAGCCCGACCGGCAGCCTCGAGACCGTGGCCCTGGCTCTTCCCGAAACGGGTGAGAGGGTCCGCATCGACGTGGAGACCCTCTACCAGGTCGACGCGATCGGCGACCGCGACCCGGGCATCGGAGTGCGCATCCGGGCCTTTCCCGATGGCGACGAGACCGTCTGGATCGACTACCTGTCGGACGTCTCGTAGGGCACCCGCCATCTGCGGCGGCGCCAGGAGGCACCCCGGCGTTCTCGTTCGTGTGCGTTGCGCGGCGCGTGGCACGGCTCGCGTCAGCCTGCGTTTCGCGGCGCCTGGCGCCGCTCGCGTCAGCCGAGCTTGGCGCGGGCCTTGTCGATATCGGTGTCCATGATCGTCTTGCGCTTGTCCGCGATGGCCGAGGCGTGCGCCTCGCGGGCCAGGCGAGCGAGATAGTCCTCTGTGGCACTAACGGCCTTGTCGATCGCCGATCCAGAAACGCGCAGCCCTTCACCATGCTTGCTGATCAGGCGTTTCACGACTGCGTTGGGCAGATCCCCCATGCTTCCTCCTTCCGCTCCAGCGGTTGGGGAAAGCGTACGAGCGCAGCAGGACCCGTGCAAACGAAGTGACCGCGTGGTTTTTCACCCATCCTCGAGGAGGTCTCGAGCGGCCTCCTCGGCCTGACGAACCACCTCGGCGAGCGAGATGCCGTGGCGTTTCGCCACCCGCTTGCAGTCGTCGTACTCCGCCGAGACTTCGCGACGCCCGCTCGGGGTCGTCACGAACTTGACCCGCATCGTGCCGTAGGGGGTCTCCACTCGCCGAACCTCGCGGGGCAGCACCAGCCGGTCGCTCTCGACGCTTCGCACGCCGAGGCTCCCCGTCAGGGCGAGGGTGCGGGCTGCCAGGGTCTCGCGGAGGTCGGGCCGGGTCAGCACCCGGAGCAGGAAGCCGGGGCGGTTCTTCTTCGTCTGGACGTGCTGGAGGGAGACGTCGAGAGCGCCCGCCTCGAGAAGCTGCTCCATCACGTGGTCGAAGTGCTCGGGAACCAGGTCGTCCAGGTTGGCTTCCAGGGTGACGACCCGATCGGCGGCCCCGCCCGACTCCCGACCGAGCACGATGCGCAGCACGTTCGGGAGAGGGCCCTTCCGGTCGTTGCCGGCACCGTGGCCGATCGAGTCGATGGTGAGAGCCGGGAGCCCCGTGTACTCGTCCGCCAGGGTCCGCAGGATCGCGGCGCCCGTGGGTGTCACGGTCTCCCAGTCCACGTGGGCGGGCACCGTGGGAACCCCGCGCAGGAGCTCGAAGGTGGCCGGGGCCGGGAGCGGCAGACGACCGTGGTCGGTCTCGACCGTTCCCCGCCCGAGGGCCACCGGCCCGGCGGTGACCCGCTCGACCCCGAGCAGCTCGGTCCCGAGAGCGGCTCCGGTGATGTCGACGATCGCGTCGACCGCGCCGACCTCGTGGAAGTGCACCTTCTCCACCGGGATGCCGTGCACCCGGGCTTCCGCCTCGGCCAGGCAGGCGAAGATGGCCTGGGCCCGGTCGCGCACCGCCGGCGCGAGCCGCGCCCGGTCGAGCAGCTTGCGGATCGCGCTGTAGTGGCGGTGCCCGTGGCCCCGGTCCGCCTTCTTCACCTTGACGTCGACGTAGGGGGCCGCGATCGCCCCGCGCGTTGCCTTCTTGACGACGAGCCTGTGGGGAACTCCAAGGCCGGCCAGGCCCGCGGTCAACGCGCGGCGCGAGAGCCCGGCGTCCAGCATCGCGCCGAGGAACATGTTGCCGGCGATCCCCGAAAAGGGATCCAGGTGCAGGACCCGGCGGCCCCCGTGCGGAGCAGCAGAGCGTCGTCGCGCCAAGGTCAGAGCCGGTTGATCAGGGTCGCGACGGTCGCCGCGCCTAGGCCGTTGTCGATGTTCACTACGCAGACGTTCGAGGCGCAGCTGTTCAGCATCGCCAGCAAGGCGGCGACCCCGCCGAAGGAGGCGCCGTAGCCCACGCTGGTGGGTACGGCGACCACGGGCTTGTCCACCAGCCCGCCGACCACGGAGGCCAGGGCGCCCTCCATGCCGGCCACGGCGATCACGACCCTGGCGCTCCGCAGCACGTCGCTGTTGGCGAGGAGCCGATGGAGGCCGGCCACACCGACGTCGGCGAGCAACTCGACCTTGTTGCCGAAGCGCTTCGCCGCCCCGGCTGCTTCGCGCGCGACGGGAAGGTCGGAGGTGCCTGCGCAGACCACGGCCAGTGTGCCCTTGCCCTGCTGGGGCACCTCCGCCGGGCCGTACCAGAGCAGACGCGACTCCGGCTCGTAGACACCACCGGGGAGGGCAGCCAGGACGGCCTCGGCGGCGGCGGCCTCGACGCGCGTCGCGAGAGCCTGCTGACCGGCGTCCTGGAGCGCCTGCGCGATCTGGACGGTCTGGGCGGGGGTCTTGCCGGGGCCGAAGATCACCTCGGGGAGCCCGGTTCGCAGCGCACGATGCAGGTCCACGCGTCCGTCGCCGGACGGAACCTCGACGTAGGGGGGCTGGGCGAGGGAATCGAGCGCTTCGGAGGGCTCGACCTCACCGCGCCGCACCGCCTCCAGGAGGGCGCGGACTCGTTCTCGCTCCACGCCGCGGAGGGTATCAAACCGCAGCGGACGCGGCCGTTCGCACTCCGGGCGAGGGCTACGCCGGGTGGGGGTCCGTCGGGGCCTCTACGTCGTCGGGCATGAAGACCAACAGCCCACGGATCTCGCGGCGCTCGTCCGCGATCTCGGTCTCGATGCGAAGCGCGCCGCCCTGGGTGGCGCGCGGAGCGAGCAGGGAGGCCAGGGCCGAGCCGGCATCCTTCATGGCGAGCACCGGGATCGAAGGCACGACGGAGTCACCGATCGTGTCCGCGATCGAGGACGCCACGTGCGAGACCAGGATGTTGCCGAGTTCCCGCAGGGCCGACTCGGCGATCTCCGGATCCGATCCGCGATCCCCGAGCAGCGAGTCGATCAGTCGATCCCGGACCTCGCCGGGGAAGAGCAGCGCCACGACGCCGCCCGGGCCGCCGTCGAGCTCGAAGAACACCCCCATGCGATCATGGCCGGCTGTGTCACCGGCCACGTAGGGCGCCTGGACCCGATCGGCCGAGAGCAAGCGGACCGTGGGCACGCGCATCGTGCACGGGCGCCCGAGCATCGCCGCCAAGGCGTTGGCGGCGTGGCCGGCCCCGATGCTGGCCAGCTCGCGGGCGCGATCGACCTGGACCTCGTCGATGGGATGGCTGGGAGGCGTCATGCGAGCTGATTCAGGTCGAGGAGGAAGATGGGAGAGCCGTCGCCGAGCACCGTCAGCCCGGCGAGGGGCTTGGCGCTCCCCAGCAGCTGGGGAATCGGCTTGACGTAGATTTCCTGCTGCCCGGCCAGGTGCTCCACGAGCAGCGCCACCCGCTCGCCTCGCACCTCGGCCAGCACCAGGGGGGTCGGGCCCATCATCTCGGCCCGTTCGAAGCCGATCAGACGCGCGAGGTCGAGAACCAGCACCGGCTCGTCGTCGACCAGGCAGAACTGCTCGTTGCCGGCCTGCTCGATGCCCTCGGCGGCGACCTCGACCACCCGCTCGATCTTCGAGATCGGAACGGCCACCGTCTCGGAGCCCAGCGAGAGCAGCAGCACCCTCTGGACGGCCGCGGTGATGGGTACGACGAGAGAGGTCGTCGCGCCCCGACCGGGCCGTGAGTGCAGCTCGACGCGCCCTCCCAGCGACTCGATGGTCGCCTTCACGGCATCCATGCCGACGCCCCGACCTGACACCTGGGAGACCTGGGCCGCCGTGGAGATGCCCGGGCGGAACACCAGCGCCGCGATCTCGTCCGGGGGCAGATCGTCGGCCAGATCGGGGTGGAGCACGCCCGCGTCGATGGCCCGCTGCTTCACGGAGCCCAGGTCGATGCCGCGCCCGTCGTCCTCGACCGAGATCAATACGTGGTCCTTCTCGCGGCGTGCCCCGATCACGATGCGTCCCTCCGGCGATTTGCCGGCCTCGCGGCGGACATCGGGGGACTCGATGCCGTGGTCGACGGCATTGCGAACGAGATGGACGAGCGGGTCACCGAGCCGATCCAGGATCGCCCGGTCCAGCTCCAGCTCGGCACCGCGCAGCTCGACGTCCACCTGCTTGTCGATCGCGCGGGCGATCTCACGGGCCAGGCGAGGTAGGGTGTCGAGCACCCGCAGGAGCGGCGCCGTGCGCAGGGAGAGGGCGCGACGCTGGAGGTCGCCCACCACCCGCTCCATCCGGTCGAAGCCCGCATCGAGCTGCGGAGCGGAGCTGTCGGTCCTGTGGCTCGCCGAGCTGCGGAGATGGCTCGA
>NYZB01000030.1 GCA_002687015.1 Deltaproteobacteria bacterium
CGAGCGCCCGTACGGCGCCGAGCCAGTCGGTGTTGGCCCCGCACAGGCGGTCGTCGCGTCGCGTGACCGTGTTCACGGCTCCGATCGCGCGGGCGTCGTCGTCGAGCTCGTCGAGGTGGGCTGCGATCGCCTCCTTGTGGGGGATCGAGACGGCGAGCTGGCGGATGCGGAGTGCCCGTGCGCCTTCCACCGCGGCCGCCAGATCCGCCGGCGGCACGTCGAAGGCCAGGTAGACCGCGTCCACGCCCAGCGCGGCGAAGGCCGCGTTGTGCATGGCCGGCGAACGGGTGTGGCCCGCCGGGTGGAGCAGCACTCCGCATAGAGCGGTCGCGGGGCCGAACGAAGGCGTCACAGGGGTCACGGCCGGCTCAAGTGCGGGGGTCGACGAGCACCTTGCACTGCTCGTCCGGGTTGCCGAGGGCCTCGAACGCTTTCGCCACGCCCGAGAGCCCGACCCGGTCCGTGACCATGGGGGAGGGCGTGACCCGGCCCTGGTCGATCATGTCCACCGTGTACTGGAAGTCGTCCTTCTCGTAGGCGAGACAGAAGAAGACGCTCGCCTCCTTCAGGATTGCCTGGACCGGGACGATCTGGTCCGGGGCCGCGCAGACTCCGGCGATGACGAGCCGGCCCCGGAAGCGCACATGCTGGATCGCCTCCTGGATGAGCCCCGGCACGCCGACCGCCTCGAACACGACGTCGGGCCCACCACTCGTGATGCGATCCAGCGCGGCTGGCAGCTCCTCGTGGGTCGGATCGATGACCTGGGTTGCGCCCATCCGTTCGGCCATGGCCCGGCGGCCCGAGGCGCGCTCGCTGACGATCACCTCGGCGGCGCCGAAGTGCCGAGCCCACAAGGCGATGCCCAGGCCGATCGGGCCGGCGCCAATGACGAGGCAGCTCTCACCTCGCCGGATCCGCCCCACGTTCACGGCATGGAGGGCCACGGCCAGGGGCTCGACCAGGGAGCCGTGGTCGTCGTCGATGCCCTCTGGCAGGCGCACGGCCTCGTGGGCGGAGATGGCGACGTACTCCGCGTAGGCGCCCGCCCCATCGCCCAGGCCCAGGGTGCGCTGGGTCTCGCAGTAGGCACCGAGGCCGCTGCGGCAGCGCTCGCAGCTCCCGCAGGAGAGCACCGGCAGGGCGGCCACGCGCTCGCCCGCCTTCAGGCTTCCGACGCTCTCCATCACCTCGCCACAGAACTCATGCCCCATGATCGCGCCCGGGGGCAGGGCCCCGGCCTGGTGCAAGTGCAGGTCGGTGCCACAGATGCCGCAGGAGGCGACCCGCAAGACCGTCTGGCCGGGCGCCGGGGTCGGGTCGGGCCGATCCTCGACGACGAGGCTCCCCGACTCGCTGGTCACGACGGCTTTCATGGCGGCTCCATGGGGCGCCAAGCGTACACTACACTCCCAGCCCCACCACGAGAGCAAGAGGAGAAGCCCCGCCGTGAGCCGTGTAGGCATCCTGATGGGAAGCGCCAACGACTACGAGATCATGAAGGCCGCCGAAGACGCCCTCGCCGAGCTGGGCGTGTCGAGCGAGGTCCGGGTGATCTCCGCTCATCGCACACCGGAGCGGCTGGTCCGCTTCCTGGAGAGCGCCGAGGACGAGGACATCGGTGTGGTCATCTGCGGAGCGGGCATGTCGGCCCACCTGGCCGGCGTGACCGCCGCCCACACGACCCTCCCGGTGCTGGGTGTCCCGATCGACGCCTCGCCCCTGAACGGTCTCGACGCCCTCCTCTCGACGGTGCAGATGCCCGGCGGCATCCCGGTCGCGACTTTCGGCATCGGCCGATCCGGCGCCAAGAACGCGGGCCTCTTCGCCGCCGCCATCCTGGCCGGCAGCGATCCCGAGCTCCGCAAGCGCCTCGAGCAACTCCGCGCCGACCAATCCGCCAAAGTCCCGGAGCGCCCGTAGGGTCGGGAGACCTTCGCGAGGGATCGATCGAGGAGGCGTCTGGCGCCTGCGTCAGCTCTCGCGGCTGCGGGTGTGGGCGGCTTTGAGGTCTTCCCAGACGAGGCGGCGGTTCTCTTCGGTGTACTGGCGCAGGATGTAGGCCGGGTGGAAGGTCGGCATCACGGGGATGCCGCGGTACTCGTGCCAGGTGCCGCGCACCCGGGTGATGGCGACGTCGCGGCCGAGGAGCAGGCTGGCGGCGGGCTTGCCGAGGGTGACGATCACCTTCGGCCGGATGGCCTCGATCTGGCCGTCCAGGAAGGGCCGGCAGGCCGCCACCTCATCCGGAAGGGGGTTGCGGTTTCCGGGCGGGCGACACTTCACGATGTTGCAGATGTAGACGTCGGCGCGGGGCATCTCGATGCCGCGCTCGATCATGCGCGTGAGCAGCTCGCCGGCGCGGCCGACGAAGGGCAGGCCGGTCCGGTCCTCCTGCTCGCCGGGACCCTCGCCGACGAACATGAGGTCGGCCTCCGGGTTGCCGTCGCCGAACACGATCGTGCTGCGCTTCTCGCAGAGGCCGCACCGGGTGCACTCGCCGAGCTCGGCGCGGACCCGCTCCAGGTCCTCTGCGGCCGCCGAGGCGACTGCGGGCTCGCCCTCTGCGGGGGTCGCGACCCCGGCTATGGGGAATGCGTTCACTCCCTCTTCCGCCCACTCCTCGATCCACGCACGGGCGGAGCGGAGCAGGTCGTGCGCCTCCCTGGCCAGGGCCCGGTCCATGGGAGCACCGGGTTCACGAGGCCTCGTCGCCCGTCGGAAGCGCCCTCTCCAGCAGTCCGACCGCCGTGCTGCCGGGCAGCTCGGGAGGATGGGCATGGGCGCTCGCACTGGCCGGGGTGGTGCCGTGGCGCTGGGCATCGATCTTGTCCTGCACCACGAACTCGAACCCGGGGTCGTTGGCGTCGTCGTGACACCCGCCGCAGATCTTCAGGATCACGCAGGAGTCGCACTTGTCGCCGAGCGACAGGATGGTGCCCGTCTTCGGCGCCTCCTCGCCGATGTGGTCGCCGCCGGGCCCGTGGCAGGCTTCGCAGCCGACGGCCGCCAGGTCCGTTTCCTGGGAGCTGTCCAGCGAGAACCCGCCGGGCTTGCCGAGCCCGGTCGTGTGGCAGGTCAGGCAGGCGGTGTTGCTCGCTTCGTCCCTGGCCGCGAGGCTGCCCAGGGCGGCCGCGTGCGGCTGCCCGGACCAGGTCTCGAACTCCTTCGCGTGGCAGCTCTGGCAGGCGTCCGATCCGACGAATGCGGCCCGGCTCGGCAGCAGGTCCTTGCGCGGCTGTCGGCGCTCGGCCAGGGCCTTGTCCCGTTCCGCCGGCGGCAGGGCGAACAGGGCCCGGGTCGTGGCGTGGGAGACCCGCGGCAGGAAGCTCTCGTACTCGAAGCCCAGACTGTGGGTGCTGTTGTGGCAGGTCGTGCACACCTCGCGGTAGTCGTTCTTCACGATCAGGCCCGGCGAGAGATGGGGGCCGCCGCGGCCGTGGCAGGTCTCGCAGCCCACGCCTTCGAGATCCGGTGAACGCTGGTCGAGGGCCCAGCCTCCCTTCTCCTCCCAACCCACGACGTGGCAGCCCACGCACTCCGGGTTGCCGTCCTCGCCGTGGCGCACCAGGGTGTCGAAAGCCCCCGCGTGGTTGGTGAGCTCCCAGGTCGCGTGCTCGGACGAATGGCATACGCCGCAGAACTCGTCCCCGCTGTAGCCCGTGCTGTGCAGGAGCATCGGCACCTTGGCACCGGCCAGCTGCGCCAGGCGCATGCGCGCGAGCGGCGGATCCCGGTCCTCCCTCCAGCCGCTGGTGCGGCTCGCGATGCGAAGCTCTTCGTCGAGCATGTAGACGACGGGGACGACCGCGCCCGTCCCATAGGACTCGCGTATCTCGTCCGTGGGATCGAAGACCACGGTCAGGTAGTCCCAGCCCCCCTCCTTGACCGCTTCGCGCACGGCGGCCGGCTTGTGGTCCACCGAGATCGCCACCACCTTCGGGCGCTTCTCCGCAGGCATCGTCTCGAGGCTCTCTCCGAGCGTATCGAGGGCTTCGTGGCAGTGGGGGCAGGTGTGCCAGAAAAAGACGAGCACGAGGGGCTCGCCCTTGTGCTCGGCCAGCTGGAAGAACTCGTCACCCTCGAGACGCGGCGCCGTGAAGAGCGGGGCCGGCGGTCGGTCGTCAGGCCCGTACGCGATCGGCTCCTCACCGGGCAGCCGAAGCCAGTCGCGCAGGTTGCCGGCGATGGTCCCGGCGGGGTCGTCGCCACCGGTCGGCCCTCCGCCGAGCTGGGCCTTGACCAGGTAGCCCTCCGCGTCCACCAGGATCAGAGCGCTCGGGGCCCCGCGGCGCAGGATCTGGTTGATGAGGCGCGCCTGCGGGTCGTGCAGGGTGGGGATGTCGATCTCGTGCTCGTCCAGCAGCTTCTGGGCCGGCCCGGTCTCGTTGCTCATGGCGATCCCGATCACCCGGAAGTTGTGGTCATTCCGCTGGCCCGCGATCCGGGCGACGGCCTCCGCCATCACGCCTGCGCTCGGCACGCTCGGGTTGAAGAAGAAGAGCAGGGCGCGCTTGCCGATCAGGCTCGAAAGGGAGAGCCGCTCGCCGGAGAGGGTGGCGGCCTCGAAGGCCGGGAGCGGTGGCTCCCTGCGCGCTGGGCGCGCGGCCGTCTTCTCCACCTCCGCCGAGCCGCTCGAGGCGCTCGCGCTGGGCTCCGTGCCGTCGGAGCAGGCCGAGGGCAGCACGAGGAGGAGAAGGACCAGAAGGAAGGACCGGGGCAGGGCGAGGCGCGTCACGCGACGAGGGTAGGAGTGGCCCCCCGAAAGGGAAAGCCCGCCGGGCCCCAGGGCCCGGCGGGCTTTCTTCGAAACGTCGTTCGTTCCGGTTCCGTCAGGACACCTTCTCGAGCACGTGGATTCCGCAGGCGCTGCCCAGGCCGATCACGTGGGTCAGGCCCACGCGGGCGCCCTCGACCTGCCGCTTGCCCGCCTCGCCGCGCAGGTGGGTCGATACCTCGTAGATGTTCGCGATGCCCGTGGCGCCGAGCGGGTGGCCCTTGGAGAGGAGCCCGCCGGACACGTTCACCGGCACGCGGCCACCGAGGGCGCTCTCTCCCTCGTCGATCATCCGGCCCGCCTCGCCGTCCTTGCACAGGCCGAGGTTCTCGTAGTGCAGGATCTCGGCCGTCGCGAAGCAGTCGTGCAGCTCGACCAGGTTCACGTCGTCGGGGCCGACGCCGGCCATCTCGTAGGCCTTCGTCGCCGCCTGTCGCGTGCAGGTGTTGACGTCGGGCATGACCAGGTCGCGCTCCTGCCACGGGTCGCTGGTCAGGACGCTGGCGCTGACCTTGACCGCCCGGCCCATGAGCCCCAGCTCGCGGGCCTTGCTCTCGCTGCACAGCACGGCGGCGGCCGAGCCGTCCACGTTCACCGAGCACATGAGCTTGGTGTTCGGGTAGGCGATCATCTCCGCGTTCATGACCGTGTCGAGGGGAGTCTCGATCTGGTACATGGCCTTCGGGTTCAGGGTCGAGTGGTGGTGGTTCTTCACCGACACCTTGGCGAACTGCTCGAAGGAGGTGCCGTACTTGCGCGCGTGCTCCTGGCCTGCCTCGGCGAAGACCGCCGGCATCGTGCCCGAGCCCAGCAGGCCTTCCTTGGGGATGCCCTTGCCGCCGCCCGCGCCGCCGAGCAGGCCCTTGCCCATCTGCTCGACGCCCACGGCCAGCACGACGTCGTAGATGCCGGCCTTGATCGACATCCAGGCCTCGCGGAAGGCCGTGGCGCCCGTGGCGCAGGCGTTGGCGCAGTTCACGACCGGGACCCCGGTCTGGCCGATCTCCTGGAGCACGCGCTGGCCGACCATGGCATTGGCCTGGCCGAGGTTGCCGCAGTAGAGGGCCTCCATGTCCTGGATCTTGAGCCCACAGTCGTCCAGGGCCAGGAGCGCGGCTTCCGCGCCCAGGTCCGGGACCGACCGCTCCGGGAAACGGCCGAACTTGATCATGTCGATACCGACGACGTATGCGTCCGTCATGCTGCAGATCTCCTGTCCGGCTCTACGACCGGGGCTGGAAGAAGTAGGAAAGGTAGGAGTTGCCCTCTCGGTCCTTGCGGCCGAGGGCGTCCTTGTAGACCACCTCGACGGGCATTCCGAACTCGATCTTCTCCGGGTCGGCCTCCACGTTGATCAGGTTGCCCTTCACCGTGCCGCCGCCGTCGAGATCGACGATCGCGGAGACGTAGGGCACCTCGATGCCCGGGAAGGAGCGGTGGACGATCGAGTAGACGTAGAGGGTGCCGGTGTTGGCGAGCTTCGTGGCCTCGATGGTTCCGCGAGCGCCGCACTTCGAGCAGGCCTTGCGCTCGCCCAGGTACACCGCATCGCAGCTCGAGCACTTGTGGCCTTCCAGGAAGGGATCGCCGCCCTCGGGCAGCTTCAGGAAGTCGACGACGGGGAGCGGCCCGGAGGCTGCATTCTCCTCGGACATGAAGTAGGTCCTCTCGTGGGTGAGATGGGGGGCACGCCGGGACATTGACAAATGAGTCAATGCACAGACCGGCAGGATGCCAGGGGTGGGTCCGCCCTGTCAAACCCGCCTCCAAGCGCCGTGCGGCGGTCTCTTTCGTGAGGGTCGCTTCGCTCCTTTCTTTGACGCGCGGCGGGGCGGGGTTCATTCCTCAGAATGGCTCGGCCGGGGCAGGGTGGCCCGCGCA
>NYZB01000031.1 GCA_002687015.1 Deltaproteobacteria bacterium
AGGTCGCCCTCACCTTTCCCGAGCTGAATATCCTCGGCACGCACGTCGGCAACCCCTGGGAAGAGGAGATGATGATCCTCGCCTGGAAGCACCCGAACGTCTACGTCGAGTCCTCGGCGCGCCCGGCCCGTCAGTGGCCCGAGGGGCTCAAGAAGTTCGCGGGCGGCTATGGCCAGGACAAGATGGTCTGGGGCACGGACTATCCGCTGCTGCCGTTCCAGCGCACGGTCCAGGACGTCTACGACTGCGGCTTCTCGGATCAGGCCACCCGGAAGATCCTGCGCGACAACGCCGCGCGGGTATTCAACATCGATGTCTGAGCTGCTCAGCCTCGAACGCGACGAACGCGGTGTCTACACCCTCACGATCCGGCGGCCCGAGGTCCGCAACGCGCTCAACGAGCAGGCCTTCCACGAGCTGATCTCCATTTGCGGGAGGGTGGCCGCGGACGACGACGCCCGGGTGCTCGTCCTGACGGGCGAGGGCCGCGCCTTCTCCGCGGGCGGCGACTTCGAGTCGCTCCAGCGGATGCTCGACGGCGATCGCGCCTACGCGGTGGCCGAGCTCGAGAACGCCGGTGCCGGGGTGTCGGCCCTCGCAAGGCTCGAGATCCCCACCGTGGCCGCGCTGAACGGAGACGCCTTCGGGGGCGGCGCGGCTGTCGCCCTCAGCACCGACTACCGCGTGATGAGCGACGCCGCACGCCTCGGCTTCGTCTTCTCCCGACTCGGCATCAGCGGGGCGGACACTGGAGCCAGCTGGTGGCTCGCGCGCATCGTGGGGCCCAGCCGCGCCCTCGAGATCCTGAGCCTCGGCCGGGTCTTCGGCGCAGCCGAAGCGCAGGCGGAGGGGCTGGTGACGGAAGTCGCCCCGGCCGAGACCTTCGACGATTCCGTCTCGAGCTTCGTGGACCGCCTGGCCTCGCTCGCTCCCCTGGCCCTCCGGGGCAACAAGAGGGCCCTGCGGAGTCTCGAAGCGCGCAGTCTCGACATCCACCTGGCCCTCGAGGCACAGATCCAGGCGGACTGCATTCGCTCGGCGGACTTCCGCGAGGGGCTCGATGCCTTCCAGAACAAGCGCCGACCCGTCTTCAAGGGAAGCTGAGTCAGGAGGCCGAATCGATGGACATCTATCTCTCGCCCGAGCAGCTCGACCTGCGCTCCTCGGTGCGCGCCTTCCTCGACGCGGAGTACCCGCCCGAGCGGATCCTGCAGATGGAGCAGGATGAGGAGTACCCGGACGACTTCTATCGGGAGTGCGCCAAGCGGGGCTGGACGGGCATCCCCGTGCCCAGGGAGCATGGCGGCTCAGACGGCTCCGTCCTCGACCTGTGCGTCTTCGTGGAGGAGGTGGGCAAGACCTCGATCTCGCTCTCGACCCTCTACATCACGGGCACCATCTTCGGCTCCCACGCGCTTCACATCTGCGGCTCGCAGGAGCAGGCCGCCCACTACCTGCCCGGGATCGTGAGCGGGGAGAAGCGCTTCGCCCTCGCGATGTCGGAGCCCGGTGCCGGCTCGGACTTCGCGGGCATGGCGACGCGAGCCGAGCGCGTCGACGGTGGCTGGCGCATCGACGGCATCAAGGGGCCCATCTCGGGCGCCGAACGCGCCGAGGTCATCATCACCGCCGCTCGAACGGCGAGCTACCCCGGAGCCTCCCGGCAGAAGGGCATCAGCCTCTTCCTCGTCGAGAAGGGCCCTTCGGGCCCGCGCTTCGAGCGGACTCCCTATACCGCCATGCGGGCTTTGATGGTCAACAAGGTCCACTACGAGGGTCTGGTCGTCCCCGACTCGGCGATGCTCGGACCGCTGGACGAGGGCTGGATGAACCTGGCGAGGCTCATGGATCCCGAGCGCCTGGCCAATGCCGCGCAGACGATCGGCGTCGCGCAGGCCGCGATCGACGACGGCGTGGCCTATGCGACCTCCCGCGAATCCTACGGAAAACCCATCAGTCGCTACCAGGCGGTCAGCCACCCTCTCGCCGAGGCCCAGGCCGAGGTCGCCGCCGCCCGGCTGCTGGTCTATGCCGCGGCCGCCAAGCGCGACCGGGAGGGCCCCTGCCCCAAGGAGGCCTCGATGGCGAAGATGCTGGCCAACAACGTGGCCTTCCGAGCCACGAACGCCGCCCTCCAATGCGCCGGCGCCCGCGGCTACGAGCGGGATTCCCACTTCATGCGCCGGGTGCTCGAGGTGAGGGGCTGCGAGCTGGGCGGCGGCACCAGCCAGATCCAGCGCAACATCATCGGCCGCTTCATGGGGTTGGGATGAAGGCGCTCGTCTACCAGGGGCCCGGCGAGATCTCCCTCGAAGAGGTCGACGCCCCCTCCCCCGCCGACGACGAGGTGTTGCTTCGCGTCGATGCGGCCGGGGTGTGCGGAACCGACCGGCACATCGTGGCGGGCGAGCTCGGGGTGCAGCCCGGAACCGTGCCCGGCCACGAGATCGCGGGCACGGTGCTCGAGACCGGGGCGCAGGTGGAGGGCTGGGAGCCCGGCCAGCGGGTCGCCTCCTTCGGCCAGGTGACCTGCGGCACCTGCCCGGCCTGTCGTGTCGGTGCCACCAATCGCTGCCGTCAGCCGGCCGTTCTCGGAATGGCCAGGCAGGGTGGCTTCGCCGAGCAGATCGCGCTCCCGACGAGCTGTCTTCTGCACCTACCCGATTCCGTCACCAGTCCGATCGGTGCCATCGCCTCGGATGCCATCGCCACTCCGGCGCACGCCCTCTGGGAGGTCGGGGAGCTTCGCAAGGGCGAGACCGTCGTCGTGATCGGCGCCGGCGGGCTCGGCCTGCACGCCATCCAGCTGGCGCGGATCGGGGGAGCCGAACGCGTCGTCGCGGTGGACCCCTCCGACGCGGCCCGCCAGGCCGCGCTGGCTGCGGGGGCGGATGCCGCGCTCGACCCCGGCGCGGAGGAGGAGCCCCGCCGTGCCCTCCGGCAGCTCGCCCGTGGAGCGACCCTCGTGCTCGAATGCGTGGGAAGAGCGGAGACCGTCGAGCTGGGGCTGGCCGCGCTGGCGCCCGGCGGTCGCGCGGTCGTCGTGGGTGTGGGCAGCGGTCAGCCGAAGCTGCCGCCGCTGGCGCTCTTCATCGGAGCCGAGCTCAGCGTGCGGGGATCCTTCGGCTCCACAACGGCCGAGATCCAGAAGGTGCTCGAGCTCATCGAGTGCGGCGACCTCGACGTCTCCCGCTCCGTGCAGCGCGAGGTGCCCCTGGACGACGCGGCCTCGCTCTTCTCCGAGCCGGGTGGCCCGGCGCGAACCGTGATTCTCCCACAAGGCGAGGAGCTCTCCCGATGAACGACGACGTCCTTCTCGAAGTCAAGGACGGGGTGGGCACCGTCACCCTCAACCGCCCCGACCGTCTCAATACCCTCGCGATCCCGACGGTCGACCGTCTCACGGAGCTGCTCCTCACGGCGGGAGCCTCCGAGGAGGTCCATGCGGTCGTGCTGGCCGGAAACGGGAAGCGCTTCTGCGCGGGCGCCGACCAGGCCGAGATGGTGGAGAGGGAGCCCCAGGCCTGGGAGCCCATCGTCCGCCGCTACCTCGACCCGGTGCGCGCGATCGTCTCCATGGACAAGCCCGTCATCGCCGCCCTCCACGGCGACGCCGTCGGCGGTGGGCTCGGCCTGGCCATGGCCTGCGACTTCCGGGTCGCCGCGGAGGGCATCCGCCTGGGAGCGCCGTTCACCCCGATCGGGCTGGCGGGCTGTGACATGTCGGCGGGCTGGTTCCTTCCCAGGCTCGTGGGTCTCGGCACGGCCACCGACCTGATGTTCACCGGACGCCTGGTCAAGGCCGACGAAGCCCTTGAGATCGGGCTCGTGCACCGCGTCGTACCTGGAGAGGCCTTCCAGGACGAGGTCTCGGCCCTCGCGAGGCAGCTCGCCGCCGGCCCGCCCATCGCACACCGCTGGACGAAGCGGGCGATCCATCGCTCCCTCGGCGTCGACATGGAGGCCGAGTTCGAGTTCGAGATCTTCGCCCAGGTGCAGTGCATCCAGAGCGAGGACCACCGCGAGGGAGTGCAGGCCTTCAAGGAACGGCGCGCCCCCGTCTTTCGAGGACGCTGAGCCAGAGGGGAGCCATGGCCGAGCCCGACTTCTACCTCAGTGACGAGCAGCGCGAGCTGCAGCGCGCGCTCCGGGAATTCGTCTCGAAGGAGATCGCGCCGATCGCCGCCGAGTGCGATCGGCAGGAGCGCTACCCGGTGGATCTCTTCCCTCGGCTGGGTGGCCTGGGCTACCTGGGCCTGGGCTTCCCGGAGGAGCTGGGCGGCTCCGGCGGGAGCAACCTCGACTACGCGATCCTCTGCGAGGAGCTCGCCTACGGCTCGGGTGGAATCGCACTCGGCGTGTACGTGCACATGGCGTTGGCCTGCGCAGCGATCCACGCCTTCGCAAGCGAGGAGCTCCAGAAGGAGTGGCTGCCGGCGGCGCTGCGGGGAGAGCGCATCGGTGCCTGGGCCTTTGCCGAGGCGGGCGCCGGCTCCGACGCGGGCTCCATCGCGACCCGGGCCGTGGCCGACGGCGACGAGTACGTGCTGGACGGATCGAAGCTCTTCATCACGAACGGTCCCATCGCCGACTTCCTGATCGTGGTCGCCTCCACGGCGCCCGAGCAGCGCATCAAGGGCCTCTCCCTCTTCCTGGTGGAACGCGATCGCCCGGGCTTCAAGGTGGCCACCTCGCTCTCGAAGCTCGGCGTCCGTGCCTCGGAGATGGCGGAGCTCGTGTTCGAGAGCTGTCGCGTTCCCGCGGCCAACCTCGTCGGGCGGCTCCATCGGGGCTTCCTCGATTCGCTCGCGACCCTGACCCTCGGGCGGATCGCGTCCTCGGCCTTCGCCATCGGCGTCGCGCGCGCCGCCTACGAAGCGACGCTGGCGCACGCGGGCGCACGGGTGCAGTTCGGCCAGCCGATCGGGGGCTTCCAGGCGGTGCGCTTCGGGATCGCCGACATGGCCGTGCAGATCGAGGCAGCGCGTCTCCTCTGCCACCGTGCGGCCATCGCCGCCGACCGCGGCCTGCCCCACAGCCGCGAGGCGTCGATGGCCAAGCTCCACGCCACCGAGACCTGCACCCGGATCGTCGAGCGCGCACTCCACTTCCACGGGGCGAGCGGATTCATGAGCGACTCGCCGATCCAGCGCTACTACCGCGACTGCAAGGTCTTCGAGCTCGGCGAGGGCTCGAGCGAGCTCCAACGGAACATGATCGCCCGCGAGCTGGGGCTCTAGCCGGGGGGCCTGCGCAGCGCCCGTTGGGCTGGCAGAGAGACCCCGCCGCAGGCCCGACCTCCGGGGCGCTCAAGCGCGGCCTCGAAACACCCGATCCTGGGAGCATGGGCGGATCCCAGCTCTTCCTCGGACTCTGCTCGGCCGCCCTCCTGCTCGGATGCGGCGCGACCGGCGTGCGCCTCCTGTGGCTGGCCCGGTGCACCGGCGAGCTGCCCGAGCGGCTGATGGGCGGAGGCCTGGTCAGCTTGATGTTCCTCTACCTGCCCATGATGGTGGCCTCGGGCATGGGGCGGGAGAGCGCGGGCGAGGTGAACATGGGCCTGCTCTGCGTCGGCACCTTCTTCCTCTGGGCGGGCTTCGCGAGCATGACGGCCTTCACGTGGGTGGCCTTCCGGCCCACCTCGGCCTGGGCGCAGCTCGCCACGATCGTCATGAGCTCGGCCTCCGCTGCCATCTGCGGGGGAATGATCGGGAGCCTTGCCGCGAGCCCCCCCGAAGCGAACTCGTATCTGGTGGGCCATGCGTGGTCGAGCGCCCTGCGCATCCCGATGATGGCGACCTTCGCGTGGACGGGCGTCGAGAGCCTGCACCAGTACCGCATGGCCCGGCGGCGCCTGGCCCTGGGCCTGAGCGACCCCGTCGTGGCCAATCGCTTCCTGCTCTGGAGCGTGGTCGGCTTCTCGATGACGGCGGTGATCGGCGCCAGCCTGGCCCTTCACCTCCAGGGGCTGGGCATCATGGCCTCGCCCCTGGCCCTCTTCGTCGTGCTCTTCGGTGCGGGCGTCGGAACGGGCTTCATGCTGCTCGGCTTCCTGCCCCCAGCCGCCTACCTGAGGCTCGTCCGGAGGCGGGCCGGGGCGAACGCGGCAACGCGGATTTGAGGGGTCGGCCCGCCCCTAGCCGATCGGATCGAAGATGACCCTCTCCGTGAAGTCCACGACCAGCTCGTCCCGCTGGTTCATCAGGAGATGCTGCAGGGCCACCAGCGTTTGACCCCTGCTCGTCTTCCGATCGACGCGGGCTTCCAGCTCCACCCACAGCGTGTCACCCGGAAAGGCAGGGCTCCTCACCCTCGCCTCGACGCCGACCATCCCGTGGAAGGCGCCCAACCCCTCCCGCTCGCCGATGGCGTCGATCACCTCCGTGACCGAGGTCGCGACGAGGCCCATGCCAAGCGAGATGAGCAGGGGTGCGGGTGCGAAGCGCTTGTTGTGGATCCCAGGCATCCGCTTCACCCACTCCATGTCGATGAAGGGCGCTTCGTGGAGACCGACCAGGTTCACGAAGTTGACGATGTCGGTCTCGGTGAGGGTCCTGCGGTGGGACGTGAGGCCGTAGACCATCTCACCGGTCTCCCTCTCCTCGATCCGGACATGTCGCGACATGGCACCTCCTGGGCTGCGCGCTTGGATGCTCGGACCTTAGCCCAGCCGCCTTCGGGCCCCGCCGCGCCTTCGAGGACCCTGTCGCCCGAAGGAGCCGGGCCTGGCAGAATCTCCCCGTCCCCCTTCCGGAGAGCATTCCGATGAGCGAGCAATACGCCCTGGCACCCGAGTTCGCCTCCCAGCCGCGACTCACGATCCCATCGAATCGCCTCGTCCTGCGCCTCTTCAACCTTCTGCTGCGGCTGCAACGGCGAGGCTTCTCCTTCGGAGACCGCGTCGCCCTTCGCACACACTCGATTCGGGGCGACGCCGGAAACGAGATTCCCGTCTTCGAGATCGCTCCGACGGACCTGACGGGAACGGCGCCGGCCCTCGTCGACTACCACGGCGGGGGCTTCTTCTTCTCCTACGCCGCGGGCCACCTCAGCACGGCGGAGCGCTATGCGCTGGAGGGCCGTTGCCGCGTCTTCTTCCCCGACTACCGGCTCTCGATCGGCCACCCCTTTCCGGCCCCCTTCGACGACTGCTACGCGACCCTCTCGTGGGTCCACGCCCAGGCGGCCGAACTCGGGGTCGATCCCCAGCGGGTGGCGCTGCTCGGCGACAGCGCCGGCGGCGCACTCGCGGCCGGCGTCGCCCAGAAGGCGGTCGACCGCGGCGAGAACCCGATCTGCGCCCAGATCCTCATCTACCCGGTCACCGACCACGAGACCAAGACCGAATCGGCGCGCAGGTTCACCGACACGCCCTTCTGGAAGACGGCTTCCAACCTGTCCATGTGGAAGGTCTACCTCCGAGCGAGCGAGCACGCGAAGAGCGGCGGCCAGGCGCCCGTCCCGCCCTACGCGGCGCCGCTTCACCGCGAGAGCTTCGCCGGGCTGCCCCCCGCCTGGGTCGAAGTCGCGGAGTTCGACCCGCTCCGGGACGAGGGCCGCCAGTACGCCGAGGCAGTCGAGGCGGCCGGGGTGCCGGTCGCGGTGCGCGAGGCGAAGGGCGCCATCCACGGCTACGACCTGGTCGAGGAGAGCCCGACGGCCGAAGCCATGTTCAAGGAACGCATGGCGGCGATCCAGGGCTTCCTCGGCAACCCCTAGGAAGAACCGGAACTCGACAATCTACCGACTGCCCTCGGACGACTCCGAATCGGGCTAGTAGCTCCGTGTCAGCTTGGCCACCGCCTTGTGGATGGCGTGGACCGAGAAGCCCTGGGAGAGGTACATCACCGCGCAGGTTCCCTTGTGCACCTCGAGCCCCTTGTCCCTGGCGAGGGCCAGGGCCTCGGGTGTGTCGCGGCCCATGTGGATCCAGACCCGGCCGATCCCCAGGTCCGCGGCCTGCCTCACCCAGCCTTCGGTCTCCTCCTTCGGGACCTCCAGGACGACGCCGTCGACCTTCTCGGGAAGGGCGGACAGATCCTCGTAGGTCGGGTCCCCTTCGATCTCGTCCACCGACGGGTCCACGGCGAAGACCTTCTTGCCGCGCTTCCGGGCCTCGCTGTAGCTCAGGGTCGGGAAGGCCTTGGCCTCCTTGTGACCGACGAACGCGAAGCTCCCTTGCTCCCAGAACGCTTCCTTCTCTCCGGCCATCTCCTCGTCTCCTTCGTTGGCGCGTCGGGCCCACCCGAAGATCGTGAAGGCGACGCCGTCAGAAGGTAGCCCAGGAAGGCGCCCCGGGGTGTTGCCCCGACACCAGTCGGCGTACCATCGATCCAGTTGCAGGGTTCCGTACTCGAGAGTGCCAGCCAACCCAGCGCGACGGGAGGGAAGACCGATGGCGGATCACCGACCGATCATCATCTCTTGCGATGGTCACGCGACGGGGCGGCCCCAGGACTACGTGCCCTATGTCGAGCCCGCTCATCGCGGGGCGTACGAGGAGTCCGTCCGCGCGCACGAGGCGCGGCTCGCGGAGCGGGCGAAGGCAAAGAAGGACAAGCCCTCCTTGTTCGCCAATGAAGGCAGCTTCGGGTTCGAGAAGGAGACCGGCGACGATCTGGACGGCGAGTGGTGCTCGTCGGTGCGCACGAAGGTGCTCGAGAGCGAAGGCGTCGTGGCCGAGGTGCTCTTCCCCAACGGAGGCATCCCCTTCAGCGGGTCCACCGGATCCTCCGCCCACGAGCTGCGGGGCGCCGGCCATCGCGCCTACGACCGCTGGCAGCTCGACTTCGCGGGCGACCTGCCCGGGCGACGTGCAGCGCTGGCATTGCTGACCGTGCACGATCTCGACGCGACCCTCGCCGAGATCCGCTGGGCGCGCGAGCAGGGCATGAAGGGGGTGATCATCCCCACCGTGCCCGGCGCAGGGCTCCCGCCCTACCAGGACAGGTGCTACGACCCGCTCTGGGGGGAGTGCCAGGACCTCGAGATGCCCGTGCACATTCACGGGGGCGGTGGCACGCCCGACTACGGCGACTACGGCGTGGTGAGCATGCTGCTCTACGCGACCGAGGTGACCTTCTTCGCCCACCGGAATCTCTGGGTCCTGATCTGGGCCGGTGTCCTCGATCGCTTTCCCCGGATGAAGCTGGTGCTTACCGAAACCCGTGCCGACTGGGTGCCGGGCGCCCTGACCTTCCTGGACGGCATCCACTCCGCGCCCTTCTTCAGGCACATCCAGGACACGGCCAAGCTGAAGCCCAGCGAGTACTTCGAACGGCAGTGCTACATCGGGGCCCCCTTCATGGGTCGCCATGAATCGGCGATGCGCCACGAGATCGGCGTCGACAAGCTGATGTGGGGCACGGACTACCCCCACATCGAGGGCACCTGGCCCGGCACGCGGAAAGCGCTCGCCCGCTGCTTCAAGGGCGTACCGATCGACGAAGCGCGAACGATCCTGACCGACACCCCGGCCAAGCTCTATGGCTTCGACATCGACGCCCTCCAACCGATTGCCGATCGCGTGTGCCCGACGACCGAGGAGCTCGTCGGGGCCATCTGATCCCGGAGCAGGAACCCGTTCGCCGAGTTGCCGGACTTCGAGCCGGCATGACGCCGCGGAAGACGGCGCCCGCGCGCTCAGAAGTAGTGGTGGCCGATCCAGTTCATCTGATCGAGCAGCCAGGTCGTGAAGATGGCGACGGCAACGAGGGCGGTGTGTCGGAGCCGGCGCGGGATGCTCCACGCGCCCTGGGCCCAGACGGGGATGAGGAGGACTGCACTCAGTCCGCTCAGGGCGGCGCCGAGCCAGGCGAGTGTGAGTGCCGCGCGGAAGCTCGGGAGCGGGAACTCGAAGAGGACGCGGCGGTAGTTCTCGCCGACTTCGAGCAGTGCGACCGTCACGAGGGCGCCGAATCCGATCCATACGAGCCCGGCCGCCAGGGCACTGCCGCTCGCAAGGCGCTCGACCCGGCTCGGCGGCGGGCTCCGGCGACGGCGCAGCCATGCGCCGATCCACGCTCCGGCGAACACGACCATGGAAAGAGCGAGCAAGCCGCCCTGGAAGACCGGGTTCTCGAGCGGGCCCACCTTGTCGAAGGCGAGGATGGGGAGGGAAGTCTGGAGGCCGACGATCTTCCCATCTTCCTCTACGAAGCGCACGACACCGTCTCCGTCCCATTCGTGGAAGACCAGGGCTTCGACCTCGACGAACTCCTGGTCGCCGAGTGCGCTTCGGAAGGAGAGCGTGCCGTCGGGGCCGGGTGTGACCATGAGCATCGATACGGCGGCCAGCAGTGGCTTCTCTGCCGTCGTGTGGGCACGCCGGGATGCGAGGTAGCTGCCCGCGAATCGCCCGGCCCGGGCCTCGAAACCCGCAGGCGCTTTGGGCTCATGAGCTGCATGATGCCGCGGGAAGAAGCGCGCGACGACCTCCCGTGCGAGGTGGCGCGTCAGCAAGCCACCGGTGCTCGTATTCGTAGAGACGAAGAGCCCGAAGCCCAGCTCGGGGATGAGCTGCATGTCGGACATGAAGTGCACGGTGCCGCCGCCGTGCCCGATGGCGCGGTATCCGTGCAACCGGGACTCGATGAAGCCGTGCGCCAGGCCGGGGAGCTCCGGATGCATGGTGTAGTGCTGCGTGTGGAGCTTCCGCGCGGTCTCGGGAGAGAGGATGCGCACCCCGTCCAGCTCTCCTTCGTTCAAGTGCACGCGCATCCAGCGCGACATGTCGGATGCCGTGGTGCTCATGGCACCGGCGGGCCCCAAGGGGGAGATGTACGTGAAGCCGCCTGGCGAGTAGCGGCCGCCCTCCCAGCGGTAGCCCGTGCTCACGAGGGCTTCGAGGTTGGCGGGCATGGGCGCGATCGGCCGGTCGGGGAGCGGCTCCCGGAAGGTCGAGTGCCGCATGCCGAGCTTCCCGAAGAGCTCGCGGTCGGCGTAGTCTTCGAAGGCCATCCCGGACAGGTTCGCGACGATCAGGCCTGCCAGGGCGGCTCCGTAGTTGGAGTACGAGGGCTGCACCCCGGGCCCCCGCACGCGCGCGGGTTGATGCGTTCGCAGGTACTCGAGGATCGGCAGGGCTTCCTCCGCCCGATCTTCGAAGAGGTGGCCGAGCACGCTCTCTTCGAAGCCCGGTGTGTGCGCCATGAGGTGCCGGATCGTGATCGGTTCGAAGCCCGGATCTTCTATCGTGAGTTGGGGCAGGTAGGTCTGGATGTCCGCGTCGAGATCGATCTTCCCTTGCTCCACGAGCTGCATCACCGCGGTCCAGGTGAAGGTCTTCGAGATCGACCCCGGTCGGAACAAGGTCGTCGCCGCGTCGACCGGACGATCGGAAGCGAGATCCGCTGAGCCCCAACCCTTCGCCAGCAGCACCGCATCGTGGTGAACGATCGCCATCGTCACACCCGCCACGTGGTGATCTTGCATGCGGGCTACCACGAGCCCGTCGACGAAAGCCTCGAGCTCGGCCCGACCGATTCGGATCTCGGCAGCCGAGACCCTCGGCGCAGCAGCGGGGATCCCTCCGTCGGGGATCGGTGCGGGATCTTCGAGAGCGCCGGTCGCCGCTCCTGGCTGTGAGTGGACTTCCAGGGGGAACGCCGTGAAGAAGGCCAGGGCCAGCGCAACGACTCGTAGCCTTCGCATGGGTTCCTCCGCCCCAAGGATAGATCGGGAACGAGATGGACACGACCTCCCATGATCTCCCGGCCACCAACCCTTCCTGCGGTCGCCCCCTCGAGCTCCTCGAAGCTCGGGATCGCAGGCTCGAGCTGTGCTTCACTGGACGACATGGAACTCAACGACAGCCAGCTCACGATCCGCGACCAGTACCGCAAGTTCATGACGACCGAGCTCGAGGCGGCCACACCCGCGATGGAGAGCGGCGCCGAGCTTCCCTTCCCCTTCATGAAGAAGATGAGCTCGGAGCTGGGCGTCGACCTCGCAGCAGGAGCCGGAGACGACGAGGAAATGCGTGCTCTCGCGAGCTGGGCTCGCACCCAGCTGATCATCGAGATCGCGCGTGTGAACCCGGGTTTCGGCATGAGCTGGGGTGTGAGCCTCGGCCTCTGCGCCGGCAACATCATGCGCAGCGGAACACAGGACCAGAAGGAGCGCTACCTGCCGGGTCTGCTTCGCGGCGAGACGGTGGGCTGCTGGTGCCTCACCGAGCCCGGTGCTGGCTCCGATGCCTTCCGATCGATGCGCACGGCCGCGCGAAGAGACGGGGATCACTACATCCTGAATGGATCCAAGACCTTCATCACCAACGCCCCCTATGGCGAGGTCTTTCTGGTCTACGCGAAGAACCACGAAGACGAGTCGATCCAGGCGTTCATCGTCGAGAGAGAGTTCGAGGGCGTCAGCGTCGGCAAGCCCTTCAAGAAGATGGGAATGAAGAGCTCACCGACGGGAGAGGTCTTCTTCGACGACGTGCGCGTGCCCGCAGAGAACCTGCTCGGTGCGGGCATGCGAGACCGCGATCACGTTCGCAAGTCACTGGCCGGAGAGCGAATCGGCATCGCGATCATGGGCTACGGAATCGCCGAGCGCTGCTTCGAGATCGCGCGGGACTACGCCAAGGAGCGGGTCCAGGGCGGGCACGCGATCTCGAACTACCAGCTCATCCAGAATCGCCTGGCCAGGATGTACGTGGCGTTGAGCAACGCGCGCCGCTTCGTCTACGAGGAGGGCGATCTGTCGATCCTCGATGCCTGTGCCGGCAAGCTCTACGTCGCCGAGGTGGGGACCTTCGTCGCCCACGAGGCCATTCACATCCTGGGCGGCTATGGCTATCTGGAGGAACAGACCGTCGAACGGCTGGCTCGCGATGCCAAGCTGCTCGAGCTCGGCGGCGGCACGACGGAGATCCAGGTCCTGACGATCGCGCGTCACATCCTCGCGTAGGGGCTCTGCGAGCGCTGGTCGATCCGTGAACGGATCCGGTGCGGACCGCGAGGAGAGGCCGGCCTCGATGGCCCGCCGGCGGCGGGCTCCTGGCTAGAGCTCGGCGGTGCCCGTCTCCACTTCCTCGAGCTTCTCGAGCACGGAGGTGTCCCGGTTCACCTCGACGCCGCGCTCCTTCAGGATCTCATGGGTACGGTCCGTGATCGCGCCGACGCGCGACAGCGCGGGCATCACCAGATCCTCCATGATGCGGACCGTCCCCCTGCGAGGCTCGAGACTGATGCCGGCTTCCTTCGCCTCGCGCACACCCGCGGCGAAATCCAGCGGGTCGATCCCGCTGTGCACGAGCACCTTGACGAAGCCGGGGTCGCCACGCCCGGTGCCTGATCGCGGGTCGCCACCGCTCCCTCTCGAAGAGCGCGGATCCTCGCGGCCGAGGGTCGGAGCCATCATGTCGATCGCCGCCAGAGCGAAGTCCGCCGCCTCCTCGCGATCGTCGGGGTGCATCTCGCCGAGCGCATGGCCGACGTAGAGATAGCCGAAGGCCACATGGCGCGCCTCGTCGCGCATCGTCAACTCGGTGATGTCGCGCAGCAGGTCGCAGCCGGTGACGCGCTTCATGTTGTGGAACGCGCCCATCGCGATCCCCTCGACCACGATGTTCATGCCGATCGCGATCTTCACCCAGTGATCGGACTTCAGCGTCGCGTCGATCAGGTCCTTGAGGAAGGGAGACATCGGGTAGACGATGGCGAGCTTGTCCAGGTACTTCTGGAAGACCTCGACGTGGCGGGCTTCGTCCATGGTCTGCGTCGCCGAGTAGAGCTTCGCCTCGTAGTCCGGCACGGAGTGCGAGAGCGTCGCCGCCGTCATCAGCGCGCCCTGCTCGCCATGCATGAACTGCGAGAGCCGATAGGCGGCCGTGTGCGCCCGGAGATCATCCTGCTGGGTCTTCGAGAGCCGCTGGAAGAGCGGCATCTGGCTCAGCCCGAAGCCCTCGCCTTCGAGGATGGGGCGAGATGGGTCAACCTCGCGATCCCAGTCGATATCCTCGGTGACGTTCCACTGCAGGGCCTTGGCCTTCTCGTAGAGGTTCTCGAGCGCCTGGACGTCGACGTCGTAGTCGAACTCCCATGCCACGCCCATCGCGGTCTTGTAGCCCTGATCTGTCTCGGCCGTGATCGCCATTTCCGAACCTCCCTCGCGTTGCTTCATGTCGGCCGGGACGGCCCGACTCGGTCGCGCGGCCCAGCCGAATCACGGGCCCGATCCGGCGCACGGACCGTGGAGGGGATGATACCACGCTGCAGGGCCCGTGGCGGTCGCGGGGCGGGACGGAGCCGCCTTCCTGAACAGGGGATCAGCAGTCGCGTGCAGCCCCTTGTTCGATGACTCTGCCCCCCTTCCTCCTCAAACCCATCATCTCGACGTACTCGTCGGGGCTTGCCGGCTCTCTTCCCAATGCAGTCGCGATGGACACGATCTGCTTGTAGAGCTCCGAGTTGGATGTGATCAGGTCGTCTCTGTGGGGGAACTTCCAGATCGTGTCCTCCATGCCGATCCTGATGTTCAGGCCGAGCAGCATGGAGAGGGTCGCGATGTGGCTCGAGGCCCTTCCGGCGGCCGCGCACATGATCCTCGAGTCGGGGTCGATCTCCCGGATCCTCCTCACGTATCCCATCAAGGTGTCGACCATGGACATCGGTGTGTACATGGGACTGCAGCCGACGAGGCCCGGCAGGAGAATCCAGTAGTAGGGCTTGCGCAGCAGCCCCGTTTCGACGAGATAGCGCCGGGCGTTGTCGATGTCGCCGTCGCTGTAGACCGCGATCTGGGGCTTGACGTCGTTCTTCTCGCATAGCTCCGCCTTCTTGATCATGGCGTGCGGCGGCTTCACGAGGACCGAATCACCGATGTAGCTGGCAATGGCATTGACGGGCGTCTGATCGACCAGGCCCTCTTCGAGAGCCGTCGTCACGCGAGCCCAGTCCCCGGGAAAGGTGGGCACCAGGCAGCCGCAGACCAGCACATCCGGATACTGCTCCCGGATCGGGTCGATGACCTGGTGCAGCTTCTCGAGATCCAGGACGTTGATGCCATTCGCATCCCTGACGTGGATGTGGACATTGGCCGCACCCGCCGCACAGCACTCGAGGGCTTCCTTCTTGATCTCTTCCACGGTCATGGGGTGATGTGGATTCGTTCTCTTCGAGTGCATCGCGCCGACCACCGCCGAACAAATGGCCAGCTTGTCGGGGATCTCCCACCTGGGCTGCACTTCGATGTCGGGCGCGTAGACGCTTCTCAGGGGATTCAAGAACTCCGGCAGGCCATAGGGCCTGACGATCGCGCCCTCCAGCTCCCCGCTCTCCATGTGCTGGTTGACGGCGTCCCAGTTGATCTTGTCACCCATGATCTACCCCTACTCCTTCCGGGATTCGCGGAGCCTGGGACTCCCCTCTTCCGGGGACCCCATCAAAGCCTACGAGCTCGCGGAGAAGCCGTGAATCGAATCTTCCGCATTTCTCGTGTCGGTATCAAGCCATTCCCCTTCCGGGAGCAGCCCGAGCGGGATGTCCGATGACGTTGCGCAGTGTGCCCACGCCCTCGATCGCGAGCTCGATCTCGTCGTCGGGGGAGAGCCAGTGCCCGGTCTCCATGCCGCTGCAACCGGGGATCGTGCCGGTGGAGAGCAGCTCGCCGGGTACCACGCGTTCGCCGAGTGAGGCGTAGGCCACCATCTCGCCCAGGGAATGCTGCATGCCGCCCGTGTTCCCCTGGCCGCAGTCTCTTCCGTTGATGCGTACGGCCACGTCGAGCGCGGCGACCCGAGGCAGGATCTCGTCGGCGGTCACCAGCTCGGTGCTCATGGCGTTGGCGAAGTTCTTGGCCTTCACCGGCCCGAAGCCGCTCTTCATCTCCGGGTATTGCACGTCCCGAGCGCTGAGATCGTTGACGACCACGAATCCGCCGATGGCCTGCAATGCCTCTTCGGGCGTGGCGTCGTGGAGGGGCCGGCAGACCACGGCGCCCAGCTCCAGCTCGTAGTCGAGGGCGCTCGTGTACGAGGGCCAGGGGAGTACCTCCCCAGCGGCGAAGAAGTTGACGTGGCTTCCCATGTAGTAGATCGGCTTCTCGTACCAGATCGGTCTGGGCCGCATCTGGGCCGGCGGCCGGCGGAAGATCGCCTCGTAGAGCGATGCGACCCACGAGACCGTTGGCATGAAGCGCCTGGCCATGCCCCTGGCGGCGTCGATGGCGTGCTCTTCGTAGAGCATGAAGTCGCGAAAGGAGACCGGAGCGAAGGGAAGCAGGGGCTCCGAATGGAAGCTGTCTTCCAGATCGACCTCCGGGTTCCGGAGGAACTCCAGCAGTCGATCCACCTCGGAACGGATCGACTCGAGCTCTCCGCAGAAGGCCACCAGATCCCGGGCGACGGCCGCCAGGCCCGGGAGGTCCATGCCTCGCTGGGCACGATGGCGAGCCAGGGCGGGCACGATGGGAACCCAGCGGTCCCCATCCCGGAGGGCCACCGAGAACCCCTGCTCGTCGCGCAGCCGGACCCTTCGCAATCTCATGGCCGATCCTCCGCCCTTTCGATTCGAGCACGAGGCGGGCCCCGCTCGGAATCGAATCAGGTCGACTCCGCAGCGGGTCCCGCGCGCATGGCACCTCTAGGCCGCCTTCGTGCGGACACCCTTCTTCCGGTCGGCTTCGGTGAGTCCATCCATTCGCTCGTATTGCGTCTTGCCGATGTCGTCCCTGTGCTCGGGGCTGTCGCACATGTAGGCGTGCATCTCCATGGCGAAGCCACCATCGAGATCGTCCGCGATGCGCTGCTTCCAGGGCCGGCGGACCACCGGGACCGACATGCGCGTCGTGGTTCGCTTCCGTGCGTTGATCCGCTCGGCGATCTCCCAGGCGCGAGCGTCCAGCTTGTCCCGAGCAATCACCTCGTTGACGAGGCCGTAGTCCAGGCACTTCTGGGCGTCGAAGATCTCGCAGGTCAGGAGGGCATAGGCCGCCCGCTTGACGCCGAGGAGCTCGATGAAGGCACTGTGGATGCCGTCACCGGGGACCAGCCCGAGGTCGAGGTGCGGGTCCACGATGATCGCCCCCTCCGAGCAGATGGTGATGTCGCACATCAGGGCCAGCTCCGTGTGCGCACCGGGGCCCGGGATCACACCGATGGTCGGGATTTCGACGTCGTTGATGAGGCTGATCATCATCCGGCGCCCGTCGTAGTACATGTGCTCGTAGCTGTAGTAGGCCCGGTCGTCCTCTTCCTTCGAGAAGCTGGAGTCGTCGATGCTCGCGATCCAGGTGTCGCCGGTAGCGGTGAGGATCATCACCTCGTTTTCGGGGTCGGCGCCGACGGTCTGGAAGGCCTGCCAGAGGGCGCGGTGGAGCTCGAAGCTCCACTGGACGTCACCGCCCAGGGTGTGCATGCGCAGCTCGATGATCCCGTCGCGGCGCTCCATGATGAAGTGCTCCTTGAAGAGCTCCTTGTACTCCTCGAACTTCGGGGTGGGCAGGTAGCTGGTGAGTGACATGTCGAATTCTCCTTGGGTCGTGGTTGGGGGTCAGCTGAGCTGCGCGGCCACGCCGCGCAGCAGCCGTTGCACCGGGTAGCGCCCGGGATCGCAGTCGCCGTAGGCCTCGCCCTTGCGCCGGTTCACCTCTCGCGCACCTCCCGGAAACACGATGACCTGCTCGCCCGCCTCGAAGAGACGTGCTGCTCTCGCGCGTGCCGCGCACGCCCCCGACCTGCGCGAGCAGGTCCCGCCAACCTGGGTAGAGGTCATGACCGCTCGACTCCCGGCCGGTCGATCTCGGCGAGCTCCTCGCCGGCGATGGCGGAGGCCTCGTCTTCGGGGATCCCCAGCAGCCGCAAGGCCTGTGCGGTGAATGCCACCTCGGCCTCGGTGGGCAGCTCGCCCTCGAGGCGTCGGCGCAGCAAGGCCTCGGCGCCCCCACCGATCATCGTGTAGGCGAGCTCGATGTCGTCACAGCGGAAACGCCCGGACTCGACGCCGCGGCGCATATCGCGGCGCCCGTAGGCTCCCAGGGCCACACTGCCGACGGCGATCAGGTTCCCGGCCCGCAGGGTGAACCAGCCGAGGGTCGGATCCTCGACGCCGGCGCGGAGCGAATGGCGCAGACACACGGCGATCACCCGCGCGGGGTCGTCGCGGAGGGGCTCGCTGAGCAGGTCGAGCGCACCGCCGAGCTCGCCCAGGGTCTCCTCGACGGCTGCCCGGAGGATCGCGTCCTTCGAGTCGAAGTGGTTGTAGAAGCTGCCCTTCGCGACGTCGGCCGCGTCGGTGATGTCCTGGATCGTCGTGGCGCCCACGCCCTGCTCGGCGAACACCTCGCGGGCGGCGGCCAGCACGGCGGCCCGGGTTCGTAGACGCCGGCGCTCGGCTCGGTTCGCGGGGTGGCTCTCTGTCATGGCCCCATGAGTAGCACAACTGTGACCATATCGTCAACTATGACTATATGGTCGTTCTTTGATTTTCGCGATGTCTCCAGACCTCTCGCAACTGGGCGATTTCATGGGAGATTCCTGTGGAGACGACCCGGGGGGAGCCGAAGCTCTCCCGGCTCGAGGCCAGGCGGCGGCATGGGCTCGCGCATGTCGAGGCGACGATCCCCGCAATCACCGGAGTCGATCGAGGGTGTGGACCGGGTCCCGCGCTCGCACCCGATCGCCCGGCCCCGCACGGTCGTGACCGCGGGGCGCGATGGAGACGGCTCGTCGGGTCCTACCCGCGCTTGGGAACCGGGATCAGGGGGACTCCGATCGGCCCGTCCCCGATCCGCTGGCTGCGGCCCGAAGTCCGACCCGATCACGGCGCCGGCCGGGAGAGGGCGGGCTACATGCCGTCGAGGAAGGGGCGGAGGGCCGCCGAAATCTCCTCGTCCGTGCCGTACACCTCTTCGACGAGGTCGCTGTGGATCAGCGTCTTGACGATCCGCAACGGAAGGCGCTTCAGGGAGCTCGATTCGAGGGCAGCGTCGGTGATCTCGGAGGCCAGCCCTTCGACGTTGGCGTCCTCGACCTCGATCATCCCCTCGGCCCTCATGGCGGCAAGGGCTTTCGCCAGGACGGCGGCCACGTTCTGGGCGAAGGGGGTCGGCTCCGACACCTCGGGCTCCGGGAGGCCCAGCAGGTCTCGCAGGCCCTTCAAGTCGATCTCGGAGTCTCCGCTCATCAGCGTGGTCGTCCAATTCTGTTGGAGGTGGAATCCCCGTTCCCGGGGGCTTCGGAGGCGGATTCTAGCGGTGCCCAGGGACCTTCACGACTGGGCACCACGCCACCGCATGCGCGTGCGCCCCTTGCCGCATCGAAGGGCCTGGCGCGGCGGGTAGGTTCCATCGGACGAGGCGGCCCCGGGCTTGACCCGGATAGCGGGTCGCGATGGAGAAGGCCGAAGACACCCTGCTCCGCAACAGGGCCATGGGACCGTCGCCTCACCCTCGGCGATGCGGCTCGACCTAGGGGCAACGCCCACGCGCCAGCTCGGCGGCGAGCAGCTCCGCGATCAACCGGTTGCCACGCGGACTCAGGTGCACGTGGGTCACGAGGACGTCCCGCTCGGCATCGAGCGCCTCGATCACATCCACCAGCGGAACCCGCTCCCGCACCGCCCAGCCCCGCAGGTCCTTCATCAGCAGGTCGTGGACGAGGAACTTCAGCTCCGAGGGCCGCAGACCCCCGCGCAGCGCCAGCCGGGCCTTCACGCGCTCCACTTCCCCCGCGTAGGTCAGCCCCCGGACCTCCTCACGCGGGACGAGGCGCGAGAGTGCCTGCTGGGTGGCCACGACCAGCTCGATCCCGGATTCTCGGCAGATCGCGACGAGTCGATCGAGGTTGCCGATGAACTTCTCGCGTGGCCCGCGCGCCTCCTCCTCCAGATCGAGCACGGCCTGGCTACGGGCTGCGCGGGCGATGTTGTCGACGAGGGCCAGGGCGAGCGAGCGGTTCGCGCCCGCCCGCCAGAGCCGCTCGAGCCCACTCGGCGGCATCTCGCGCTTCGCCTCGGCCGGCAGGGCCCGGCGAACGCTCTCCATCTTCTCCCGGAGGCCGGCTGCGTCGTTGTTGCCCTCGTAGAAGGTCACGATGTCCGGCTCGAGGGGCAGCCCCTCGGCCAGGAAGAGAGACAGGATCTGGTCCGACTCGAGGGGCGGGATGCCGAGGTTGAGGACTTCGACGCGTTGGCTCGGGCAACGCTCGCCGAGCAGGCGCTCGAGCTGGACGGGGTAGGTCTCGTCGTCGCGATTGGTGAAGCCGAAGGTCGAGGACGAGCCCAACGCCACCACGCGGAGCACCCCCGGCTCCTTCTGGGGGCGGAAGTCCCGCCCACGGAAGCCCTGGGCGTTGATCGAGACGTCGAAGGACTCGCCGGTCTCTCGGTCGTAGTCGCGGCGCGTCAGGTGCGCGTGGTACTTCGAGTAGTTCGCGCGGAGATCGCCGTGTTCGGCGACGGTGAACCTCTCGCGATCCACCTCGATGGCCTCGAATCGATCGAAGCCGAACCCGTATCGGAGCACACTCGGGCCGACCTTCTGCGCGAAGACCACGCGCACGCCCAGCTCGAGAATTGCCACCGGCAGCACGAGGAGGAGGATCCAGAAGAGGGCTCGCTTCAGCGCGCCCAGACCGGGCGTAGCGGAGTCCATCCCGGTACGATAGCCGAAGGCGAGAAGCGAGCGGTGGGGGCTGCGTGGAGCGGAAGACGAATCGCATCGGCGCGGGCGAAATTGCTTTCCTCTTCGCCGCCCTCGCGATCCCGATCGCCCTGGCCGAGCTCGGGGCCCGCGTCTGGGTCGTCTGGAAGTGGCCCGCCGAGAAGGTCCACCAGCTCACCCACACCACCCCGACGCGAGGCCGCTTCACAGGCCATCCGCAGCTTCCCTACGCCCTGACCCCGGGCTACACGAGCCCCAGGCGATCGCACAACGGACACGGTTTCCGGGGTCCGGAGCTCGGGGAGAGCCCGCCTTCCGGGGCCATCCGCATCGCCCTGCTGGGAGCATCGACGGTCTACGGCGCGCGGGTCGACGACGAGAACACGAGCGCGCGCAACCTGGAGCGAACGCTGGCCCCGCGCCTGGCCCCCCACACGCTGGAGGTGGTGAACGCAGGGGTGCCGGGCTGGACGACTGCGGAGACCGTCCTGAACCTCGAGGCGCGCGTGCTGCCCCTTTCCCCCGACGCCGTCGTGATCCTCGACGGGCGCAACGAGGTCTTCCCCCAGGTCTTTCGCGGCTACCGGGACGACTACCGGCACTTCCGCGACCCTGGCTTCGACTTCTCGGGCTCCCACGCCGGCCACAAACGGGTATTCCGGCTCTCCCACCTGGCGCTCCTCCTTGCGACGGCCGGTGAGGGCCGATTCGGGTTCCGGATGGAGCACGAGAACCCGATCTACGCGACGATCCGCTGGAAGAACCAGCCGAGGCCGGCCGAGGCCGTGGAGAACTCCACGCTTCCGGGACGCACCGGGGGCTTGCGCCGGAACCTCGAGCGCATCGTCGAAATCGCGCACAGCCGCGACGTGCTCGTGGCCCTGGCGACCATGCCCTTCCGCGCCGAGGCCTTCGCCTCCGGCGTCCTTCCGCGGGACCCCGATCTGCTCCCCGCGCTCGATGCACTGGTCGCTCGAAACAACGCCGTGGTCCGCGAGGTGGCGGCGCAGCGAGGGGCCCTCCTGGTCGACGCGGCACCGGAGCTCTCGACCCCTGCCCTGCTGGCCGACGATTGCCACTTCAACGACGAGGGCGAGCGCGCCTTCGCCGCGCTGGTGGCCGCTGCCCTCGAGGCTCCTCTCCGCGCACGGGAGCAGGCGCGGTGAAGCAGGCCGATCGCTGGAGGCAAGGCGAAGGCTGATCTCGGCTTCGTCCCACGCGGCATGGACTTGCTGAGCGGAGACGAGCCGAGCTGGGAGGTGACGTGGTGAAACGCATGAGACCCTTCGTTCTGGTCACCGACCTGGGCTTCATCCTCTACTGGTCCGTCTCGCTGCTGATCCTCCTGGGCTTCGAGGTGGTTCCCGAGGCATGGCTCTTCAAGGACTACGACGACCCGATCATCTACGCCTGGAACTGGTCCTTCTTCCCCCTCGACATGGTGCTCTCGGGCTGCGGCCTGCTGGCCCTTCGCCGCCACGCGCGGGACGACCCCAGCTGGCGGGGGCTGGCCGCCTTCTCGCTGGCACTCACCTTCTGCGCCGGCTTCATGGCGATCTGCTTCTGGGCGATCCGTCTCGACTTCGATCCGAGCTGGTGGGCTGCGAACCTCTTTCTCGCGATCTGGCCTCTCTTCTTCCTCCCCGGCCTCGTGCGCGCGGACACCTAGGGAGCCTCTCGCCCGGAGGTGGGAGCCCCCGGCTTCGGCACCGGGGAGCTCGGGACCGGTTGGCCGTGGCAACGAGCGACCCGGTATCCTGGCTCGCCCATCCCTTGACGGGAGGAGGGAGGCTCATGCCGCCGAGCTCGATCGCGATCGAACCCGCCGGGGACGTCACGGTGCTCAGGCTGAGCCATCCGCCCGCCAACGCCATCGACCTCGAGTTCGCCCTGGCCTTCGAGGCCGCCTTCGCGGAGGCGATGGCCGGAGATCCCCAGGCCCTGGTGCTGACGGGGACGGGGGAGTTCTTCTCGGCCGGCTTGAACCTGAAGACCGTTCCCGGCTACTCGCCCGAAGATCAGCGCGGCATGCTGAAGGTGATCAACCGGCTGCTCGGCGCGCTCTACGGCTGTCCGGTCCCCGTGGTGGGCGCCATCAATGGCCACGCCGTCGCCGCCGGGTTCATTCTGGCGCTGAACGCGGACTATCGGGTCGGCCCGAGGGGCGACTTCCAGGTCGGATTGACGGAAGCCCGCGTTGGCATCCCCTTCCCCGCAGCCAGCATGATCATCCTCCAGGCCGAGCTCACCCCACAGCAGGTGCGCTTCACCACCCTGCAGGCCCGCAACTTCGGGCCCGACGAGGCCCTGGAGCGAGGCGTGTTCGACGAGCTCCGACCGGCAGGAGAGGTCCGGGGACGCGCCCTGGAGATCGCCAGGGACATGGCCAGCATTCCCAGCGACGCCTACCGGCGCATCAAGTACCAGGTGCGGGAGGGCGCCCTCGCGCGCATCGCCGAGATCAACGCGACGGACGCGGATCCCATGATCGAGGGCTGGCTCAGCCCGGAGGCGCCTTCCGCGTCGGCGGCCCTTCTCGAGGGCTGAAGGACGCGGCTTTCACGTGGACGGGGAGAAGCCCGCTCTCCCGGAACGCCTAGCGCCGTAGCGGCACGGCCCAGCTGCGGTAGAACGCGGGCGGCCAGAACGCGAGCCACAGACACAGAGAGCTGGCCAGCCCACAGCCGGCCATGACGATGTCGAGCGTCACGAAGATGCGACCCGTGGCCGCGTAGAGACAGGTCGCCAGGGTGACGGCGACCATCAGGCCGAGCTGGGCGACGCCGAAGCCCGTCCAGAGCAGCGCCCGGTTGGCGATCTCGGGCTCCGCGAGACCGAGGACCGCCCGGCGGCCCAGCTGCCTGAGGTAGAGCCACGCCTCGCCGGTCGCCCAGGCGAGGGCACCCTGCGCGCCCAGGATCTCCGCCCAATAGGCGACGCTGCGGACCTCCTTTCCCCACCAATCCCCCGCCGCGAACATCCCCGCGACCGCAGCGATCGTGATCGCAGCGAGCACCGCCGCGACCCCACGGGCCACACGGCTCTCGGGCCGAAACACCGAGAGCGTGAAGCCGAGCAGGGAGAGCATGCCCGCATCCACGAGGAGCTGGCCTGCGATGCTGAGCGAGATGGTCAGCGGCGTCTCGACCTCGGGGCCGATGGCGGCCGGGATCAGCATCGCCAGGTAGCCCACCCCGCCGATGCCGAGCAGGGCGAAGCCCAGCCAGCGCTCGGGCATCGCCTGCGCTCGCCATCCGCGCACGAGCAGGCGGGCGCCCACGATCGCGCTCACGATGACGTAGAGAAGGTGGCAGAGAGCCCCTAGCGCTTCCACGTCCTTCTATCGACACGGCCGGGGTATTCATTGAGTCGCGGCGTCGAGCGCCGCCGGTTCGTCCAGCTCCCTCACCAGCGCCTCGAGGGGCTTCGGCTCCACCCGCCAGAGGCCGGCAAAGGGATAGTCGAGATCGAAGAGCGACATGTAGAGCACCGTGATGGCGCTGGCCGTGAGACCCAGGAGCAGGGCTTCGAGCGGGGGGGCCTGCAGGTCGAGGAGCAGGAACCCGATCATCACGAGGGTCGAGAGGAGCTCGATCTGGAACCAGTGGATGCGCGGGATCGCGCGGGTCGAGATGGCCAATCGATCGCTCCGCGCGCGGGTCGCCGCGCGCAGCTCGTCGTGGATGGCCGCAAGGGTCACGCGATCCACCTCGTCACCAACGCCGTCAGCGCTGAGGCCGTGCAGGACCCCCAGGATCTCGAACAGCATCGGCGCCGCCTCGACCGGCTCGCGCTCGTCGGGCGGGAACTCGGCACCCAGGACGTAGCCGACATAGGCGCGTACGCGTCGGTCGATCTCCCCGCGCTGGGCGGCGCCCCCCATGGCACGGCCGAGCAGCAAGAGGTTCCAGAGACTGCTCGCCTCGGCCCGGAGCGCCGAGCGCAGGTCGATCTGGCGCGAGAAGGCCTGCTGGAAGGTGAAGCCCAGGATGAGGGCGTAGATGATGCCGATGACGGTGAGGAAGGTGCCGATTCCCTCCCCCAGATCGCGCGCGGCGGCCGTCCCGAAGGGTGCCTGGAGGAACTCGGCCAACCACCAGTGCAGACCGAAGGCGCCGCCGGCGAAGAGGACCGGCGTCGCAAAGAGCACCCAGGGCTGCGACTGGATCAGCCGGTTCGCGCGCCTCTGGAGCTGGGAGAAGAGATCCATCCACCCCTCCTCTACGACGCGACGACGCGGAAGCGCCGCACCAACGGGACGCCGGACCCGACGAGGAGCAGAACCGGGATCGCGACGAAGGCGGCGTCCGGAAGCTCCGGGATCACGAGCGACGCGTCCCGCAGAGCCGCCTCCGGAGCGGCACCGCGCAGGAGAGCCAGGTAGATCCAGTAGGAGGGGCTCCACCAGAGGAAGAGGTGCCAGGGCGCCGGAAGGACGAAGGCGAGGATCGGTGCCGCCATCGGGATGTTCGCGAGCTTCCCGATGGCCATCGCCTCGATCTTGTTCGAAGCGAGGCTTCCGATGAAGAACGCGAGCGCCGGCGCACCGAGGGAGGCGGAGAGGAGCGCCGCCCCGTAGAGCAGCGGCCTCTCGACCGGCTGGCCGTAGACGAGCGCACAGGCCACACCCGCCACCAGCCCAACGCCCGCGGCGACCGAGCAGAGGTAGGCGCCGAGCGATGCGTCCGAGACCGGGAGCACCCGCAGCAGCAGCCAGGTGCCCGACTCCCGCTCGTCGACGAGCCCCAGGCCGAGGACGCTTCCGACGAGGAGGATGCCGATCAGTGGCGCCGCCGGCGCCACGTAGATGCCGAGGTTCTCGACGGGAACCAGGGGGAGGACCAGGCGGAGCACGGCTGCGATCACCACGCCGTACCCGAGGAGGAAGAGCAGAAGACGGTCGCGGACGATGCCCCGCAGGTCCTTCGCGAGTAGCGCCGCGAGCCG
>NYZB01000032.1 GCA_002687015.1 Deltaproteobacteria bacterium
GCCGTCGCCGCGGCCGAGGCCGGCAAGGACATCCTGTGCGACAAGCCCTTGGCAAACGACCTGGCGGGCGCCAGGAAGATGTGGGTGGCGGCGAAGAAGGCGGGCGTCAAGGCGATGTGCGGTTTCACCTACCGGCAGGTGCCGGCCGTGAAGCTGGCCAGGCCCGCCTTCTCGAGGGGCACGAGCGCGCCTCCCCGCCGCACGGCCAGACCCAGGTCGAGCTGCGGGAGGCGCCGATCCTCGAGGATCACCACCTCGAGGCCATTGGGCAGGCGGCTGCGATGCAGGCGCGCGGGGTCGACGACGGGACGGTCCTCGGCGGCGGGCGGCGGGAGCTCCCAGGCATGGGGGCAGGAGCCCAGCCACTCACAGAACGGAGATCCCGAAGCTCGCCCCCCCGGATGGGCGCACCCGGTCGTGAGGCCTGCCAGCAGCAGGACCGCGAAGATCCGCCTGCTCACGAGCCCTCCTCCGGTGCCGGCACCATGTGAAGCACGGTTCGCTTCGCGGCTTGCAGGTAGGTCTGCGCGACGCGCCGAACGTCCTCGCGGGTCACCCGCTGGATGGCGGCGAGGCGCTCCGCCAGCGGACGCACCCGCCCGAAGGCCAGCCAGTCCCGCCCGAGGCGGGAGGCGATCGCATGGCTCGTCCCCTGACCGTCGATCAAGCCCACCTCGAGCCTGCGCTTCGCCTTCTCGAGCTCCTCGGGAGTAGGCGGCTCCCGGCGCAGGCGTTCGAGCTCCTCCAGGAACACGGCCTCGGCCTGGTCGATCGAGACGCCCGGTCGCAAGCTCGAAAAGGCGTACAGGACCCCGGCGCGCTCGAGCTCCCAGTAGGAGGCGCTCGCGCCCAGGGCCAGGGGCTCCTCGTGGACCATCCGCCGGTAGAGGCGACTGGTGCGTCCGCTCGACAGGATCGTGCTCATGACGTCGAGGGCCTCGCCGTCGGCGTGCCCCGTCGGCGGAGCGTGCCAGGCCATGGCCAGGATCGGCGCGCGCACGTCGTAGTGAACGACAGCGCGGCGTTCGCCGCGTTGCTCGGGCTCGGTCTGCGGGTTGCGCGGCACGTTCTCGCGGGTGCGCAGCGGGCCGAGGTGCCGACGGATCTGCTCGAGGGTCTCCCGGGTGTCGAAGTCGCCGACCACCGACACGACCAGGTTGTTGGCCGCGTAGTACTGGTCGAAGAACTCCCGGCACTCGGGCACGCCCATCTTCTCGAGATCGCTCCGCCACCCGATCGTGGGCACACGGTAGGGATGGGCCTGGAAGACGAGCGCCATCAGCTGCTCGAAGAGCCGGCCCTCGGGGTTGTCCTCGGTGCGGAGGCGCCGCTCCTCGATCACCACCTGGCGCTCGCTCTTCAGGCTGTCCTCGCCAACGTCGAGGAAGCGCAGCCGCTCGGCCTCGAGCTCGATCACCAATGGCAGGTTCTCGCGGGTCACGTCGGCGAAGTAGACCGTGACGTCGCGGGAGGTGAAGGCGTTGAGCCGCGCTCCGCGCTGCTCGAGGAGGCGCTGGTGGGCCTCGGGCTCGAGGTGCTTCGAGCCGCGGAACATCATGTGCTCGAAGAGGTGGGCCAGGCCCGTGAAGCGGGCTTCGTCTCCGGAGCCGACGTCGACCCAGATCTGGAAGGACACGACCGGGGTCGAGTGGTCCTCCAGCGTCAGCACGACGAGCCCATTGTCGAGCTCGGTGCTCTGCAGGCGCGCCGCGGGATCTTCGAATTCGGGTGTGGCCCCGCCGTCGGCTGCTGCCGCCTGCACCTGCCCCAGGACGAGAGCCAACGCCCACAGCGCGGTCCGGCCGCGTCTCCCCCACCACGTCATGGCGAGCGACGGTATCGACCGCCTACCCTGCCGGCAATGCCGCTCCAGAGCGACGATGCGCTGCACGAGCTGCTGGCCGGCGTGCGGACCCTCGCCGTGCTCGGCATCAAGGCCGGCGAAGGGGACGACGCCCACCGCGTGCCGCTCTACATGCAAGGCCAGGGCCTGCGCGTCCTCCCGATCTCCCCGAAGCTCGATATCTGGCAGGGTGTGCCCTGTGTGAACGGCCTGGCGGACCTGCCGGAGACCTCCGACCTGATCGACGTGTTCCGGGCACCGGCCCATCTGCCGGGCCACACCGACGAGATCCTCGCCCTGCCCGAGCCCCCCCGCGCAGTCTGGTTCCAGCTGGGGATTCGCGACAGCGAATCCAGCGCGAGGCTCGAGGCCGCTGGGATCCAGGTGGTGGAGGACCGCTGCCTGATGGTCGAGTACGGCCGCCTGATCGTCGGCAGCATGGAGGGGATGGGCCCCGGACACGAGGGACCCGCGGAGGAGCCCCGGGCTTGAGCGGCGAGGCGGCGCTGCGCGTCCCAGTCCACTACGACTTCGCCTCGACGATCTGCTACGTCGCCCACCGGGTGATGGAGCGCATGGCGCCGACCCTCCAGGAGCTCGCGATCGAGCTCGACTGGATCCCCGTCGACCTGACCCAGATCACCGGGTATGGGCGAGGCGCCGCGATGCCCGAGCTCCGGCGGGACAATGCGCGTCGCATCGGCGCGGAGCTCGGCGTCGAGGTCGAGCCGCCGCCGATCTGGCTGGATTCGCGCCTCCTCGGTGCGGCGGCCCTGATCGCGCGCAGCCGGGGCCGCGACGCCGGCTGGCGCGAACGGGTCTGGACCGCGCTCTTCGAGGAGCGCCGCGAGCCGCCGGATCTGGAGGGCACCGTCTTCATGGCCCGCGACCTGGCCCTGGTGTTGGCCCCGGCCGAGTTCGAGGACGCGAGCATCGATCTCGACGCTCTCACCCTGGCGGCCGTCGAGGCCCAGGTAACCGGCGTCCCCACCTTCATGCTGGGCCGCTGGCCCTTCGGCGGCATCCAGAGCGAGGAGACGATGACTCACGTCCTGGAACGCTACGCCCGGAGAGCCCGCGCCGGAGAGCTCTCGTGACCGCGAAGCGGGGCCGGGGCGACCGGGTCGTCTGGTCCTCCGAGCGAGGCGGCGACCAACGCTCGCCGCGAAGCCGACCCCGCGACGAGGCGCAGGTCGAGGCCGGTGACGGCGTGGTGCGGATCCGCCGTGAGACCAGGGGCCGCGGAGGCAAGACGGTCACGGCGATCTCGGGCATCCCCCTGGCCGGCGACGAGCTCGCCGATCTCGCGAAGCAGCTGAAACGCCGCTGCGGCACCGGTGGCGCCCTCAAGGACGGCGTGATCGAGATCCAGGGGGACCACCGCGACACCCTCGTCGCGGAGCTCGAGGGGCGCGGGTACCAGGTGAAGCGCGCGGGGGGCTAGGAGCGCCCCGAGCGCAGGGGGCCAAGCGCTCACCCCCGGGCTCGGAGGCCCTCGAGCAGCTTGTCCCAGATGCCACCGAAGCCCCCGTTCGAGAGGGTCACCACCACGTCTCCGGGCTCCAGCACCGGGAGCAGGTGGGCGACGATCGCGTCCGCGTCCGCACAGGCCACGGCCGGGCGTCCGGGCTGGTCCAGGTCGCGCGCCAGGCGGTCGGCCGAGAGCCGCTCGGTCACCTCGCCCGTCGCGCTGTAGATCGGGTCCTCCGAGACCCTCGCCACCACCACGTAGCCCGCGGCATCGAAGGCCCGGGCGTAGGCCTCCTGGAAGAGCGCGCGCCGGCTGGTGTTGGAACGCGGCTCGAAGACGGCCACCAGACGACGACCGCGATGGCTTTCGGCCAGGGCCTCGAGGGTTCCCTGCACCGCCGTCGGGTGGTGCGCGAAGTCGTCGACGACCAGCACGCCGGCGGCCTCGCCGCGCACCTCCTGTCGGCGCTTGACACCCCGGTAGGCGGCCAGCGCCCCCGCAGCCTCGGCGAGCTCGACCCCCCGGCCATGCACCACGGCCAGGCCCGCGAGGGCGTTGGCCGCGTTGTGTCGGCCCACCAGACCGAGCCGGGCCGAGGCCACGGACTCGCCGCGGTAGCGCACGTCGAAGCGGGTGCCGGCCTCGTCGGTCTCGAGGTGGGCAGCGACGTAGTCGGCGCCTCGGCCTTCCGGCTCGAGGCCGTAGCGAACGACCTCACAGGGTGCATCCGCGACCGCCCGATCCACCGTCTCGGCACCGGCGGCGGCGATGATCCGCCCGTCGGCGGGCATCCGCGACACCAACAAGGCGAACTGCTCTTCGACGTGCGCGAGATCGCGGTAGATGTCGGCGTGGTCGAACTCGATCGACGTGATCACCAGGGTCGCGGGATGGTAGTGGAGGAACTTGGGCGTCTTGTCGAAGAAGACGGTGTCGTACTCGTCGCCCTCGACAACGAACTCGGGCCCGCCCCCCTCGCGAAAGCTGGTCTCGAAGTTGGCGGTGATGCCGCCCACCAGCATCGACGGGTCCCGTCCGAGCTCGTAGAGCAGTGTCGCGATGAGGCTGGTCGTGGTCGTCTTGCCGTGGGTTCCGGTCACGACCACCGGGTGCCGACCGGCCATCGCGTGCTCGTAGAGCGCGTCCGGAAAGGAGAGAACCGGAATGCCGCTCGCGAGAGCCGCCTTCGCCTCCGGGTTGTCGGGCCGGACCGCGTTGCCGATCACGATCAGGTCGGGCCTTCGCGCTTCGAGATGAGCGGGAGAGAAGCCCTCGTCCACCGGGATTCCCCAGGCCTCGAGGGCCGTGCTCATCGGGGGGTAGACCCCTTCGTCCGAGCCACTGACCTGCCAGCCGCGGCCCTTCAGCAGCCCGGCCAGGGAGCCCATCCCGGTGCCCGCGATGGCGACGAAGTGCACGCGCATGGACACGGGCACGGGCTAGGCAGCGAAGGCGTCGCGAACCAGGTCGTGGATCTCCGCGCGCAGCGTGAACCTGCTCTTCTTCGAGACGAGGTGCACCCGGTTGGTGAGCATCACGACGACGGCGTCTGCCTCGAGATCGATCCACAGGGAGGTTCCGGTGAAGCCCAGGTGCCCCACGGAGTGCGCCGAGAAGTGCTGACCCGCGGACGACGCGCCGGTGGTGGGCGTGTCCCAGCCGAGAGCCCAGTCGGAGTTCTCGGGCAGGTTCTGGCGGGTGAGGAAGCTCCGGAGCGTCTCCCTCGGCAAGGGGTCGCCGCGCTCGTGCCAGGTGTCGAGAATCGCGTGGCCGAAGCGCAGGAGGTCGTCCGCCGAAGAGAAGAGCCCGGCATGGCCGGCGACCCCGCCCATCACCGAGGCGTTGGGGTCGTGGACCTCGCCCCACAGGATGCGGCCCCGCCACGGGCAGTTCTCGGTGGCCGCAAAGCCACGGCGCACCGCCTCGGGGGCTTCGGCCTGGGCGAGGGGCACGAAGCCCGTGTGCTTGAGGCCCAGGGGCCCGAAGATGCGCTCATTGCAGAAGGCGTCGAGAGACTGGTGGGGCGCCGCCCCGATCACCTCTCCCAGGACGATCATGTCGAGATCGCCGTAGACCGCCGCCGTCCCCGGCTCGTGGACGAGCGCCGAGCGATGGATGGAGGAGAGCACCCATTCCCGCGCCTCCGGTGTACCGACGATCTGAACGCCTTTCTTCTTCTCACGCGCGAGGAGGTCCTCGTGGAAGGCGCGCCATGGCTTCAGACCCGAGGAGTGGGTGAGGAGGTGGCGAAGGGTGACGCCCTCCTTGCCCCGCTCGCCGAAGGCCGGGATGAACTTCGCCACGGGGTCGTCGAGGCCGACTTGCCCCTCGTGGCAGAGCCACATCAAGGCGGTCGAGGTCGCCACCACCTTGGTCAGGGAGGCCAGATCGAAGATGGTCTCCCGGGCCATCGGGATCCGCTCGGGTCGTACGACGGCGAGGCCCCGCACCGAGGCGTGCTCGAGCAGCTCTCCCTCGCGACGTTGCGTGGCGAGGACCACCGCCCCGGGCATCTCGGCGGCGTCGATCGCCTTGTCGAGCACCCGATCCACCTTGCCGAGCTTGCGGCGGATGACCGCATGCCTCATGCACGAGCTCCGGAATCGACGATCACGGCTTCACCCCCTCTGCACTCCGCTCTCCAGGAACGCGAGCGTTCCGCCCCGACCGTCGAGCTCGGCGCGCACCCCCACGGGCCAGGTCAGATTGGGGCTCCCATGCCCGAATGGCAAGCTGGAGACGACGGGAACGCCCAGGGGCTCGAGCCGCTCCATCAGCACCGCGTCCGCGTCGGGATGCTCGCGCTTGCGATCCGTGCACCCCGTGAAGTGGCCGAGGCCGACCCCCCGGAGCCCTTCGAGCTTGCCCGCTGCGCCCAGCTGGGTCAGGAGACGATCGAGGGCGTAGGGCTTCTCTCCGACCTCCTCGAGCAGCAGGATCGAGTCGCGGGTGGCCAGCTCCCAGGGGGTTCCCAGGCTGGCGGCGATCAGGGTGAGAGAGCCTCCGACCAGGCGGCCGCGCGCGACACCCGGCCGCCGCCCCTTGCCCACGAGCGGTGCGGCGGGCTCGCCGGCCAGGGCACGGCCCAGGGAGGCGAGGTCCCCGGCCGCGGGCCCGCCCTTGCCGTCGAACATCATCCCGTGGAAGCCGACCAGCCCGACGCGCCGTCGCTGCCACAGGAGCAGGCTGGTGACGTCGCTGAACCCGATCAGGGGCTTCCCTGCGGCACGCACGACGGCGGGGTCGAGGCCCCCGATCATGCGCTGGCACCCGTAGCCCCCGCGTACGCACAGGATCGCATCGACCTTGGGATCGCGGACGAGGGCCATGAACTCGCGAGCGCGTGCGGCGTCGGTTCCGGCCAGGAAGCCCCGGGCGCGGGTGAGATCGCGCCGGCGGCGCACGCGGTAGCCGGCGCCCTCGAGGGCGGCGATCCCCGCGGAGAGCGCAGCCGGATCGATCGGGAAGCCCGGCGCTGCGAGCCCAATCGTGCCACCCAGATGCACGGCACGAGGCTTTCGTAGACGCGGCACCGCTCGACCCCCCGCTACGCAGTGTAGCGATCGACACCCCCACGCCCGCGCAAGTTCCCCCCCCCGCCCACGACCCTCCGGGCGAGTCCGCGACGCCCCTCCGAATACCGCGAACCCCAGGTGAGTCCGCAGGCGCCGTCCTGGCAAGGCGTCGCGACCCGACTGCGTACTCACGTACGCCGAGGGGAGCGCAACGCAGCCAGGGCGGCGCCTGCGGACTCACCCCACCGAACATCCACCCCCTAGAAGGGGTCGTCTTCGAAGTCGGGGGGCGGCGCGCCGGGGCCTCCGGGCAGGTCTCCGGCGAAGCCGCCACCGGGGCCGGGCGGCAGGTCCGGCGGCTCTTCGCCGCTGCGGTTCGAGAACCTCGCGTAACGTCCCTCGAAGTCGAGCTTGACCGTTCCGGTCGGGCCGTTGCGCTGCTTCTCGATGATGATCTCGGACATGCGCGGATCCACGGTCTCCTTGTTGTAGACCACGTCGCGGTAGATGAATGCGATCACGTCGGCGTCCTGCTCGATGGCGCCGGATTCGCGGAGGTCTCCCATCATCGGTCGGCGCTTGTCCGGGTCGCGCTGCTCGGGGCCGCGGTTCAGCTGGGAGAGCGCGACGACGGGCAGGTCCAGCTCCTTCGAGAGCGCCTTCAAGCCCCGGGAGATCTCGGCGATCTCGAGGTCCTTCCTGTCCCGGCGACCCGCGGCACTGGCGAGCTGCAGGTAGTCGACGATCACCAGGTCGAGGCCGTGCTCGGCCTGGAGGCGGCGGCTCTTCGCCTTGATCTCGAGGATGTCCAGGGCCCCCGAGTCGTCGATCCAGATGTCGGCCCGCGTCAGCCGGTCGGCCGCCGTCTGGAGCTTCCGGTAGTCCGACATGGGGAGGAAGCCCTTGCGCAGGCTCGAGAAGTCGATCTGCGCCTCGGTGGAGAGCAGGCGCACGATCAGGGAGCGGGTGGTCATTTCGAGCGAGAAGACCGCCGCCTTCTTGCCGTGGTCGACGGCCGCATTGCGCGCGATGTTCAGGGCGAACGCGGTCTTCCCCATGCTGGGGCGCGCGGCGATGATGATGAGCTCGCCGGGCTGGAGCCCGCCGGTCATCTCGTCGAGGTCGGTGAAGCCGGTCGGCAGCCCGGTGAGGTCGCCGCCCCGGTTCATGATCGCCTCGACGTAGTCGAAGGTGCCGGGCATCTCGTCGTGGAGGCTGGCAAAGCTGCTCCGGCTCTGGGCCTTGGAGACCTCGAAGATGCGCGACTCGGCGAAGTCGAGCAGCTGGTCGGCCCCACCCTCCTCGGCGTAGCCCGTCTCGGCGATCTCGCTCGCCACGTGGATCAGGCGGCGCTTCACCGCCTTGTCGCGCACGATGCGCGCGTGGTGCAGCACGTTGGCACTGGTGGCCGCGAAGTCGGCAATCTCCGCGAGGGCCAGCGGCCCCCCCACGGCCTCCAGGCTCTTCTCCGCGGTCAGGTACTCGGACAGGGTGATCAGATCGACCGGGCGCCGCTGGTCGTGGATGGCGAGCATGGCGCGGAAGAGCAGCTGGTAGGACGGGTGGTAGAAGTCGTCGATTCCCACCTCGTCGAAGATCTCGTTGAAGACCCGGGGGTCGAGCAGCAGCGCCGACAGCACCGACTTCTCGGCCTCGAGGTCGTGGGGCGGAACGCGGCCGACCAGATCGGCGTCACCCGAGCCCGCGCCCCGACGCGCACCCGCCGAGGCAGGGCCAAACGACTCGCCGAACGCCTGCGGAACCTCGCCCACGCTCACCCCCTCTCCCGGTGGCCCGCGGCAGACGTCAGCCGGGGCTCCCGGCCCGACCGGAGGTCGGGTCCCCGGGCCCGTGCAGCCCAGGTCGGCCCATCATGCGCCGAGAATCCGCCCTTGTCGAGGGTCACCCGACGGAGAAGCGGCCTTCGGGCGCTATTCGCCCGCGCTCGCGGTGACGCTCACCTTCAGGTTCGCGATCACCTCGCGGTGGAGCTTGACGGGCACCTCGTGCTCGCCCAGCTCCTTGATCGGCTCGGCGAGCTCGATCTTGCGGCGATCGATCTGCATGCCCTTCTCGGCGACCAGCGCGGCGATCTGCGCGGAGGTGACCGACCCGAAGAGCTTGCCTTCCTCGCCGGCCTGCGCAGAGATCTCGAGGCTGAGCCCCTCGAGCCGATCCTTGGCAGCGCGCAGGTCCTTGAGCTGCTTGGCCTGCTTCTCGGCGATCACTCGCTGGTGGTGCTCGAGCTCGCTGATCTTGGAGCGCGTGGCCACGATCGCCTTGCCCGTGGGGATCAGGAAGTTGCGGGCGTAGCCCGGCTTCACCGCGACGACGTCTCCGGCGTCGCCGAGGTTCTCGACGTCCTCGCGGAGGATCACCTTGACGGCCATGGGTGGCTCCTAGTTCCCGTGGTGGGGCGCGTAGGGCATCAGCGCGAGCTGGCGGGACCGCTTGATGGCCACGGCCACGGCCCGCTGGTGCTTCGCGCAGTTGCCCGAGATGCGCATGGGAATCAGCTTCCCTGTCTCGGTGATGAAGTAGCGGAGGCCCTTCGGGTCCTTGTAGTTGATCTCGGCGGTCGTATCCATGCAGAAGCGGCAGACCTTCTTGCGGAGGAAGCTCCCGCCCTTCTTCTTCTGCTTGCGCGCCTTCTTGCGCGCCTTGGCGCGCAGCCTGGCCTTCACGCTCATGGGGCCGCGTTCACGGCGCTCGCCGTCGCGGCGGAATCCGCCCCCCGGCCGGCCACCGCGATCGTCGCCCCCGGGCCGGCCACCGCGGTCGTCGCGCGGCGGTCCGTCGCGGCGCGGGCCATCGAACGAGGGCGGGCCGTCGCTGCGGGGGCCGTCGGCGTGGGGAGGCCGGGGTGCGTTGGGATCGTCGCTCATCCTTCGGTCTCCTTGTCATCCGAGGACTCGGCTGCGGGAGCGGACTCGGCTGCCGGAGCCGGCTCGGCTGTGGGAGCGGGCTCGGCCGCGGGAGCCGGAGCCTCCGCTTCGCCGGCTTCGGAGGCCTGGGCCTTCCCGTCGCCATCCTCGCCGGAGGCGGCCGCCTCGGCCGGCGGCTGAGCCTGCTGGGCCTGTTGGGCCTGCTGGGCCGCGAGCTGGCGGGCCTTCTCCTCTTCCGCCTCGCGCTCGGCCCGCTCGCGGGCACGCTCGGCGCGGATCCGCTCCTCTTCAGCCGCTTCCTTCTTGCGGGTCTCGATGTCGACGACCTCTTCGTTGCGCATCACGGTCAAGAAGCGCAGCACCGACTCGTCGAGACGCAGGGTCCGCTCCAGCGGCGCCACCGACTTCCCCTCATCGAGGTAGTAGGTGGTGACGTAGCGGCCCTTCTGGAACTTCCGGATCTCGTAGGCCAGGCGGCGCTTGCCCTGGTCGTCGTGCAGGAGCCGCGTGGCTCCCTCGCGCTCCAGGACGCCGTCGACCTTGGTGAGCAGCTCGTTGCAGCCCTCGTCGGAAATCTCGGGCTGGACGATGAAGGTCGTCTCGTACTCCCGCACTAGGTCTCCTCTCGGTCGCCGCGGCCGGACCGCGGTCGGGCCCTCGTGCGCGGCTGCATCCATCGCGGGTGACGGACGAGCCCCCGAGGACCGAGGTGATCAGGAAGGGCGGAGTGATAGCAGCCGCCCGCCGCCCGAGCCAGCGCAATCCCCTCGGGGCAGACCACCCCCGACCCGTGAACCGCGGGGTCTGACCCCTATGTCAACTGCCCGGGAGGGGGGAGGAGGAGTTGGTGGATGCGGGGGTCGGCGGTGAGCTCGGGGTGGAAGGTGGCGGCCCACAGGTTGGCCTGCCGAACGAGGACGGGGCGGCCATCGACCCGCGCGTAGACCTCGACCCCGGGGCCCAGCTGCTCGAGCTGGGGAGCCCGGATGAACACGCAGCGCAGACCTTCCAGGTCGTGGCGGGCGCCCGGGTCCACGGGCGCCGCGAAGGAGTCGACCTGTGTGCCGTAGGCGTTCCGCACCGCCACCGCGTCGAGCAGGCCCAGGGTCGGGACGGGATGGTGCACGGTCTCGCGGGCGAGCAGGATGGCACCGGCACAGGTTCCCAGCACGGGGCGGCCCGAAGCTGCGAACTCCCGCACCGGCTCCCAGAGCCCCAGGCGGTCCATGCCCTTGGAGATCGTCGTGCTCTCGCCGCCGGGCAGGATCAGGCCGGCCAGGCCGTCCAGGTCCTTCTCGCGAAGCACCTGAACGGCCTCGGCCCCGGCCGCCGCCAGGGCGGTCGCGTGGGCCTCGACGTCGCCCTGGATGGCGAGGATGCCGACTCGCGCGGGCATGCCGCGGCTACCAGCCCCGGTTTGCGAGGCGCTCGCTCTCCGAGAGGGTCTCCATCTCGATGCCCTCCATGGCCGCCGCGAGGCCACGCGATGCGTTCAGCACCTCCGCCGGCTCGCGCCAGTGGGTGGTCGCGTGGACCACTGCCTTGGCGCGACTCTCGGGGTCCTCGCTCTTGAAGATCCCGGAGCCGACGAAGACCGCTTCGGCGCCGAGGCTCATGCACAGCGCCGCGTCGGCCGGAGTCGCGATCCCTCCGGCGGCGAAGTTCGGCACGGGCAGTCTGCCGTGCTCGTGGACGAAGCGAACCAGGTCCACGGGCGCGCTGAGCTCCTTGGCGCGGGTCGGCAGCTCCTCGGCCCGCAGCGCCCGAATGGCCCGGATGTCGCCGTTCACGGTCCGCAGGTGCCGAACCGCCTCGACGATGTTGCCGCTGCCGGCCTCGCCCTTGGTGCGGATCATCGCCGCGCCCTCGCCGATCCGACGCAGGGCTTCACCCAGGTTGCGCGCCCCGCACACGAAGGGCGAGCGGTAGGGGTGCTTGTCGATGTGGTGCTCCTCGTCGGCAGGCGTCAGGACCTCGCTCTCGTCGATGAAGTCGACACCCAGTGCCTCGAGCACGCTGGCCTCGCTGAAGTGGCCGATGCGCACCTTGGCCAACACCGGAATCGAGACGCACTTCTGGATGCCCTCGATCACCTGGATCGAGCACATCCGTGCCAC
>NYZB01000033.1 GCA_002687015.1 Deltaproteobacteria bacterium
CCGTTTGAGGCAAGCGCGCATGCCGTACCCGAGATCGCGGTCGCGGATGTCGAACCGTGCGCGGGCCCACACAGGGAATCAGCCGGAGACGGCTTCCTTCTGGTGCCGCTCGAGTGCGTCGTGGAACTGGTCTTCCCAGGCGAGCTGGTTTCTACGGGCGTCGCGGAAGTAAGCCGTGCGCCGGAGCAGCGCCGTGAACGTGCGGGACACCAGCCGCCCCAGCGGGCGCATCGGACGATCGAAGTCGAGGAGGAGGATGACCCGTTCCTCGTCGGTCTCGTTGAACACCTCGTGCCTGCGGGTGTCGTCGAAGACGAAGGCGCGGCCGTTCTCCCACGACACGTAGTCCTGGCCGATACGGATGCGGCATTTCTCCCGATCCGTCGGGATCTTCAGGCCGAGATGGCAGCGCAGCAGCCCCTTCGTCACGCCGCGGTGGGGCGGCACGTGATAGCGCGGCGACAGAATCGAGAACCACGCCGTCTTCAAACCGGGGATCGACTCGATCAGCCGGGTGGTCTCCGGGCACAGGGCGCAGTTGCGCTCCGAGCGCTCACCGAACCCGAACAGCAGGTAGACCTTCCACCGATCCTCCACTGCGATCTTGTCGTTGTCCGGACTGATCTCCTGGAATGCCGGAAGCGCGTCGCGGAATCCCAGCACCCGATCGAGCTCCCCCCGGATGGTGCGCCAGTTCGCCTCGAGGTCGCCGGTGAACGGGAAATCCCCGTCGGCGAAAACCGGCGGGTCGCCGACCTGGGACTGCTTCCCGAAGAACCGGATGAGCCGCTTGCGCACCTTCTTCCCGGTGTTGAAGACGAACTGGCGACGGGCTGCTCGCCAGCGCGCACCGAGGGACGCCTGCGCGGGGGCTACGGTCTCGCTGGCGTCTGCGTTCGGGGAGGGCATCGGCGTCATGCTACTGCAGGGCCGGGGCCTGTTCACGCGTGGGCCACGTCACTCTGGTGGGGGCTGCTGGGTGGCGGTCAGCGCTGCGACGACGCGGACGGAGCGGCCCTTTGCGCGGCGGTCAGTCGCGGCGCGGGCACGGGGTTGGGCGAGATCGTGGGCGGTCCTGCCGTCGTCGTGCCGCACGGGTCGCCGGGAGATCGCACCGGTCAGCGGCCATGATGAGGGGGTTCCGCTCCTGACCCCCGCCCATGCTGGTCAGGCAGCCCGGAAGAAGAGCGGTGAGGGTGACGGCGGCCGGGAAAGGCGAGGCTCGAGTCATGAATTGACGATACCTCCAGGGGCCGTAGATTCGGTCCTTCCAGGAGTGCGAACAGTGACGTAAACCGACGTCCCGTTCGTTCCAGGGGTACGGGTCGCCCTCTGCGGCCCCTGCCGTCGGAGATCCTGTTTCATGCGCACCCAACACGCTCTCGTCGCAATCGCACTTCTCGGCCTGGTGGCCGCGGGGGCGTTCTTCCTGCTGCAGGAGGACGACTTCGACTCACAAGTGGTTGCCGAACAAGAGGTTGCGCCCAAGAGTGACGCCAAGCCTCCTCTGGGGGAAGTGGGTGACCTCACCGGGATCGAGACCGACGCTTTCTCCGTTGAGAACGACTTCCAGGACGGCGAGGCCGTCATCGAGGAGGACGGCCTCACCATGGCCCTGGTCACGGATCGGGAAGGAAATCCGGTCGCCGGCGCCAAGGTCGAGCTCACCTCCATGTGGGGCGGACGCGGCCGCGGGGGCCGGGGTGGCGGCGGCGGCGGCAGGTTTGGCCGCGGTGGCGGCGCTGGGACCTACCGCACCGTTACGACCGCGAAGGACGGCTTCGCGCTGCTCTCGCCCCTGCCCAACCGGCGCTTCCGGTTGATCGCTCGTCACGACACGGGCGTCGGGGCCTCCTACTACGACCACAATCGCATTCCCGAAGACCTCCCGGAGGGTGCTTCCGCGGTCGTGGTGCTGCATCCGATCAAGCGCCTGGTCATCGACGTGGTCGACCCGGGCGGCGGACCCGCACCGCACATTCGCGTTCAGGCGTCTCCGACTCCGGGCAACGACGACGGCCGCGGCGGCCGCGGGCGTGGATTCGGAAGCTGGTTCGGCCGCTCCGTCAGCCAGTGGACCCGCACGCCGAACGGCGAAGCAGTGCTCGAGGTCACGAAGATCCAGGAGTCGCTGTACGACGCCAAGAAGGTGGACGTGCAGGCGAGTCTCCCCGGTGTCGACAGCGTCACCGAGACCGTTGCCATGCCCGCTTCGGGCGATGTCAACGTCACGCTCCGCATACCTCCGACCGTGGTTGCGGTCCTCAAGCTCGTTGACCGCGAGGGGAAGCCATTCAAAGCGCCGACGACCGTGACGTGGTACGTCGAGACCGATCCGGTGCAGCGCGCCGCCGACGAGAAGAAGGCGGCTGAGGAGCGCGACCGGGCGCGACGGGAGGCGCGCCGAGGAGGCGAGCGTCGCCGCGGCCGCGAGCGCGGCGGTGAGCGCAACCGTCGCGAGGACAACAACCGTGGCCGTGGCCGCGGTGGCTTCGGTGGTGGGCGTTCCACGTTCGGGCGGTACGAGGCCACCGGCGGAGTCGCGATCATCGGAGGCTTCCGTCCCGGCTCGAAGGTCGCGTTTTCGACCCGGTCCGGCGAGCACGTTCCCGAGACGACGCGGGTCGAGTTGAGCGCGATCCCGCGCCAGGAGTTCGACGTCCTCGTCGGCGACGAGCGTCCGCGGCTCACGTTCACGCTCGTCGATCCTTCCGGCGACCCCGTGCCCAACGTGCGCGTCCGGGTCGCCCTGAAGCTCGACGGCGACAAGAACGAAGCGAAGCCAGCCACCGAGGGCCGCGAAGCTCGCGTGATGCGATTCCTCAGCGGACGGGACAGCCGTGCCCGCACCGACGAGAACGGACGCGCCACCGTCGACGCTCGTACGGGGTCCGACGGCGTGTTCCAGGTCAACTTCGAGAGCGGAGGGTGGTTCGGTCGCGGCCGGGGCGGCGACAACGAGCAGCGTCCGGAGGAGGAGCCCGCGGCGTCGGTCCGATTCCAGGCGTTGAAGCCCGGCGAGACCCGCGATCTGGGCGAGCTGAAGCTCAAGGCTTTCGCCGTTCTCGCGGCGGGCGAGGTCGTCAACAGTGCGGGCGAGCCCCTCGCGGGCGCCATGGTCACGGTGTCACCGAAGGAGGACCCTCAGGCTCCGGAGAACCAGAACCGTCGGGGTCGTGGAGAGCGCGGTGGTCGCGGAGAGCGTGGTGGTCGCGGAGAGCGTGGACGCAACAATCGCGAGACCGAGCGGCAACGCGGCCGGAGCCGGTTCGGCCGCGGACCGATGGGCCGCACCGACGAGAAGGGCAAGTTCATCGTCTACGGGTTCCCGGAGGTCGACAAGGAGTACGAGATCTCGGCCTGGCACCGCCGCGACGCACGCAGTGAGCCGGAAGACCTGAACCCGGGCGCGAAGGATCTGCGCATCACGTGCCTGAAGACCGGTGGTCTCGCCGGGCTCATCCGGCCGCACGACCCGAGCCTCAATCTCAGCATCGAAGCCTCGCTTCGCTCCGCGGATGCGGGCGAAGAGGACCCGTGGGATGACGTCGAGCTGGGCAAGGACGGGAAGTTCACCGTGCGGCGCCTCGACGCCGGGCGCTACGCCCTGCGTGTACGAGTCAATCGTCGCACCGATGTGACCATCTCCGACCTCGTCGTGCTCGAGGGTGAGACAGCGCGTCCCGCCTCCATCGCCGACCTCGTGGTCGGACTCGACTACATCCGTGCGGAGGTCACCGTTACCGATCTGCGCGGCACACCGGTCGAGGGCGCGCGGGTGTCGTTCACGGCTGACGGACGTCGCGTCCGCTCGGTTCGGACGCCGACCCCCGGCGGTCCGCCCAGCACCCCCGAGCGCGGCCGCGGCCGCGGTGAAACCGGTCGGCGCGGCAGCAACGAGAACCGCGGTCGCGGTCGTCGCGGTCGTGGCGGCGGCGGCACGGATGCGTCGGGCCGCGCCGTCGCGATCCTTAAGCGCACGGCCGCGATCTCGGTCAGCGTTTCGCACGACGACTTCGTGCGCCAGTCCGTGGACAACGCCTCCTTCCCGCTCACCATTCGGCTCCTCCAGGGCGAGTCGCTCGTGGTGTCGCTCAGCTCACCCGTGCCGCAGTCCGAGAGTGCTTCCCGCTGGCGGATCGTGTTGACCCCCCCACGCACTGGCCAGCCCTCCGGCGAGCCGGAGGACATGCGTCAGATCATGCGGCGCCTGTTCCGCGGCGGCCTCACGAAGTCGCTGGCAGACGGCGCGACCGAGGTCACGTTCACCAACGCCAATGCCGGGACCTACGTGGCTCAGCTCGTCGGCTTCCCGAGTCGGCGTCGTTCGCGCGAACCGGGCGGCGGCAATGGCAACAGAGGTGGCGGGCGCCGCGAGCGTGGCCGGGGCAGGGGCAGCTTCACGCCGATCATCGTCCCCCTCGGACAGGTCGAGGTGCAGCCGGGGCTTGCCGGGCAGAAGTTCGGGTTGAAGCTCGACCCGAACGCGGTGCTGCTCGCCATCGAGAAGACCACGGCCCAGTAGCGGCGCCGTGTCCGGCGGGAGCTGATTCCCGAGAAACCCGCAGATCCGATGCTCGCCGACGGTGTTCGCCTGGCTGGAAGCAAGGGACTAGGCGGAGAGAGGGGCCCGCGTCAAGCGTCGCGACCCCGCCGGATGACCGAGGCGCGCGTTGGCGAAAAAGACCGGCAATCCCCTTGAAGGAGCGCCACCAATTGGTGTCCACTGGAAGGGTCGTTCGCCACGAAATCCCACGTTGCATTCCCCACGGAAGTTCGCCGTTTGTGTAGGCGAGGTTCCGTCGCGACTGGGTGAGTGGCCTCCTCAAGAGCACGGAAACTCAAGAATGCGCAAGCTTCTGACTATCTGCGCGCTGCTCAGCATCTGCACGCTCGGGCCCGCACAGTACTTCACCGGTGACACCTTTGACTCGTACACGCCCGGGGATCTCGACCCGCTCGCGGGCGCCAACGCGGGCGCCACGGGCGGCTGGGATGCCTGGGACGGGGCCGCTGGCCAATGGGCCCTGGTCGTCGACGGGACGGTCTCCGGCATTCCCGCCCACTCGGGCAACCAGTACATCGATTGCACGGGGCGCGACGCGGTCCAGCCCATGTGGGCGAACGCGGTCGGTGGCTTCGGCGCGACCACCGGTGCGACGTACACCCAGTTCCCGCAGTCGGGTGCGTGGACCCTCACGGCGCAGGTCTACATCCCCACGGGTGGTGTTGGTGGGATCAGCAGTGGTCTCGAGGCCTACTTCATCGTCAACAACGAGTACTACCACCTCCTCAATGCGACCCCGTACCAGTGGGCCGTCCAGACCCAGTTCTTCGACGACGGCACGGGCCTCCAGGCGCGGGACGACAACGGCGGTATCGCCATCGCCGTGGTGCCCTACGACACCTGGATCGAGGTTCGCGTCGAGGTCTGCCTCGACAACAACACGATGCAGCAGTTCGTCGGCGGCACCCAGATCTCGGATCGCACGTGGGCCACGACCGGCCTCGTCGAGATCTCGAACTGGGACCTCTTCAGTCCCGGCGGCACGATCTACTTCGATACGGTGACCCTCGCGGCGAGTTCCTGCCCCGCGCCCGCCTACGAGTCGAACTCGGCCAACTCGTCCTTCGACGTGGATGGCATCCAGGCGAACCCGTTCGCAGCGGCTCAGGTGCTCGGCTTCTCCGGCACCACGAACCACGTGGCCACCCTCTCCTCGGCGCTGGCCGGCGCCGGCTGGGATCTCGCGGCGACCGTCGACGTGACGTACCCCAGCACCGCGCTGCCCGGCTTCGGCACCGGCGGTGGGCAGGCGGTGAACATCGACGTGTTCCACCCGAGCTTCGTGTGGCTCAACGGCGGTACGTTCCTTTCGGGCCACCCGGGTCTCCTCTCCCTGAACTTCATCTCGCCGGTCACGGCGCTCCCGATCCGGTTCAGCGGCCAGCAGGTCGTGCTCGATCCGAGCCATCCTGACAACGTCGACATCTCCGGTGCGGTGGAGGTCGTCGCCGAGGTCTGCCCGACTGGAGTCACCGAAGGTTTCGAGCTGACACCCAACAACTGGGGCGTCCCGTTCTCCTTCGCACCTGGCTGGACTGCCACGGATTCGAACCCGCTCGTCAACGGTCCCACCTGGCGCATCGGCAGCGGTACGACGGGGTCCGGCGGCACCGGTCCGAACGGCGCCTACGAAGGCACGCAGTACCTCTTCTACGAGGCCAGCTGCCCCAACACCCCCACGGCCTGCGGTTCCGCGCCGGGCCCCAACATCGGCAACATGGAGTCGCCCCCGGTCGGTAGTGGCCTGGAGCTCTCCTCGGCGGCGGTGGTCAACCCCGCCCTGATCTTCGCCGTCCACGCCCTCGGCGGTGGCATCACCGGCACCTTCAAGGTTCAGGAGTTCAACCAGGTCACCATGATGTGGGACGACATTCTCGACCCCGCGGCGACCTTCAACAGCGCACTGAGCCAGGGCGCCGACGACTGGAAGATTCGCAAGGTCCCGCTGAGCAACTTCGGCACCGGCGGCGTCCAGGTCCGCTTCCAGTACGACACCGGCCTCACCGCTTGGTGGCAGGGCGACATCTGCATCGATCAGCTCGCCATCTGCGAGCAGTAGTCTCCGGTCCTCCCGACCACGAAACGGCCTCGTGCGCAGCGGCGCACGGGGCCGTTTGTCGTCGGGCCTTTCGAATGGGAGCGCGGACCTCCGGGTCCGCTCTGACGGCGAAGCCGGATCCGGATCCGGACCCAGCGCGGACCTGGAGGTCCGCGCCTCCGGTACTTCACACGCTCTGCTGGGCCACACTCTCGGCGGACTCGAATCCGCGCTACTTGGGCTTGCCGGTGTAGCGATCGCGGTGGAACAGGTAGTAGTCGAGCCCGTACCGTGCGAACCACTCGTTGGCGGCCCAGTGGCGGCGCTCGGACTCCGCCATCAAGATGAGCCCGTTCTTCAGGTAGGTGAGGCCGTTGCCCTGAGCACCGCGGTACTTCTTGAAGTACGCCTTCTCGGACGCGTTCGCGCTGAATGACGGGTGGAGCGACATCGATTGCGACATGAGCTTCACGAGCCCGTGCACGCTCTCGGCGGCGTCGATGAGACGCTTCAGGCGGTCGACCTCCATCATGGTCTGACGGTGGACGACGTAGTTCTTCTCGAGGAAGACCCGGCCGCGCTGGACGTGCTTCTGCGCCTCGCGGTAGCACCAGCCGCACTTGTCGTTGCAGCGGTTCTCGTCCTGGCTGCGCGAGGGGATGGGGGGCAGACCCTCGGGGGCGTAGTCGGGCTTGATGGCGGACTCGCGCGGATCGAGCCACCCGAACTGCTCGAGCAGATCGAGCCCGACCCCGATGAGCTTGAGCTGGTCGGCCGCCTTCCCGTTGGCCGCCCGGACCAGGGGCTCGAGCTTCGCGGTCAGGTCGCGGAGCTCCTGGGCCGCCTTGTTCGTGGCGTCCAGGACGTCGCGCGAGGTCGGCTCCTTCTTCTTCCACGGCTCGAACGGCTTGTTGCTCGGGTCGCGAGAGCGTTCGTACTCCTCGAGAAGCTCCCGGAGGCTACCGGCTGGCTTCGGGGCGTACGGATCGGCCTTCGCCGTCTGGGCGGCCACGGGGATCGTGAACGCCAGGACGAGCAGACCCAGTGCCGCCCCGCGCTGCCGGCGGACGAACACGACGAGGCCGCCCACGGCGAGGACCGCCATCAACAGCTTGGCGGCGAACACGCCGAGGTCCCCGGCGGTATCGGTTTCGCGGCCCGGGTCACGGTCGCTCGAGCCCGGGTTCGAGTTCTCCCTGCCGATGGAGGCTGCTTTCACCTCCTTGCCGGACCTCTCGGTGGACGGCTCCGAGGAGCTGCCCTTCCCATGGGATTTCATCGACGATCCCGGCATCGGTGGGGGCAGCTCGATCTTCGGTCCGGCCCACACGATGGTGGTGTACTTCGCGTCCTTGGGGCCGCTGATCTTGAACCACGCGTTCTCACTCGTCCTCAGGCGCAGGGTGCAGACGCCGTCGTCCCCGGTTTCGCCTTCCTTGAC
>NYZB01000034.1 GCA_002687015.1 Deltaproteobacteria bacterium
ATGCTTTGAGCGGCTCACGAGGGGGAGTCTTGCATTCCGGAACTGTCAAACTTTGAGCGCCTCCCCGGCAGAGCCGGGGGGACTCCCGACGGGCTAGAGCTCGCCCTTCTGGAGCATCTCGACCGGGTCCTTCAGGTCGACCATGCCGAGGTAGCCGCCGCCCTTTCGGATGGCGTCGTGCACGCGGTAGCCGAGCAGCTCCTGGGCGCGCTCCGGCAGCCCGCGCGCGATCTCGGGCGGCACGGCCAGGACGTTGTTCTCCTCGGTGCGCAGCCAGCCGAGCGTGTAGCTCATGTGCACGCCGCGTCTCCAGCGATCGGTCGTGCGGTTCGCACCGCCGCGGTGAATCGTCGAGCCGAGGTAGATGACGGCCGAGCCGGCGGGCATCTCCGCCGTGACGATCTCCTCCTCCTCGGCCTCGCGTGTGGGCTCCCAGCGGTGGCTGCCGGGTGCGAGCTGGGTGGCCCCGATCTCGTCGGTGAAGTCCTCGAGGGCCAGGATCGTGGCCACCTGGAGCTCCGGATGCGGCTTCGGGACCAGGTTCCAGACCAGCTGGTCGCGGTGCAGCAGCTGGGCCTCGGCCCCCGGGCCCCGGTCGATGACGTGGGCCAGGTTGAGCTGGTAGTGGGCGCAGGAGGGCAGCAGGATCCGGTCGCAGAGCTCGAGGAAGAGCGGATGGCACATCACGTCCACCGCGAAGCGACGGGACTTGCCCGCCACCCCGGACACGTGCCGGGTCCGGGTGCCGAAGAAGAACCCGATCGCGGGGTTGATGTGCTCCATGCCCGGATCGGCGGACTCGACATGGGGATCGAGCTCCTCGTTCACCGCATCGAGCAGCTCGCGGGGGAGCAGGTCCTCGACGATGACGCCTCCGTCCTCCAGGAGGGCGGCCAGGATCGCCTCGCTGCCGTCGGCGGGCTTCGAGCGCTGCAGGTCGGGCATGGGAAACCTCCGAGGTCGAGAGTAGCCCTTCCCCGGGGGTGACCGGGTGTCGGCAGGGGGTGTGTCGGAACCGGCGAAGAGTCGCTATCCACCCGGGCTCTCGAGCGCCCGGGGGTGAGAACCATGGCCTTGAAGAGCCGCGTCGACAATGCGACCGGCACCTACGTGATCGAGGGCTCCGGCGAGGTCGCCGGAGCCGAAGTGGTGGCAGCCTGCCCGAGCCTGGGGAACCCGGCGGCGCGACGCCAGCTCTGGGACCTGACCGAGACGCTGTCGGTCAACGTCGCTGCGGCCGCGGTGCGATCCCTCGCGGCGAAGAGCCCGCACTTCCCGGGCTCCAGGGTCGCGATCGCCGCGGCCGTCGATCAGGTCTACGGCCTCGCGCGAATGCTCCAGGAGCTGGCTGCGGGCGAGGTGGGCGTGTTCCGCAACCGGGCCGACGCGGCGGCGTGGCTGGTCCAGGGCTGAGCGGCTTCACTCGCCCAGCACCCAGTCCCCGTCCTCGTTGCGCCGCCAGCCTCCCGCCGCCCAGGTTCCCCCGTCGACGCTCAAGGTGATGCCGGTCAGGTAGGAAGCCAGATCGGAGGCGAGGAACACGCAGGCGGCGGCGCAATCCTCCACCGAGCCCAGCCGCCCCAGTGGGACGGCGCGCTCCAGGGCCGCGAGAGCCCCGGGCTGCTCCTGGAGGGCACCGCGGATCGCCGGGGTGTCGATCACGTCCGGCGCGATCGCGTTGACCCGGATGCGGTGCTCGGCCAGCTCCAGGGCCAGGCTGCGCGTGAAGTTCAGCATGCCCGCCTTGCAGGCCGCGTACACGGAGTAGAAGGGCGCGGCGCGCAGGCCCTCGATGCTGGCGACGTTGACGATGGCGCCGCCCCGACCCCCCGCGATCATCGCGTGGACCGCCGCATCGGTCGGAGCGAAGAGCCCACCCAGGTTCAGGTCGGTGTGCCGCCGCCAGCCCTCGGGGCCCAGATCCAGGAAGGCCGAACGACGCGTCCCTCCGGCGTTGTTCACCAGGATGTCGACGCGCTGCCAGGTGCCCTGCGCCTGGACGACGAGCTCCTGACAGGCCTCCGGGTCCCGCACGTCGGTGGCAACGGCGATCACCTCACCGCCGGCGGCCGCGATCTCGTCTGCCGCGGCCTGTCCGGCCCTGGCATCCTTGTCGGCGATGACGACCCGCGCGCCCGCGTCGGCCATCGCGCGAGCGATGCCCTCGCCGATCCCGCGGCCCGCGCCCGTGACGATGGCGACGCGCTCCGAGAGGTCGAGAGCCAGCGACACCGCCGGGTTCAGTCCTGGCCGATCAAGCTCACGTCCATGGTGAGCGCCCCGGTCATCATGCCCGCTGCACCGCCCCCGTCCGTATAGAGGTTCTCGCCGGAGACGTAGCTGGCCGCATCGCTGTTCAGGAAGGCCAGGGGCCAGCCCTGCTCCTCCGAAGTGGAGTTGCGCCCGATCGGCTTGGGGTAGGCGTCCATGAACTTCTTGCCGGCCTGCTCGACGAAGGCGGGCATCATGGGGGTGTCCGTGGGCCCTGGGCTCGTGCAGTTCAGGCGGATGCCGGTCGCGGCCGTGAGGCTGGCGGCGCGCTGCAGCGTATACACGATCGTGCACATCTTGGAGAAGCTGTAGGCCTCCATGCCCTCGGCGTTCTCCTCCACCCACTTCTTGCCCTCGGCCCACCCGGGTGCCGTCACCAGCGGCATCACCGCGGCCATGTTGCCGAGGTAGCCCATGCCCGCCGACGAAGAGATGCTGACGGCGGCGCCGCTCCGCGGCATGCGCGGCACCGCGCACTCGACGGTGTGCTTGAGGCCCACGAAGTTCACGAGCATCACATCGACGGTCGGCTTCGTGCCCGGAAGGCCCGCGCAATAGAAGAGCCGGTCGATCGGGCCGGCGCCCGCCACCTGGGCGACGAGCTGCTCGATCGCGGAGCCGTCGCGCAGGTCGATCTCGTGGAAGGCCTCGTAGCCGAAGCTGGTGGGCTTCCTGATGTCGGCAGCCACCACCGTCCCACCGAGGCTCTCCACGATCTGGGCCGCGGCCTCGCCCATGCCGGAGAAGCAGCCGGCGAAGAGGCAGCGCTTGCCTTCGTAGGAGAACAGGTTCTTCATGGGTCGCTCCGCATGGCTCGTTCGGAGTTCATCATAGTGCAGGGCGCGAAGCGGGCCGCTCGCGCTTGCCGCCTGGCGAACGCGCGCCCAGGGTCCGCACCTCGGGGACCAGCAGCACCACCAGGGTCGGCACGATGATGAACGCCGCTCCCCAGAGCAGGGTCGGGCCGGCACCGATCCACTCCACCAGCGGGCCCGCCAGCGCCTCGCCGACGGGGGCGAGAGCGATCGAGCCGATCACGTCGTAGGCACTGACCCGGGAGAGCTTGTCCGGCGCCACCTCGGTGTGGAGGGCCGTATTCCAGATCACCCCGAAGAGCTCGCCGCCCACGCCTGCCAGGAAGGCCGCCGCCGCGATCACGAGGACGGGAGAGGGCCCGGCGAGGCAGAGCAGTGGCAGAGAGAAGGCCAACACCCAGAGGGTTGCGGCCAGCATCGGCCGACGGAAGGCGAAGCGCATGCCGATCAGCCCGCCCACCAGGAGCCCTGCACCGAACGCGCCGGCGATGCCTCCCCACACGGCCGGTCCCCCGAGCGCCCGCTCGGCGACCACCGGCCCGACGATCATGAAGCCTCCGTTCCAGGCGGCCACGACCAGGGAGAACTGGGCGACGATCGCCCAGAGCCAGCGGTGCGAGAGGAACTCGTCCAGGCCCTCGCGGAGGTCGCGAAGCAGGCTCTGGGAATCGCCGCGCTCCTGGGGGCGGGGCCGGAGGCTGAACACGAGGGCCGCGCTCGTGAGGAAGGTCCCGGCGTCGAGCGCGATCGCCCAGCCCGCACCCGCGGCCGCCACGAGCAGCCCGGCGGCTGCGCCTCCGAGGCCGAAGGCGCCGCTCTGGGCCAGTGCGAGCAGGGCGTTCGCCGACTGGAGCTGCTCGCGCGGAACCAGCTGCGGCACCAGCCCGACAGTGGCGGGCCAGAGCAGCGCGAAGGCCACGCCGTTCACCGCCATGAGCAAGGCGAGCAGACCGACCGTGGCGCCTCCGGTCAGGAACAGGAGGGCGATCGTCCCCTGGGCGGCAGCCGCCAGCAGGTCTCCACCCACGATCGTGCGCCGCCGCGAGCCGCGGTCCGCCAGCGCGCCCCCGAAGAGCTGGAAGCCCAGCTGAGCCACCGTCTGGGCCGCGATCACCAGGCCGATGCTGCGCGCCGAGCCCGTCAGGTCGAGCACGCCGAAGGCGATGGCCACCGGCGCCATCGCGCTGCCGAAGGCCGAGATGAAGCGTGCCGCGAAGAGGCGCCGGAACTGGGGTTCGCGAAGCTGCTCGAAGCCCGCGCGGGTGGGGGAGGCCGACTCGCTCACGAGGGGCAGTCTAGGGCCCGCCTGGCCCCCGCGGTTCAAGGTTTGCCGGAAGTCTCCGATGGGAGTGGAGCCGCGCGTGCCCCGCACGCCCCCCCGTGGCCTCGACCCTGGAGGCCCGATGTCCCAGATCAAGCGTCCCGCCCGTCCCGCTAGGACGGGCCCGCTGCGAGCGACCTGCCCCGACGACGCCGAGCGCATCCTGCTCGTCACCCGCCGTGTGGAGGGAGAGACCCGCAACCCCCTGGCCCTCCTCGACCTGGCGCCCTACATCCGGCGTTACGCGGGCAAGCACGTGGAGGCCTACTACTGGGAGGACCTCCCGAATCGCTCCTACGACGTGGTCGGGCTTTCCATCCTGCAGCACACCGCGGGCGACGACCCGACGGCCGACCTGCTCTTCCTGAAGGAGAGGTACGGCGGTGCGCGGATCGTGGTCGGCGGCAAGTGGGTCGACACCCTCTGCGAAGGAGAGCGCGAAGCGCTTCGAGATGCGGGAATCGACGTCTGCCACGGCCAGGGCGAGCCCTACTTCGTTCCCGATCGGCCCGTGGTCGACTTCGACCACTACCCCGCCTGGGATCTGCGCGAGCTGCAGACCTTCATGGGCTGGGATGCGGAGACCCAGAAGCTCGTCTACCGCGCACGGCCCGAGGTGATGAGCACGCGCGGCTGCCCCTTCAACTGCCACTTCTGCCACAACACCGAGCGCAAGGTGAAGTTCTTCTCGCCGGAGCGCACCGTGGACAACATCGAGCTGCTCCTCGGGCAGGGCTGCCCGGAGATCTGGTTCCAGGACGACATCTTCACCCTTCGCCCGGACCGCATGGACGCCATCGACCGGGAGCTCGGTATGCGGGGGCTCTCGATCAAGGGCGCCTGCAAGTTCTTCTGCCATATCAACTACGTGAACGAGAAGTCGATCGAGACCATGAAGCTCTTCGATCCCAAGGAGATCCAGATCGGTGTCGAGAGCGGCGACGACCAGATGATCCGGCGGCTCGGCAAGAGCTTCAGCAGCGAGAAGGCCCATGCTGCGATCACGAAGCTGCTCGACGCCGGGCTGCACGTCTACCCGCTCTTCCTGCTCGCCTACCCGGGCGAGACCCGCGAGAGCCTCGATCGGACCCTGGCCTTCATCAACCGGCTCAAGCCCCGCCTCCACAAGGGCGCGTGGGTCTCCTACTACCAGCCCTGCAAGGGCACCGCCGGCTGGAGCGAGGCCACGGCCCGCAACCCGGACTTCGACGTCGCCCGCAACGAGGACATCACCTACGTCGACCCGAACCTGACCCGCGAGATGATGATCGACTACCGGCGCCGCATGATGGAGCGCCCCGCCGGCGTGACCGACCCGGAGTGGCGAACGGCGGAAGGGCCGAGCCCCGTGCTCACGGCCTGACGGCGCGATCTCGGGATTGGAGTGGTAGGCCGCCTGGGACTCGAACCCAGAACCCGAGGGTTAAAAGCCCCCTGCTCTGCCAATTGAGCTAACGGCCCGTCGGCTCTCGTCTTCGGGGAGTACCAAGGGCGGCACCGGGTGTCGACGCGGACGCCCCGGGCATCGGGATTTTCGCATCCACTTTCGCTTTTTCTTTGACTTTCGCCCTTCCTTCGCTTACCGTGCTGCTCATGCCACCCCCTACCCCGTCTCAGGAGACCCCGACGTCGGTGGAGAGGTCGGAACTCCAGGGGCGGGGGCCGCGGGCGGCGAGCTAGAGGACTGTGAGGTCCGCCAGCGCCTCCGGGAGCGAGAAGCACCGAAGGCATGCCGGAGGGGAATGCCGTCCCCCACCGACCAGCGCGGACCACCCCGGGATGTGTCCCCGGGCGCCCGGACCTGGGTACGAAGGTCGGGGCCCAGCAGAGCTCGCCGGCCCGCGTCGGTGGCGTGGGGCCCGCGGGCCCCCTGGCGTAGGTGCGACCCCGGGCCTACTCGAACAAGCGTCGCCGGTAGATCGTCTGATCCCGCCCCGGACCGATCGAGATCACGTCGACGGGGACGCCGACCCACGCCTGCACCTGCTCGACGTAGCGCCGGGCGTTCTCGGGCAGCTCTTCGTACTCGCGCATGCCGGTCAGATCCTCGCTCCAGCCCGGTAGCGCTTCGTAGACGGGCTCGGCCCGGGCGACCTCCTGCAGGGTCATCGGGAAGTCCTCGGTGACCTTGCCGTCGATGCGCCAGGCCCTGGCGACGGGGATCTCGTCGAGACCCGACAGGATGTCGAGCTTGTTGAGGGCGAGGGAGGTGAAGCCGTTCACGATCGCCGCCTCGCGCAGCACGACCATGTCGAGCCAGCCACAGCGGCGCCGGCGCCCGGTCGTGGCGCCGAACTCGTGGCCCTTCTCACCGAGCCACTGGCCTCCCGGCCCCTCGTCCTCGGTCGGGAAGGGGCCACCCCCCACCCGCGTCGTGTAGGCCTTCGTGATGCCCAGCACCTGGTCGATCCGGGTCGGGCCGACCCCCGCTCCCGTGCACACGGCGCCCGCCACGCAGTTCGAGGACGTGACGAAGGGATAGGTCCCGTGGTCGATGTCCAGGAAGGTGCCCTGGGCCCCCTCGAAGAGCACCTCGTCGCCACGGACGAGGGCCTCGTGAACCAGCTCCACCGTGTCCTGGATGTACGAACGAAGCCGGTCGGCGACGGGCATCAGCGCCGA
>NYZB01000035.1 GCA_002687015.1 Deltaproteobacteria bacterium
CCTCCGGGAGCGCCACGGCCAGGCTCCCCCGCCCCCCCCCGAAGCGCTCCAGAAGGCGGTCGGTGAAGCCTTCCACCGTCCCCGCCTCGACCCGCTTGCCGCAGCAGCGCGTCTCCCCCACCCGGGCGTAGAGCAGGCGCAGGTGGTCGAGGATCTCCGTCGCCGTGCCAACCGTCGAGCGCGCGTTCGTCACGCGGTTGTGCTGCTCGATCGCAATGGCGGGTGGCAGATTGCTGACGAGGTCCGCGTCGGGTCGCGGAAGCCGCTCGAGGAACTGCCGCGCATAGGTCGACAGCGAGGCGACGTAGCGGCGTTGGCCCTCCGCGTACAGGGTGTCGAAGGCGAGGCTCGACTTGCCCGAGCCCGAGACGCCACTGACCACGGTGAGCCGGCCGAGCGGGATCTCACAGGAGACGCCCTGCAGGTTGTGGGTGCGGGCGTTCTCGATCCGGATCGAGGTGGCCACGTCTCAGCGTGCGGGAAACAAGGTGCGCAGGCGCATGGCCAGGCCCAGGTTGCCTTCGACCTCTAGCTTGCCCTCGAGATGCAGCACGTCCACGTTCTGGGTGCCTGCGAGTACCGCGAAGAAGTCCCGGGCGTCGACCCGCAGCCGCAGGTCCGGCTCACCGACCGTTCCGGGCCCGATGTCGGCCTTACCCGGCTCGATGCGCAGGACCACCGATCCCCCTCTCGACCCGGTCAGGTCGAAATGCACGACCGCATGGAGATCGTCGGCGGCCTCGCCATCGAAGCGCTTCTGGAGACAGGCGACCAGGTCGTCGAGGCAGCGGGGCGGGGGCAGCGTGGACACGGAACGGGAGTCTACCGCAGGGCAGCAGCGTCCCGCGGCGACGCAGGACCACCCCCCTCGGCGCTCAGCTCCGGAGGCGCTCCACCTGCGCGTTGGCCTCGGTGGCGTACTGGTCCTTCCCCTGTTCGCGGGCCGCCCGAGCCACCTCTTCCCAGTGGTGTGCTTCCAGGGGCTTCTTCAACGCCTCCGCGACTGCCCGTACCTCGAACACGTTGCCGCTGCGAATCACCTCGTGCAGGAGCTCCTCCAGGCGCTCGTGGGCTCCCGCCTTCTCCAGGAAGGGCACGGCGTCGAGCACCAGGCCCTCTTCGAGGTAGGCGTCGGCGAGCGCCACGGCCTTGGCCGCATCGAGCTCGCCTTCGACGAGATGCCGACGCTTCAGGGGATCGGGGATCCGGATGGCCATGTCAGTATCGCTCCACGGAAGGGTCGACGGTCAACGACCAGGCATCGATGCCACCCACCAGATTCGTCAGGTCCTGGAAGCCCGCCGACGTCAGGATCTGACACGCCTGGGCGCTCCGGCCGCCGTGGTGACACTGGGCCACGATCGGCCGGTCCCTCCAGTCGGCCAGCTCGTCCAACCGGCTCTCGAGCTCCGAGAGGGGCAGCAGGCGAGCGCCCTCGATGTGGCCCGCATCCCACTCGGGCTGCTCGCGTACGTCGAGCAGGAGCAAGCCCTCCCCCGCGTCCATTCGCGCCTTCAGCTCGGTGGCGGAGATTTCCTTCACGTCCGAGGCCTCCGGGGCCGCGGGCATGCCGCAGAACCCCTCGTAGTCGATCAGCTCCGTCACCGTCGGCTCCTCGCCGCACACGGGGCAGCTCGGGTCCTTCTTGAGGCGGTACTCGCTGAACCGCATCGCCAGGGCATCGTAGACGAGGAGCCGGCCGATCAGCGGCTCGCCGATCCCGGTCAGGAGCTTGACCGTCTCGGTCGCCTGGATCATCGCGATCGTCCCCGGGAGGATGCCCAGTACGCCTCCTTCCGCGCAGGAGGGAACCGAGCCGGGCGGCGGCGGTTCCGGGAAGAGACAGCGGTAGCAGGGCCCGCGCTTCGCGTCGAAGGTCGCCGCCTGACCTTCGAAGCGAAGGATGGCGCCGTAGACGGTGGGCTTTCCGAGCAGGACGCAAGCGTCGTTCGACAGATAGCGGGTCGGGAAGTTGTCCGTCCCGTCCACGATGACGTCGTAGTCACGGAAACGCTCGAGGGCGTTCTCCGAGGTGAGCTGTTCGGGAAGGGGCTCGACCGAGACGTCGGGGTTCATCGCCTCGATCCGCTCCCTCGCCACCTCCACCTTCAGGCGACCCACGTCCTTGGTACCGAACAGGATCTGCCGCTGGAGATTCGACGGATCGACGACGTCGAAGTCCATCAGGCCCAGGTGCCCGACCCCCGCCGCCGCCAGGTACTGGGCCAGTGGGCATCCGAGCCCCCCGGCTCCGATCAGGAGGACGCGGCTCTCGAGCAGGCGACGCTGCCCTTCCACGCCGAACTCCGGGAGGTTCAGGTGGCGGCGATAGCGATCGTACTGGTCCGCGCGGAGAAGCGGTGTGCCCGGCATGACCCGGAAACGGTAGCGGCACCCCGACCGCGGCGGCACCCGGTGGGGTCGGCACGACCGCGGTCCCTCCCGCCTGGCGGCGGGGGGGGCGAGGGAGAGCGCCAACCCTCTCCGAGATCTGTGGGGGCCGAACGGCCTGCCGGCTACTGGTCGACGGCGTCTTCGGCCGGCTTGTCCTTGAGCATCACCTTGTAGGCCAGACGCGGGTCGTCCGTGAACTTCCAGCACACGCTCGCGTACCAGCCGTTCTTGATGTCCTTCCAGACCTCGGCCTTCTTCTTGCCGCCCGTCCGCTGGTCGAGGATGAGCACCTCCTCCGGCTTGTTGAAGCGGACCTTGTCGCCCTGCCGGTTGTCGAGCACGAAGCCGGCCTTCTTGCCCTTCTTCTTGAACCCCTGGATCAGGCCACTGAAGGTCCGCATCCCCTCGCACTCGTTCTCGGCAGCAGCCGGCTCTACCAGAAAGAGCGGCCCCGCCAGAAGCGCCAGCGTCAGCAGCCCCACCATGCCCTTGGTCTTGCCCATTCTCCTCGTTCTCCCTTGTCCCGCCCCGACCAGAGCCCGGGGCACCGGTTGACCAGTTTCTTCGACGTCGCGACGCCCCGCTCCATTCACGGCCGGAACCCGCGTCTCTCTCCCCTGTGACCCCGCGGGGCCTTCCCTTTCGCCCGTGTCGTGGCGGAATGGGTGCCGGAGGTGGGATTCGAACCCACACGGCCGTCTCCGGCCGGCGGATTTTGAGTCCGCTATGTCTACCAGTTCCATCACTCCGGCGAGTGGGGCTGGAGCATGGCTCATCGGCTCGGAAGCGTCGAGCGCGCGGTAGGGCACTTTGACAGCCCCGGGGGCGACGGATAGCCTGGTTTTCCCCTGGGGCTGTAGCTCAGTTGGGAGAGCGCTTGAATGGCATTCAAGAGGTCAGGGGTTCGACTCCCCTCAGCTCCACCAGGGTTCTCGCGGGGCTGGCCGGTTGCCGGCTAGCCCCGCGCCTCGTGGGCCGGGCATGAGAAGAGGGGGCACCCTCCTCGCGGCGGTCCTGCTCGTGCTGCTCGCCGCCTGGCTCGGGCGCTCGGCGCTCGCGCCCGTCGACCACGGCATCGACCGCGACGACTTCGTCGACCGGCAGAGGGCCACCGAACCCGTCGAGCAGCAGCTGCGCGCGGCGCCGACCGGGGAGTCCTCCCTTCGCCCCAACATCATCGTGATCCTGGCGGACGACCTCGGCTACGGAGACCTGGGAATCCAGGGCACCCGATCGATCGACACGCCCCACCTGGATCGACTGGCCGGGGAGGGCCTGCGACTCACCGAATTCTATGCGAGCGCTCCGGTCTGCTCGCCTTCGCGGGCCGGCCTGCTGACGGGGCGTTACCCCCTGCGCAGCGGAATCGTGGCGGCCCTGCAGGCGGCAGACGACACGCTGATGCGGAAGCTCATGTACCGCGCCGGAATCGTGTTCTCGAAGCTCGGGGCGGTCGACCTGGCCGGGGGTGACAACGCGGTGCGCGGCCTGCCGCCCTCGGAAATCACCCTGGCCGAGGCTCTGGGAGTGGCGGGCTACCGGTCGATGGCCATCGGCAAGTGGCACCTGGGCGATTTCACGCGACTTCCGGAGTACCACCCGTCGAACCACGGCTTCGACCGCTTCGTCGGCTTCAACCTGTCCAACGACGATTGGCCCGTCGCATTCTGGCGAGACCGGGAAGAGATCGTCTCGGACATCGGCCTGGACCAGGCGCACTACACGAGGCGCTTCACCGAAGAAGCCGTCCGCTTCGTCGAGGAGTCGGCGGGCCGGCCCTTCTTCCTCTACCTGGCTCACAAGGACCCCCATCAGCCCTTCTTCCCCTCCGAGGCCTTTGCCGGCCGTTCCGCCGGCGGGCCCTATGGCGACGCGGTCTCCGAGCTCGATTGGAGCGTCGGCCAGGTGATCGCAGCGATTCGTCGTGCGGGAATCGCCGAGAACACGCTGGTCGTCTTCACGAGCGACAACGGGCCCTGGTACGAGGGAAGCCCCGGCGGGCTGCGAGGCCGCAAGGGCCAGAGCTACGAGGGGGGCTTCCGCGTCCCCTTCGTCGCCTGGTGGCCCGGCCGGATTCCGGCCGCTGCAACGAGCGATGCGCCCACCATGAACATCGACCTCTTTCCGACCCTCGTCGGCCTGGCCGGTCTGGAGCTGCCGGCCGACCGCGTGATCGACGGAGAGGACCAGTGGCCGCTCTGGTCCGGTGGCCGGGAGAGTGCTCCGCCGCGGCCTCTCTACTTCGCCCACGACTACGACTTCGAGGCCCTTCGCCTCGGCTCCTGGAAGCTGATCGACCGCAACAGCCACTACGTCTGGCCCGTCCCCCTCGACAAGACCGACACCCCGGGTGGGAAGCTGCTGGCCGGACGCGACTACAGGCCGCCGGGAGCCGACGAGGGCGTGCCGACGCTCGGCCGGTGGCCCCTGCTCTACGACCTCGGGCTCGACCCGGAGGAGGCCTACGACGTGGCGACGACCCATCCAGAGAGGACCCGTGCGCTCCGCGAGAGCCTCGAGGCCTGGCGCCGCGCGTTCCGGGAGAACCCGCGGGGCTGGCGCTAGGAGGCGGGCGACACCGAGCGCCTCTCGGTCTCACATTCCTATCCGGCCGGAGCCGATTCGCGCATGATGCGGTGGATCCGTCCGTGGTGGCCGTCGAGGATCGCGTCGGCAATGATCCCGTCGGGATCGCAGCGGCGGGCGTGCTCGATGAGCCGGTCGAAGGCGGCCATGAAGTTGCGGGTGTGATTGCTGCGGATCTCGGTGCCCCAGAAGAGCGTGGGAGCGGGCATCTCGTCGCTGTAGACCAGGGAGAACATCTTCCCGCTGAAGGCGGTGTGATCGCCGGCGCCCGTCCGGGCCCAGAGCTCCTGGCCGCCCCCGGGCTTGGTCATCTCGTCGGGGCCGATCTCGATGACCGCCGACATCACGAGAAAGCCGCCGATCGTGGCGAGCTGTCCGTTCACCATGTCGGCGATGCGCAGGAAGGTGTCCTGACGTGAGTGCAGCTCGTCCGCCTCGATGGCACGCGACTGCACCTCGGCCTGCTCCGCAGCGCGGCGCATCTCCACCAGCTGGGCACGAATCGCTTCGGTGTTCTCGGCGAGCTGCTGGCGTTGCAGGAAGAAGCCCACCACCAGCCACAGGAAGGCCAGGGGCGCGAAGGCCCCTTCGAGGAAGCCGCCGAGATCCGGTGCGCGCTATTGCACGAACCCGCCCCAGCCCACGACGCCGGAGATGTAGAGGGCGCCGAGGGTCAGCCAACCCAGGGTCAGCCAGAGACTGAATCGCAGCCGCCAGTCCCTTCCCTCGTCACGCAGCACGGCATCAGCGGACATGAAGCTCTCCTCCAGGTGGGGGGTCTAACCAGGTGCGCTCGTCGCGGCTCCGCCCGATCGACCCAGCAACAGGTTCCCAGGGCGACATGCCTCCTCGAGGGCTTCGCGCTCGCCGGGCTCGAGAGCCGGTGCCCGAAGGGCGGGTGCGCCCCGGACCAGGGCCGCGCCTTCGGCCCGCCACGCGCCTTGCGGATCCGGGAGCTCGAGGAAGGCCGCCACCTCGGCGAGCACCGCCTCGGGCTCCGAGAGGAGATCCTCGAAGCGGATCGCGTGGAGCTGATGCGCGTCGACGCGGGGCATCGCGGCGAAGCCACGCAGGATCTGGTCGGTCCACCAGCGCCCGAAGTGCCGGGCCGGCGGGCGCGTAGCGAGGAGCGCGGCGATCCGATCCCCCGCCGTCTCCCGCTCCAGCGGGGCCCGCAGCGGCTCGCCGTTGCGCCCGCTGTCGGGGGACAGCTGGTAGGCCAGCATGATGGCCAGGCGGAAGGCATGGTGCTCGCGCATCGACAGGGCCGCCTCCTCACCTGCGCGGTGGATGTGCAGGAAGCGGGCCTCGGGAAACGCGGCGTGAAGCTGGCCCAGGTAGTCGATCGAGGCGCCGGAGCGCTCGACCCACACCTTGCGTCCGCTCTCGTGCGCCAGCCAGTCGAAGAGCGCCCGGTGGTGGGCCGAGGCCGGCTGGTCGGGAAGCTCTCGGACGAAGGCGATCAGGGCATCGTAGAGCTGGTGAGGTCGCTC
>NYZB01000036.1 GCA_002687015.1 Deltaproteobacteria bacterium
AGCCGGTGGTGAAGGCCGCGTCCGCGGTCGTCCCGCCCGAGCCGGTGGTGAAGGCCGCGTCCGCGGTCGTCCCGCCCGAGCCCGTGGTGAAGGCCGCGCCCGCAGTCGTCCCGCCCGAGCCCGTGGCGAGGGCCGTGCCGGAGGCCAGGTCCCCCGTGAGTCCGCCGCCGGCCGCGCCGGCTCCTCGGGAGGCCCGGCCGGCGGCGCCGTCGAGGCCAGTGATCGCGGAGCCCAGGCGCGCACCTCGCCAGGTGGCCGTGGTACCGCCCCCGCCTGAGGTCTCGGTGCTTCGCACCGTCTGGCATCCGACACCGGGGCGGCGCAGTGCCCGGGTCGAGGTGGAAGGCCACGGCGACGTGTTGGAGCTTCGCGAAGGCGATGCCGTGGGTGTGCTCGTGGTGGCCGAGATCCAGCCTTCGGGTGTCGTCTTCCTGCACGGCGGAGCTCGTCTGCGCCGTGCCGTCGGTCGCTGAGCCGGGCTTGCTCGGCGCGTCCGGTCGTTGCCGATGACGTCGCTTCGCGTCGGCGTGCTCGCCGACACCCACGGCCTGCTCGGGGACGATACCCTCGCCGCGCTGGCCGGCTCCGACGCAATCCTCCACGCGGGGGACATCGGCGATGAGGCGCTGCTCGACGAGCTACGGCGGATCGCGCCAGTCGTGGCCGTCGTGGGCAACGGGGATCCGGAGCTCACGGACCGCTACCCCTGGGAGCAGCGCGTGGAGCTCGGCGGCGCGCGCATCCTCCTCTGCCATTGGTACGACAACTTCGGCAAGATCCACCCGAGCGTGGCGCGGGAGCTGGCCGATTGGCAGCCCCATGCTCTCGTCTACGGCCACACCCACGAGGTCGTCAACGAGCGCTCGGAGGGCTGTCTCCGCTTCAACCCCGGCTACGCGGGGCCGGCTGCTCCCGGGCGCCGCCGCTCGGTCGGTCGGTTGACGGTGCAAGGGCCGGCCATCGAGGGCGAGATCCTCTGGCTCGATCCGGAGCCGGCTTCCCGCCCGGGGGGGCTGAACGCTAACGGACCGTGATCGTCCCGTTCGAGGCGCGCAGCCGGATGGGGATGCCGCCCGCCCCCAGCGTGGCCTTGAGTCGGCCGCTTCGTTCGCGGCTGGCCGCGGGCAGGTCGAGCGAGGAGCGGATCACGCCGTTGTCGACCCGCACGTCGAGGTCACCGTCCGGGTCGTCGGGCAGGTCGAGGGAGATCCTGCCGTTGCTCGTGACCAGCACCACCCCCTCCTTGCCCAGCCTCTCCAGGGCGCAGGTGACGGTGCCGTTGGTGGTCGAGGCATCCACCGCCCCCTGGTGCTCCTCGACCTGGATCTTGCCGTTGCTGGAGCGGGCCAGCAGCCGGCCGCAGGTGCAGCGCGTCTGCACCTTGGCGTTCATGGCCTGGAGGTCCATGTCGCCGATCACGTCGGTGGCGCGGACGGGGCCGTTGCTGGACCGGGCGCGCACCTTGGCCCGCAGGCCTTCGACGCAGATGCGCCCGTTCGCGGCGACCACCTGGACCCAGACCTCGCGCGGCACCCGGATCTCGAGATCCGCGCGCCCCTGGCGATGGATGCGTCCGGGGATCACGACCTCGAGCTCGAGGATGCCCTGGGCGTCCTCGCGATGGACGATCCGGATGTCGTCGACCAGGCGTTGGGCGCCCTCTTCGGACTCGGCTCGAGCCGTCTTCACGGCTTCGATGCCGATGTCCTTGCGATCCTCGCCGATCACGTGGGTTCGGCCGTTGGCATTGTCGACGCGGAGCCTGCCCGAGACGGGAGTCTCCAGCGTCAGGGTCTCGGTCGCTTCGCCTCGCTCGCTCCACGGGATGCCGGAGAGCAGGCTTCGGATGAAGCCACTGATTCCCCGCCCGCGGTTGCCCTTCTCGCCGGCATCGCCGGCGTCGCAGTCATCTCGCTTCATGGGTTGGCCTCGATGGATCCATGGGACCGTCGGGCGCGCGTGTGGTGGAGCAGGCGTTCGAGGAGCGCTCCGCCCGGTCCGCGCAGGGACACGGTGCAGGCGGGCGTGAGCTCGCTCTCGTAGGGGTTCACCTCGATGACCTGGCCGCCGCGGCGCAGTACCTCGAGGGGGAACTCGGCCGCCGGGTAGACCGTGGCCGAGGTGCCGACGACGAGCATGCAGTCGCAGGCGTCGACGGCTCCATAGCATCCGCGCAGCACGTCGGGCGGGATCGGCTCGCCGAACTGCACGGTGTCGCCCTTCATGATGCCGCCGCAGCTCTGACAGAGCGGCGGCAGGTCCTCGGGGTCGACCTCGATTTCTTCGGGCTCCATCCGCACGTGGCACTGCATGCAGCGCAGCAGCGAGTAGTTGCCGTGGATCTCGAGCAGGGCCCGGCTGCCCGCCTGACGGTGCAGGTCGTCGACGTTCTGGGTGATCGTCGCCCGCAGCACTCCGAGCTCTTCCAGGCCCACGAGGGAAAGGTGGCCCAGGTTGGGCCGTGCCTTGCCGAGGGTCTCCGTCAGGCCCTTGGCCCAGTTCTCGGTCGGGTTCAGGCGTTCGCGCCAGGCCTTGGCCGGGTCGGCGAGGAAGCGCTGGTAGCCGTCCATGGGCGGCTCGCCGTACTTCGTCCACAGGCCCCCGGGGCCGCGGAAGGGCGGGATTCCGCTCTCCACGGAGAGGCCCGCGCCGGTCAGGGCCACCACCTTGCCCGCTCCCGCAAGGAGCCCCGCGGCACGGACGATCTCGTCCTCGAGCTCCGGGGTCATCAGGAAGTCGGTGGTGGCTTCACTCATCAGTGATAGGTGTGCTCGTCGCGGCGCCGGTCTTCCTTCTGCGCGGCCTGGAGGTCGCGGCGCATCTTGTAGCGGCGGTAGCGGTGCTTGATCTGCTGGAGGCCGAAGCGATGGCCGATGCCCATGCGCTGCAGGGCGATCCAGCCGACGAGCACGCCGCCCAGGTGTCCGACGTGGCTGATGTTGGGGGGCCCGCCGAACACCTGCATGAAGAACAGGAAGGGGATGAAGTAGATCGCCTTGATGGGGATCGGCGGGAAGATCAGCATGATCACGCGGTCGGGCCAGGTGAGCGAGTAGGCGAGTAGCACCCCGAAGACCGCACCCGACGCGCCCAGCGTCGGCATGATGTACTGCGGTGCGCTCATCTCCATCGTGTGGAGGAGGGCCGGCCAGGTGGCGATCAGAATGCCGGCCCCGATGCCGCAGATCATGTAGTACCGGAAGAACCGTTTCTCACCCCAGTAGCTCGCGACGGGTGAGCCGAACATCCACAGGGCGAACATGTTGAAGAGCAGGTGCCAGACGCTGTTCGGCGCGTGCAGCCACATGTAGGTCGCCACCTGCCAGATCCGGCCCTGCTCCCAGACCTGGTAGGGGAAGACTGCGAACGTCTCCGTGAAACCCGCCAGGACGTTCTGCAGGATGAACACACCGACGTTGGCGATCATCAACCACTTGATGATGTCGGGTGTCTCCGGCGGGCCGAAGCCGATCGAATTGCCGCCGCGTCCGTACAAGCTCGCTTGCCTCCCCCGATCAGGGTGTGCCCCACACGGGGCTCGTGATGGGGCATGTCGCGCACCCCGCCGGCCCCAGCCGGCGGGGTGCGCCGATCGACAGGCGGGAACGGGCGCGAACTCCCGCGATTTTGCCCAGCCTACGGCCTCCCCAGGAAGGGGTCAACGCGGCTTTCCCGATGCGGGTCGCAGGGGTTCGCCGGCGGGCCACTCAGGCGCAGAGCGCGTCAATGGCATGATGCGCCGCGTCAAGATCCAGGCCCGTCAGGTCGGCCAGGGGCACGTCGACGCCCGACTCCCGAATCGCAGCCAGGTGATCCTGGCAGGCCGCCGCCCCGCCGCGGGCGATCGAGTCGAGAGCCTCGTCGTCATCGATGTGGTCGAACCAGGGGTACCAACGCCGCAGGTCCGCGAGCGCCTCGCTCGCCGTGCCTCCTGCAGGACGCGCCAGGACCCAGAGCTGTGTGCCGATTCCGGCTGGGTCGCGTCCCTCCCCCGCGCAGGCCTCGGCCAGCGCGGCTTTGGCCTTGGCGACGCGCCCAGGGGTGGAGGGAACGTTCATGTCCCAGCGGTCCGCGTGGCGCGCGACGACCTGGAGCAGCGGCGACACGCCGGAGGCCACTTCGATCTCCGGCCGCCCCGGCGGCGGCGTGGGCCGCACCGCGGCGGCCGCAAGCTTCACGTAGGTGCCGTCGCGGTGGACGGTCTCGCCCCGCCACAGGGCGCGCAGCGCATCCAGGGTTTCGTCGAGGTGAGCCCGGCGCTCGGTCATGCCGCGCCAGACCAACCCGAACCTGGCGTCTGCCGGTTGGCCTCCCGTCGAGATCAGGAAACGCGAGCGGCCCGGGAAGAGCCGCTCCCAGGTCGCTACCGCCTGGCCGAGCTTGGCGGTGTGCCAATGGTGGGGCAGACGGATCGAGCCGATCCCGACCCGCCCGGTCGATGCGAGCAGGGCCGTCGTCATGGTGAACCCGTCGAGGACGTCTCCGTCGCCGCGCTTGGGCATCATCGACACGTCGCCGTCGACGTAGACGGCTTCGATGCCCGCGCTGTCCGCGTGGCGAACGAGCTCGAGCAGGTGCTCCCAGGGCAAGGCATGCCACGCGAACACCAGGCCGAGTCGACCGCCGTTCACGGCCTCAGCCCAGTCGCCCGCTGCGCCGCGCCGCGTGGATCAAGGCCAGCGCGCTCTTGGCGTCGCGCAGCTCGCCGCTCCAGACCATGTCCAGGGCCTTCGAGAGCGGCATGGGAACCACCTCGATGATCTCGTCGTCCTCGGGCCGCGGCGGGACCTCGCTGAGATCGTGGGCGGCGAACAGGTGGATGACCTCGTCGGTGAAGCCCGGCGTCGTCCAGACCGAGCCCAGCCTCTCGAGGCGGCCGGCCCGCCGGCCCGCCTCTTCCTCGAGCTCCTTCTTCGCGCACACCTCGGGGGTGTCACCGTCGAGCTTGCCGGCGGGAACTTCCCAGATCATGCCGTCGGCGCAGTGGCGGAACTGACGGATCAGGAGCACCACGTCGTCGCTCTCGAAGGGCACCACCGCCGATGCGCCCGGGTGGCGCACCACGTCGAGCTCGACGCGGCGCCCGTTGGGCAGCTCGACCGGCTCGACCTGGACGGTGATCGACCGGCCCTGGTAGGCGATCCGGTTCATGGGGGCAGTCCTTTCGCAGGGGGCACGCCGCAGCGCGGGCGCTTCGCGTTCCACGCTTCCCTTCCGGAGCGCCTCCGCGCGGCATCGGTCCACTCTAGCTAGTTTTCCGCCATGAAATGGGTCGAGAGAATGGTCAGCGTCGCCCGGCGCGACGCTCCCGAGCTGGGTCTGGAAGCCATCTACGTGGCGGCCGGATCCGACGCGGCGCGCGGCGCCGTCGTCGCGCCGCCCCACCCGCTCTACGGCGGCAGCATGGATTCGCCCGTGGTGAACGAGGTGGCCTACGCATGCTTCAGCGCGGAGATGGACACCACGCGCTTCAATTGGCGCGGCGTGGGCGCCAGCTCCGGCGAACCGAGCGGCGAGGCGAAGGACGCCGATGCCGACTACGGGTCGGCCCTCGATCACGCCGCCCTGGGAGTGCCCGGCAAGCTCGTGGGTTGTGGCTACTCCTTTGGCGCAGCCGCGGCCGTCCGCGTGGCGGGAAGGCACCCGAGAGTGAAGCAGCTGGTTCTGGTCGCCCCGCCGCCCGCGTTGATCTCCCCCGACGAGATCGCCGCGACCGGCAAGGAGGTCCTCATCGTCACGGGAGCGGACGACGACCTCGCGCCGGCCGGTGCCCTGCAAAGCGCCCTGGCCGACAGCCCCGGCGTCGAGATCGTGATCCTGCCGGGCACCGACCACTTCTTTGGCAGGGGCCTCGCCGACCTCGCTCGCGTCACCTCGACCTGGCTCACCCGCTAGGCCGCGCGGGAGGGGACGTTCTTTCCGTGTTTCCGTTGTCGCCGTCTTCCGGGTGATCCCCCACGGTTCATTGACAACGGAAACACGGAAAGAACGTCCCCGTCATGCCTTGCGGATCGGGAGGCTGAGCCGGAAGCGGGCTCCGCCCGTGGGCGCATCTTCGACCCTGAGCGTGCCGCCGGCCTCGCTCGCGATACGGGAGGTGATCGAGAGCCCGAGCCCTCCGGGCCCTTCCGACTTCGTGGAGAAGAACGGGGCGAAGAGCTTCTCGCGGAGCTCGGGAGCCACGCCCGGCCCCTCGTCGTCGACGCAGATCTCGACGCGCCCGTCTCCGGGTGCGACCCGCAGGGTCACCTTGCTGTCGGGTGGGGACGCCTCGATCGCATTGAGCGCGAGGTTGAGGAGCGCCTGCCGCAGCGCATCCGCCGACAAGCCGGCCCTCGGAAGAGACGCCTCGGCCTCGCTCTGGAGGGTCACGCCGCGGTCGTCGGCGCGGAAGCGGACGAGCTGGAGCACCGAGTCGAGGGTGGTGGCGACGTCGGCGTCGGCTTCGCTGCGCTCGGCCCCTCCGGGGCGCCCGTGCTGCAGCACCAGGTTGAGCAGCCGCTCGATCCGTTGCAGCTCCTCCCGGGCGACCTCGAGGAAGCTCTCGGTGAACTCGGGATCGGACTCGCGTTCCGGCAGCAGCTGCAGGAAGGTCTTCACCGAGACGAGCGGATTGCGGATCTCGTGCACGATCTCCGCCACCAGGCTGCCGAGGGCAGCCAGGCGATCGAGTCGCCGCACCTCCTGATCGACCTGTGCGAGCCGCTCGGCCGCATGAGCTGCGGCCATGGGTGCGGCCAACCTCCCCGCGGCCGCTCCCAGCGCGGCGAGGGGGCGCGGTCGCACCCGCCCGGGCGGGTCCGAGGGGCCTCCGAGGAGGAGCAGGGCCAGCCCCTCCCCGCCGCCGTCGATCCCACTCCCGCCCGTGCCCACGCCACCGATTCCATCCCCACTGAGGTGTATGGGCGCAACGGCGCCGAAGCCGTCCGAGCTGGCGACATCCGCCAGGGCCGCCGCCACCCCGGCCGCGCCGAGATCCTGGGGTCGGGTGAGCCGGATGCCCGCGCCGTAGGCGTCCTGCGACGGGGAGCGCAGGGCCGGTCCCTCGATCCGTGCCGCCAGCACGACGGGGGTGCCGTCCGGCCCTCGCCCCCAGGCGGCCACCCGCGGGCTCCGGGTGGACGTGGCCAATCTCTCCACCGCCTGCCCCAGCAGGCTCTGGAGATCCTCCCCGGCCGGTTCCCGGCCCGGGTTCGCTTGGCTCGTCCCCGCCCGCGGCGCGGCCGATTCGGTCGCTCGTTCCCCCACCGCCCCCGTTGCTAACGTGCCCGTGGCCTCCATGTCAAACCCTTCCGAGAATGGGGCTCGCCCCCGGCGCGTGGCCGCCGCCCTCTTCGACCTCGATGGCGTGCTCGTCGACTCCCGCCGCCCCATCGCCCAGTGCATCAACCATGCGCTCGAGCGGGAAGGGCTGGCGCCCGAACCCGAAGCTGCCCTGCACGGCTTCATCGGTCCACCCCTGCGGGACTGCTTTGCCGCCCTGCTCGCGGCGCGTGGGCGCTCCGAGGATCGGGTGGCGTCCTGCATCGGCCACTACCGCGAGCGCTACCGGGAGGTGGCGCCTACCGAGACACCCGCCTTCCCGGGCATTGCCGCGTGTCTCGAAGCGCTGGCACCGAGGCTCCCGCTCGCGGTCGCCACCTCGAAGCCCGAGGCCTTCGCCCGGCCGATCCTCGAGAGCCTCGGCCTGGCGCGACACTTCCGTGCCATCGTCGGACCGCCCCTCCGGGAGACCCACGCCGAGGACAAGACCCGCACCGTGGCGCGGGCCCTGGCCGCCTTCGCGCCGGCGGCGCCGGGCACGCCCGTCGCGATGATCGGGGACCGCCACTTCGACGTGCGCGCCGGCGCGGCCCACGCCCTGCTGACGATCGGGGTGACCTGGGGGATCGGCGACGAGGCCGAGCTGCGCGAGGCCGGCGCCGACCTTCTCGTGGCGAGCCCCTTCGCCCTGCGCGAGTTGCTGCTGGGGGGCTCGGGCGAGCCCGGGGGGGCGCCCTAGAAGTCGAGCTGGAGGCGACGCTTGTCCTGTGACGCCGTCACGGCCTGGTCCGCCTGCTCGGTGGGCTCGGTGCCCTCGAGGAAGGGCTGGAACAGGGTCTGCTCGCTGCTCGCGGAGGCCAACAGGCCGTTCTTGCCGTCGATGCGCGCGAACACGATGCCCTCGGGAACCGGGAAATCTCGCACGGGCCGCTCGGCGAGGGCCGCCCCCATGAAGTCGATCCAGATCGGCAGGGCGGCGCGTCCCCCCGTCTCCCCGCGGCCCAGGACCCGCTTCTCGTCGAAGCCCACCCACACGCCCGTCGCGACGTCGGGGGAGAAGCCGACGAACCAGGCGTCGCCCTGGTCGTTGGTCGTGCCCGTCTTGCCGGCCAGGGGGTGGCCGAGGCCGCGCGCCCGCCGGCCCGTACCGCGCGGATGCTCCACCACCTGCCGCAAGACGGCGGTCGCCAGATAGGCCTGTTGGGGGGACATGACGAAGCCCTCGGGCAGGGCCTCCGGGTCTTCGGCGGCCGGTTCTTCCAGGCCGGGGATCGAGTCCCGTGAAGCGAAGAGTGGCTCGGGCTCGGGTTCCGGCTCGTCCAGGCGCGGAGGCTCCGCTCCGAGGACCAGGTTCTCGAGCAGCACCTCCCCGTCCCGGTCCAGGATCCGGCGCACGATGAGGGGCGCGAGCTCCCGGCCGCCCGCACCGAGGACGGCGTAGGCTCGGGTGATCTCGAGCAGGGTCACCGGGTTCGAGCCGAGGGCCAGGCCCAGGTTCCGCTCGAGCGGTGACTCGATGCCCAGATCGCGAGCGAACTCCATTGCGTGGTCGATGCCCACGTCGCGCAGCAGGTGGATCGTGGCGTTGTTCACCGAGCGCGCCAGGGCTTCGCTCAGCAGCAGCGGTCCCAGGAAGCGACGGCCGTAGTTCTCCGGGCGCCAGGTGAAGCCCTCGTTCTCGATCACCACCGGCCGGTCCACGACGATCGATGCCGGTGTGAAGCCGCGACCCATGGCCGCTGCGTAGATCAGTGGCTTGAAGGCCGAGCCCGGCTGCCGCTGCGCCTGGGTCGTGCGGTTGAACTCGCTGTCCTCGAAGTCGTAGCCGCCGACCAATGCGAGCACGTCGCCGCTGCCATGGTCGAAGGAGAGCAGGGCGCCCTGGGCGTCGGGTACCTGGGCGAGCTGCGCGCGAGGGAGCTCTTCCGGCGCCGTCGCCTCGGGCGACTCGCGGGTCGCGGGAGCCGGGAGCTGCACCGGCAGGACGTCACCGACGGAGAAACGCTCGCGGAGGTCCTTCAGCGGCGCCCGGCTCTTGGCCTCCGGGTCGCGTGCCCAGGTCAGGTCCGCCAGAGCCAGCGAGACGTCGAGCCCCGGGGCGGCCGCAGCCAGCAGGCGCTCCTTCTCGACGGCGGTGATCAGCACCTCGAGCCGCGCCCCGGGCGCGGGGCGAACCGGCGGATCGTCGGGGCTCTCGGGGAGCAGGCCGTTCGCGCTGGCGATCCGGCCGAGCTCGGCCTCCCGCTCGGCCTCGACGATCCGGCGGAGCGGGCCGCGGTAGCCCCTTCGGCGATCGAGGGCCTCGAGACCGTCGCGCACCGCCAGGACGGCCGCGCGCTGGAGCTCGAGATCGAGAGTGGTCTCGATGCGCAGGCCACCCCGCAGCACCGACTCGTTGCCCAGCGCCTCGACGAGCACCCGGCGGATCTCCTCGGTGAAGTAGGAGGTGACGGCGAAGTCCGGGTCGATCTCCTGGACCCGAAGGGTGGGCGGCGTCTCGCTCGCGCTGCGGTGGGTCTCTTCGTCGAGCAGGCCCTCCTCCAGCATCCGGTCGAGCACGTAGCGTCGGCGCTCCTCGGCACGTTCGGGGTCCAGATAGGGCGAGTTGCGCCCCGGCGCCTTGGGCAGCCCCGCGAGCAGTGCGGCCTCGCCGGCATCCACCTCACCGATCGACTTGTCGAAGTAGGTGCGCGCCGCCTCGCCGATCCCGTACGCGCCGGCTCCGAAGTAGATCTGGTTCAGGTACAGGTAGAGGATGTCGTCCTTGCTGAAGCGCTGCTCGATGCGTCGGGCCAGGATCAGCTCGCGGACCTTGCGCTTGTAGGTGCGCTCGGGAGAGAGGAGCAGCTGCTTCACCATCTGCTGCGTGATGGTGCTGGCGCCCTGCACCTTCTCTCCACCCGCCCGGAGGTTCGCCCACGCCGCCCGCAGGATGGAGACGTAGTCCACACCCGCGTGCTCGTAGAAGGTGTCGTCCTCGGCGGCCAGGAAGGCCTGGATGACGACCTCGGGAATCTCGGAAAGGGGTGTGAGCTCGCGCCGGAACTCGAAGAACTCGCCGATGGGCTGGCCATTCCGGTCGAAGACACGGCTGGTGAGCGGCGGTCGATAGTCCGCAAGGGTCTCGAAGCTCGGGAGATCCCGGACGAAGACCACGTAGAAGGCAGTGGTGGCGGTTCCGATGCCGAGGCCCAGCACCACCACCGCAGCGAGAATCCAGCGGAAGCGGTTCACCGCGACTCCCCCAACTTGGCGGACCGTAGCCGACGGGCCACGCCCTGCGCTAACGATCCCCTGGCCGGCTCGCGCCTTGCCGGCCGAACCCGAGGTATTGCCAGAATGGCCGCCCCTTCCCTCCGCATGGCGTTCGTGATGGACCCCCTGGCCTCCATCGACATCGACGGCGATACGACCTTCGTGCTGATGCTCGCAGCCCAGGAGCGGGGCCACCGCCTGTGGTTCGTCGATCCGGCCGACCTGGGCGTGGCCACCGGGGGTGCCGTCGCCGTCGCCCAGCCCGTGACCCTGCAGCGGGAGCACGGCCATCACTACGAGCTGGGCCCCCCGGAGACCCTCGTCCTGGACGAGGCCTTCGACGTGATCTGGCAGCGCACGGATCCCCCCGTCGACGCCGAGTTCATCACGGCGACCCAGATCCTGGGCCTCTGTCAGCAGGCGCTGGTCCTGAACCGACCGGCCAGCGTCCTCTCCGAAAACGAGAAGCTCTTCGCGCTGAACTTCCGCCACCTGATGGCCGAGACCATCGTCAGCCGCGACCGCGGGGTGCTGCTCGCATTCATGGACAGCCTCGGAGGGGAGATGATCGTGAAGCCCCTCGACGGGAAGGGGGGCGAGGGCATCTTCCACCTGCGGCGCGATGACCGGAACCTGATCTCCATCCTCGAGCAGAGCACCCGCTTCGGCGAGCGCCGCATCATGGCCCAGCGCTACCTGCCCGACGTGCGCACCGGCGACAAGCGCATCCTGCTGGTCGACGGCCAGCCCCTCGGCGCCGTCTTGCGGGTTCCGGACCACGGCGAGGTGCGAGCGAATCTCCACGTCGGAGGTCAGGCCGCCAAGACGGCCCTCGACGAGAACGACCGCAAGATCGTCGCCGAGGTCGGCCCCTGGCTGAAGGAGCGGGATCTCTTCTTCGTCGGAATCGACGTGATCGGCGGAAAGCTGACCGAGATCAACGTCACCAGCCCGACCGGGATCCAGGAGATGAACGCCCTCGACGGTGCGCGCTACGAGCTCCGGGTCATCGAGCGCGTCGAGGAGCGCCTGGCCTAGAGCGAGACGGCCGCCGGCTCCCCCGAAGGGCATCCTCGGAGGTCGCAACTCCGTCGATAAACCCTCGTTTTTCTATTGACACCGTCGGTGGTGGTCCCGATCCTCTCCTGTGTACCGACGGTCTTCCCCCACCGCGGTGCGGTTCCTCCAAGGCCCCGTCCTCCCCGGGCGGGCACTCGAACCACACCAAGAAGGAGGGGTCCATGGCCACCAAGGTCGCGAGGACCGGGATCAAGCGAGAGAAGGGCTGGCTCTACTACCTCGACAAGAAGGGGCATGTGAGCCGGGCGAAGATGGCGAGGGGCGGCGGCAAGCCCTCCCGGACCAAGCCCCAGTTGGTCGTCAAGGCCAGTGTCGAGCGGGAAGACGGCTTCCTGTACTTCATCGACAAGCAAGGTGACGTGGCCCGCACCAAGATGGCGCGGCGCGGACGACCCACCCGGCGAAAGGCCGCCCGCAAGAAGACGACGGCACGGCGGCGGCCGGCCCGCAAGAAGGCCACCCGCAAGAAGACGGCTCGCAAGAAGGCGGCGCCCAAGCGGAAGGCCACCCGGAAGAAGGCGGCTCGCAAGACCGCGAAGAGGAAGACCGCGCGGAAGACCACGCGGCGCAAGACGGCCCGTCGGCGTTAGCACCCTGCCCGACGAGTCCAAGTAGAGGCGGTCGGCCGAGAGGCCGGCCGCCTCCTCTTCTTTCCGAGGCCGGTCGGAGTCCAGGTGCCACATTTTGCTGCACCGCTCTCCGGCCGGTAGGCTGCGATCGTGGCCCCCGAACCCCCGACCAACATCGAAGGCGCCCGCCAGGGCGGCGCCGACGAGCGGCCCTTCAAGGTGCTCCTCGTCGACGACGAGGTGGCCATCCTCGAGTCCCTCGAGCTGACTCTCTCCGAGGACTACACGGTCTTCGCCGTCGACAACGGGCGTGACGGTGTCCAGATCCTCCGGGAAGAGGACATCGATCTGGTGATCGTCGACCAGGTCATGCCCGAGATGAGCGGAACCGAGTTCCTGGAGAAGGTGATCGAGCACCGTCCGGCCGCCGTGCGGATGATGCTGACCGGCTACGCCGACATCAATTCGATCGTGCGGGCCATCAACGACGGGCGGATCTACCGCTACATCCAGAAGCCCTGGGAGCCAGACGAGCTGCGTCTGGACGTCAAGCGGGCTCTCGAGAACTACCGACTCAACGCGGAGAACACCGAGCTGGCGGCGGCCCTGGCCGTGGCGAACGAGAAGCTGCGCGCGGAGAACCTGTTCCTGCGCCGGGAGGTCGAGAGGCAGTACTCCTTCGACCAGATCATCGGCTCCAGCCAGGCCATGCAGAGGGTCTTCGACGTCATGGAGAAGGTGGCCCAGACCGATGCCACCGTTCTGCTCTCCGGAGAGACCGGGACGGGCAAGGACATGGTCGCCCGAGCCGTGCACTATGCGGGGCAGCGCAAGGATGCGCGCTTCGTGGCTCAGAACTGCGGTGCGCTGCCCGACACGCTCCTCGAGAGCGAGCTCTTCGGACACAAGCGCGGTGCCTTCACCGGAGCGCACCAGGACAAGAAGGGGCTCTTCGAGATCGCCGACGGAGGGACGATCTTCCTCGACGAGATCGGCGAGACCGAGCCCGGGATGCAGGTGCGCCTGCTGCGCGTGCTGCAGGACGGCGAGATCCGCCCGCTGGGCTCCTCGGACTCGCGAAAGGTGGACGTCCGGATCATCGCGGCGACGAACAAGGACCTGCGCGCCGAGGTGAAGGAGGGCCGCTTCCGCGAGGATCTCTTCTACCGGCTACGGGTGGTCGAGCTGGAGATCCCGCCGCTGCGCGAGCGGCGCGAGGACATTCCCACCCTGGCCCACCACTTCCTCGACATCACGAACGAGAAGATGAACCGCAAGCTGCACGGCTTCACGAACGCGGCCATGGATCGTCTGACGGCCCATGGCTGGAGCGGCAACGTGCGCGAGCTCGAGAACGAGATCCAGCGCGCCGTGGCGCTGGCGGGCGACGAGGAGACCATCTCCGAGGTGATGCTCTCCGAGGAGCTGCGGCGGGCGGCACCGGCCGCAAGCGGCGAGGGCATCTCCATGCCCGACGAGCGCGACCTGAACCTCGCCGTCGACATCCTCAAACGGCGCATGATCGAGCAGGCCATCGAGGAGACCGGAAGCAAGACCCGTGCTGCGGAACGCCTCGGCATTCCTCGCCAGTCGCTTCAGAAGATGATGAAGCGGCTGGACATGGACTGAGCGGCCGGGAGGGTCAGAGCCCGCGCCAGAGCCGCAGCCACTCCCATGCCGTCGCTACGATCGTGTCCAGGTCGGAGTGGCGCGGGGTCCAGCCGAAATCGCCGCGAAAGCGGCTGGCGTCGGCGATCAGCGTGGGGGGGTCCCCGGGTCGGCGCGGCGCATCCTCCAGGGGGACCGGCAGGCCCACCACCCGACCCACGGCGTCGAGGACCTCCCGGTTGCTGTGGCCGACCCCGCTCCCCAGGTTGTAGGGGCCGCCCGGCTTGCCCGCGAGCAGGCCCTCGACGGCACTCACGTGGGCGACGGCGAGATCGCTGACGTGGATGTAGTCCCTCACGCAGGTGCCGTCGGGCGTCGGGTAGTCCGTCCCGAACAGCTTCAGGGCCGGCCGCAGGCCGGCAGCCGCCTCCAGGGCCACGGGGATGAGGTGGGTCTCGGGGTCGTGGCATTCGCCCAGCCCGCCTTCCGGGTCGGCGCCGCATGCATTGAAGTAGCGAAGCGCCGCCCAGCGCAGGCCGTGGGCGCTCTCGCTGTCGGCCAGGATCTGCTCCGTCATGGCCTTGCTGGCGCCGTAGGGGTTGATCGGTGCGATGCCCGCGTCCTCGGGAATCGGCTGTTGGTCCGGATGCCCGTAGACGGCCGCCGTCGACGAGAGCACGAAGGCGCGGACCCCGTGCGGGAGGGCCGCATCGATCAGGTTCATCGCCGCCGCAACGTTGTTCTGGTAGTAGGCCAGGGGGCGGGCCACGGATTCGGCGACCTGGATCGAGGCGGCGAAGTGGAGCACCCCATCGAAGGGCCCGTAGCGGGCCAGCAAACGCGGCACCTCGATCGGATCCCCCACGTCGCAGACGACCAGCGGGGCGCCCATGGTGGCGGCCTCGCGGCCGGCTCGGAGATCGTCGACCACTACTGCCGTGTGGCCGGCCCGACGCAGTGCGCGAAGGGTGTGGGAGCCGATGTAGCCAGCGCCGCCAGCGACGAGCAGATGGGCCAAGAGTCTCCTCCGCGCGGCTGCGCCGGGGCGTCGCCGCATTGCTATTGTGACGCCCCGATGGAGATCCTCCACGTCGCCGAGTTCGAGTCGCCCTTTGGCACGATGCGCTGCGCCTCCACCGGGAAGGGCCTGGCCTATGTCCAGCTCCCCCGCGCCAGCGGCCGGGGCTTCGCCGGCTGGCGCCGCCGGCACGCTCCCGACCTGGGCGTCGAGGAGGCCTGGAAGCCGAACCAGGCCGCCATCCGCCAGATCAGCGACTTCCTCGAGGGCAAGCGGCGAGAGTTCGATCTGCCCCTCGACCTGCGCGCCACCGACTTCCAGGCCCGGGTCTACGAGGCGCTCTGCGAGGTCCCCTACGGTGAGACCCGCACCTATACCGAGATCGCCCGCGCGATCTCCCAGCCGAGGGCCGTCCGGGCCGTGGGCACGGCCAACGGCGCGAATCCGCTCTCCCTCGTGATCCCCTGCCACCGGATCGTCGCCGCGGGAGGGAAGCTGGGCGGATACGCGGGCGGCCTGCCCATGAAGAAGAAGCTCCTCGCCATGGAGCACTCGAGCCCCCTCGAGGGCGACCTGCTCTAGCCGCGGGTGCTGGCGAGGACAGGAACGGAGAGAGCCCCGAGCAGCGGGGCTGCTCGGGGCTCTCGGAGAGCACTCGCAGGCTCGTGGGCTAGCCACGGGGGACGTGGCGGATGATCAGTCGGCTGCCCACGACGTCGACGCCCTGGACGTTGCCGATCAGACCGCCAGTCGCGGCCCGGATGCCGTTGGCCACCTCGACCTGGAAGGCCCGGGTCGAGAGCTGGGCCCGCAGGTTCGCCTCGAGGGGCGGAATCACCCGCCCGCGGATCTCGCCCTCGATGAGCTCGAAGAGCGGTCCGAGGATGCCGTTGACGGCCAGGTCCGCGTCTACGCTGACCTCGACGTTGCCGATCGAGACGTCTCCGCCGGTGCCGCCGCCCACGTTGTAGCGGATCGCGTCGAAGTAGATGTCGACGCTGGCGCCGTTGATGTGACCGTCGGGCGCCGAGCTGTCGGGACCGGCCAGGCAGCCGTCCAGGACGTCGCCGAAGCAATGGCCCTTGAGCTCGTTGCCACCGCTCTCGAAGGTCAGCCGCACGTGGAAGCGCTCGCCGACGTGGCCGACGTGGATGCCGCCCAGGTTCAGATCCTGCACGTAGTAGCGGAAGGCGCCCTCGCGGATCTCGGGGAGGTCCAGCGGGATGCGCCGCCCGCCGAGAGCCGGCGGGAGCAGGATGAACGCGTCGCCCGCCTGGAAGCGGCTGTCGCCGCTCGCGCTGCGGTCGTAGTTGTTGAGCCGGATCTGGAGGTCGCGGAAGCTCGTGCGCAGCAGTCCCTCGACGACCGTCAGGGCCAACGGGGTCTCGGTCATCGAGACGTCGTAGGTCACCCTGACCTCCTCGAGGGGGTCGTCGTGGGAGATGTGGATGCTCGGGCTTCCCGACCAGGTGCCGCCGGGGCAGGGATTGCCGCGGAATCGCGTCTCGATGCTGTACCGGCCGAGGGGCAGGTTGTCGCTGCCGAACACCACGTCGAAGTCGTGGGAGCCGGTCATCGCGCCGAGGGGGTAGACACGGCCGCCCGTTGCGCGTGCCTCGACGATCACCTGATCCGTCGAGTAGGCGCACCAGCTCGTGTCCATGTTGACGACGACGCGACCGCGGGTGCGGCAGGCCGAGATCGCCAGGCTGTTGCTCAGGGTGCGGCCCGACGAATCCAGGACGACCACGTGGAAGGTCTGACCCTCCGCCAGGCCGTTCGGAACGCTGGCGGCCACGCGGGTGTCGCTCCAGGAATCGGCGCGCACGTAGGCCGCGACCGAGCTGCCGCGGGCGCCCCGCCGCTCGAGGACGATCTGTCGCGAGCCCCGGGCCTCGCCGAAGCCGTAGCCGGCGATCACGAGCGACTCACCGCCGTAGGCGCACTGGCCCTCGTAGCCGGTGAAGCCGGAGAGACTGGTCAGCCGGATCGAGCTTCGGCGCGAGGCCTCCTCTCGGATCTGGCGAGCCGCGTCGCGGATGTCGCGGCCGTCCATGGGGCCGCCGTGCGGCATGGCGCCACCCGGCACGCCGCCGATCGGCAGCGGAGTCGAGTCCGGGCGCAGATCGGGCATGACGTGGCCCTTGCCGAAGCCCGGCCGGAGGCTGGGAACGGAGTCGGTCTTGCCGAAACCCGGCCGCATGCCGGGGACGGAGCTGCCCTTGCCGAGGCCCAGACGCGGCGTCATCGGCGTCTTGTCGAAGCCGGGGCGCAGGGTCTTGCCGTGGCCGGTCTTCGCGGGCTGCAGGCGACCCTCGAGGGTCTGCCGCTTCACCGCGGGGCTGGGGGCCACCTTCTGCACCGCCGGCAGCTGCTTCAGCGCGGGCGCCTTCTGGACCGCGGGGAGCGGCTTCAGCGCGGTCTTGCCGCGCTTGCCCTTGCCCTGGATCGCGGGGGCCGTCGGGAGCTGCCCGGTGGAGGAGCCCTTCGAGGGCGTCGGGTTCGGCGTCTGCATCGCGGGCGCCTGGGGCGTGCCGTTCTTCATCTCGCGCAGCCCGGTCGGCATCTGGCCGCCGGCGGCGCCAAAGCCGCTAGCCGCCGGCATGGGCGGTCCGGCCCACGCGGCGACATCGAACAGTGAGAAGGCACCAAGCAGCAGGATGGCGGTGCCGCGGCGCAGCTTCCGGAATCGTCGGTCGTCTCGAAGCATCTTCGTTCTCCCCTTGGGCCGCCTTCGAGGCCCGTTGTGTTCGGGGCTGGGTGGTTCCAGGGCCGGCCGGGGTTCAACGAAAAAACGTGAGCTATTTCAACTGGTTATGAGCAATCTTGGGCATCCCCCCCGGCTGAGGGGTGCGCACCCGGGTGGTTTCGCGGGATGCTCGTGGCGCGCCGACCAGGAGGAGCGCTCGCATGCGAACGAACCGGTTCCTTCCCGCGCTCACCCTGCTGCTGGCGCTGTGGCCCCTCGCAGCCGCCTCGTCCGATCGGCCCGGCTCCTCCGATCATCCGGCCATCGGCCGGTACAAGGGCTCCGAGATCGTCAACTACCACGGCGCCAAGTTCGACGAGCTGCGGCTCCCGCTCGGTCCCATCAAGGGCTCCGGGAGCAAGCCCCAGTACACCAAGACCCTGGAGCTCGAAGGCACCCGGGTGCGGATCGGCTACCGCAACCCCGAGGGTCGCTCGACCCTGGAGGTGTTCCGCAACTACGAGCAGGAGCTCGCCGCGGGCGACTTCGAGGTGCTCTTCTCGTGCAAGAACGAGGCATGCGGCGGCCGGGCCTTCAACAACAACGCGGTGCCCTACGTCGACGGCTTCGGCGACAACTACCGGGATCAGCGCTACCTGGCGGCCAAGCTCGTGCGCCCGGAGGGCGAGCTCTACGTGTCCGTCTACGTCTGCTGGAACAACTCCGGCGATCCCAAGCGTGTGCGGGCCCACACCTGGCTCGAGGTGCTCGAGGTCGCAGCCATGGAGAGCGGGCAGGTCGAAGTCGACGCGGACGCGATGCTGCAGGGCATCGAGCAGGAGGGCTCGGTCGCCCTCTACGGCATCACCTTCGACTTCAACCAGGCCAGGATCCGGCCGGCCTCCGAGCCGACGCTCGACGAGGTGGCTCGCCTGCTCGAGGAGAACAGCTCCCTGCGGCTCCACGTCGTGGGCCACACGGACGATGTCGGAGGCCTGGAGTCGAACCTGGACCTGTCCCGTCGGCGGGCCCGGGCGGTCGTGAAGGCGCTCACCGCGCGCGGAGTGGCCTCCAGTCGCCTGAAGCCCCACGGGCTGGCCTTCCTGGCGCCGGTGGCCAGCAACCGCAGCGAGGAGGGTCGGGCGAAGAACCGTCGCGTCGTGCTGCTGGAGCAGCGAGCGGCCGGGCGCTGAGCCGCTCGCGGAGTAGAATGGCTCTGGAGGGCTCGTGAGCGAGCAGGCCTTCTTTGCCACCGGAATCGTCTTCGTCGTCGTCCTCGCGGCTTCGATGGTGCGGCTCGCGCCGCGGGAGGGTGGGGGCGCGTGGGCCGCGACCTGGGTCTGTCTGTACCTGTCGGGCGCCGCGGTCCTGCTCTCGGAGAGGTGGCCCCTCATCGGGCCCCTGATTCCGCTGCTGGGCACGAGCTTCGCGTTGCTCTTCTGGGTCGGCTCGCGCCAGTTCTCGGGGAGGCAGGTCCCGCGTTGGGTCCTGGCCGCAGCCGGAGCCGTGGCGGCCGCACGCGTGGGCATCGAGCCGCTCGTGAGCGAAGCCTCGACGCTGGTCGCCGGTTCGGGGTTGATCGCCCTTTCCGCCGGTGCCTCGGCCTGGGAGGTGGCACGCCAGGCTCGCCGGCCCGCGGCGCGCCGCAGTGAGCTGCTGCTCGCACTCTCCTTTTCTCTCGTGGCCCTCGCCTCCTGCACCTATACCTGGCTCAAGATCGGCGGACAGGTTCCCTCCGGGTTCTTCCTGTGGCTCGCGACCGGTGTCCTCGTGGCTGGAGCGCAGACCACCAACCTGCTGGGTCGGGTCGCCGCAACGGCCGAGCGCCGCCGGGCGACCCTGAGCGCGGTCTTCGACAGCGCGCCGATCGGTTTGCTCCTGATCGATGGCGAAGGTGCCGTTCGCGTGATGAATCCCGTGCTGGCGGATCTGGTCGGCGACGAGCCCGCCGAGGCTTGGGCGCAAAGGCCCGTGGCCGCTCTGCTCGACCGCCTGGAAGAACAGCCCGAGGATCCCGCCTCCCCCCTCCTCCAGTCGATCGGCACGCTGTATGCGCCCGAAGCCGTCGTGGAGACGCGGGCGCCGGGGGGCCGCCGGCTGCAGATCCACGGCCGGCCGATCTCGAGCGAAGGTCGAGCGGTGGGGCGAGTGGTGCTGGTCCGCGACGTCACGCGGGAGCGGGAGATGCAGGAGCAGCTCGAACGGACGAGTCGTCTCGAGACCCTGGGGCGTCTGGCCGGAGGCATCGCCCACGACTTCAACAACAAGCTGACCACCGTGCTCGGCAATGCGGCCATGCTGCGCGACGAGCTGCCCGGGAAGGCCGATGGGCTGCCGGAGCTCGTGGACCTGGAGGAGGCCGCGCAATACTGCGCCGACCTGACCCGCGATCTCCTGGACTTCGCCCGGCAGGGGCCCCGCTCGGAGGGAAGTGTCGATCTGGAGAAGTTCCTGGCGGCCTTCGCCGCCAGCTGGAGGGGCCGCCTCGGAGCGGGGATCTCCCTGACCCTGGACATCGACCCCGCTGTGGGCCGGCTGGCGGTAGAGGAGGCGCAGCTGCGTCGCGTCCTGGTGCAGCTCGTCGAGAACGCTCGCGAGGCCGTCCATCCCCACGGCGAGATCACCCTCGCGGCTCGCCACTCGAGCCTCGGCAACGAGAGCTGGGTCGAGCTGAGTGTGGCCGACGACGGCGTCGGCATCAGCGAGGAGGCCCGCCAGAGCATCTTCGACCCCTTCTTCACGACCAAGGATCTCCGGGGCGCCAGCGGGCTGGGCCTGGCGATCGTCCACGGCATCGTGACCGCGCACAACGGGACGATCCGCGTCGAGAGCACGCCCGAGAAGGGCACGCGCATCGTGACCCGCTGGCCCGCCGTCCACTAGCTGAGGGGCCCGGACCTCGGCGCCTAGACGCGGTCCAGGGCCTGCTGGAGGTCGGCGATCAGATCCTCGCTGTCCTCGATGCCGCAGGCGAGCCGTACCAGCGAGTCGGTGATCCCGTAGGCCTGGCGTTCTTCCGGCGGGTAGTCCCAGTAGGACATCAGCACGGGCATCTCCACGAGGGAGTCGACGCCGCCGAGGCTGGGCGCCAGATAGGGCAGCTGGCAGGCATCGGTGAAGCGGATCGTGGCATCCAGATCGCCCTCGATCTCGAAGGTGACGACGCCGGAGAATCCGGACATGAGCTGGCTGGCCACCGCGTGGTCCGGGTGGCTCTCGAGGCCGGGGTACCAGACCCGCCGCACCTTGCCGTGGGCCTCGAGCGCGCGTGCGACGGCCTGGCCGTTGGCGTTGTGGCGCTCCATGCGCAGCGCCAGGGTCTTCATGCCGCGCAGCAGCAGGTACGCGGCGTGGGGATCGAGGATGCCGCCCAGCACGCCACACGCCTCGCGGATCGGGGCGACCTCCTCGGCCGAGCCCGAGACCGTCCCCGCGATCAGGTCGTTGTGTCCAGCGAGGTACTTCGTCGCACTGTGCAGCACCAGATCCGCACCCTGCTCGAGGGGGCGATGGTTCACCGGCGTCGCAAAGGTCCCGTCGACCAGCACCTTGACACCCCGCTCCCGGCAGATCCGCGCCGTCTCCGGGAGATCGATCACGCGCAGGTAGGGGTTGGTCGGGGACTCGGTGAAGAAGAAGACCGTGTCGTCGCGCAGGGCGTCCTTGAGCGCGCCCGTGTTGGCGGGCTCGATGACCGTCGCCTCCACCTCCAGCTTGGACAGGTACTGCTGGATGAACTGCCGCGTGCGGCGGTAGCAGTCGTTGGTGACCACGATGTGGCCGCCCTTCGGCAGCAGCGCCAGGAAGGTGCTCGTGGCGGCGGCCATGCCCGACCCGAAGAGCACCGTCTGCTCGGTGCCCTCCAGCTCCGACAGCTTGGCCTCGACGGCTCTCCAGGTCGGGTTGCTGTAGCGCCCGTACTCGTCCCGGACGAGCCGGCCCTCGGCGTACTCGCGCAGCTCCGCGGAGTCCTTGAACCAGAAGGTCGAGGTCTGGTGGATCGGCGTGGCGAGCGCGCTGCTCTCCTGCCGATCCCGCTGTCCCGAATGGACGGCGCGCGTGGAATCGCCCGCTCGTCCCATTCCCGCACGCCCGGTGGGCTTGGCCATGACACGTCCCAATCGTGGTGGGGCGGGTACTTAGCAGCTTCGGGTGCGGGTCCCGTTGGATCCGAGCCGAGGGTCCTGCAAGTACCTGAAATCAACCCGTGTTTTGAAGAAGCTCGAGCATCTGAAGGTACGAGGGCCCGTGGGCCCCGTCAACAGGGCTGCCTCGGCCCCAGAACGAAGCGGGCCGGGTGGGAAGGCCCACCCGGCCCGTACGACGCGCGAGGCGCCGGGGTCGAAGCTCGGTCGGCTCTAGTGCGCCTGGCGAGCGATCTCCCGGTTGATCTCGGCCACGCTGATCGCGGTGACGTTGTTCCCCATCTGGCAGTCGTCGTTGCGGTCGTTGCCGTCGATGAAGATGTCGGGGTCGTAGGAGATCCGGAGCTCGAAGCCCTGCTGGAACTCCTGCGAGGGCAGCCAGCGCTGGATCCGCGCAAAGGCGGTGTTGACCCGGGCGCCGGCGTCGAGGCGGGGGAAGCGAGCGACGGCCTTGGTGGTCCCGCCCTGGCTCAGGTTCGCGATCTGCTGGTTGTCACCGGAAACCCACTGGGAGCTGCCGCGGTTGACGACGGTCCCGCGCAGCGAGAAGTCGTAGGTGCCGTCACCGTTGTCGCGAACACCCGAGATGCTGATGCTCTGCGCCGTCGGGTCCACGCAACCACCGGTCGCGATCGCGGTGCGCCGCGCAGCGGCGGGCAGGCTCACGGCCGCGGGCGGCCTGGGCAGGGGGTTGCCGAGCGCCCGGCCGTCCGGCTGGGGGCTGATCTTCCGGTTCGTGGGGGTCGGCGGCGCGATCTGCGGGCCGTCCATGCGCCTGGTCGGCGCCTTGGGCATGGCGATGGCCTTGCGGGGCGACTTCTCGATCTCCCTGAGGCTCCTCTCCTTGAGCTTCGGACTCGACTTGTCGAAGGTCCGCTTCTCGCCCTTCTCGACCTTGAACACCTTGCTGTCCTGGGACGCGAACTTCACGTACCCAGCGGCCTGGGCGCCGGTGCCGAGCAGGCCGGCGCAGACGATCCCGATTCCGACGTTCTTGATGAACTTCATGTCGATCTCCCTTGAATGGTTGGCCCGTGCTGGGCGGTTCGGGCCTGGGTCGTTCCAGGAGCGCCCGCGGTTCAACCGATCGGGGAGCAGGCCTGCATTCCGAGCGCCGCCGGCGCTCTAGCGAAGGCATCCCCGAGGGGGGCGGAGCAGCCCGTGGCCGTACACCGGGTCCGGGCCGGGCTCGCCGAGATCGAGGGCCTCGTCGAGGAGCGCTTCCGGGTCCCCGTCCCTGCCCAGCGCCGCGATGGCGGCGGTGACGAAGGGGGCGGCGAAGGAGGTGCCCGAAGCGAAGGCGCTGCTGCCGTCGGCGCGGGCGACCCACAGGTCCACGCCGGGCGCAGCGAGGTCCACGTAGCTGCCGCGGTTGCTGCGACGCCAGGCCCGGGAGCGCGCGTCCACGGCCGAGACGGCCAGGACCCCCTCTTGTGCGGCGGGGAAGACGGGTCCGGCCGAGGGCCCACCGTTGCCGGCGGCGGCCACCACGGCGATGCCCAGCTCGAGGACCCGGTGCACCAGCTCGTGGAGCACCTCGTTGCGGGGGCCGCCCATGCTCAGATTGATGACGTGGACCTTCTGTCCCACGAGCCAGTCGAGGGCCTGGCCGATCGTCGCGATCTGCGCGCGAACTTCTCCCGTCGCCTCCCGGCTGACGGTCGAAGCCACCCACAGCTCGGCCTCTGGCACCAGGCCCGGCATCGGCCCGCCGCGGCCGAGCAGGAGGCTGGCAATGGCCGTGCCGTGGTCACGTGCACTCTCGCCGCTGGCGAAGCTGCGGCCGTGGAGGTTGGCGCCGCGCAGGGTGGGATGGCCCCGGTCGACCGCCGTGTCGACCAGCCCGATGCGAGCGCTCTTTCCGCAGCGGCCCTCCGCGCTTCCCCAACCGAGCAGGTTCGTGGCGTAGCGGCGTGCGTCCTTGCCGCCTTCCTCGCCGAGGATCTCGAGTCGATCGTTGCGGGCGGCCGCCACGACCTCCGGGCGCAGACGAAGCTCGCGGAGGGCATCGTCGGCTCGAGCTCCCGGAGCCGTCCGACGCACCTCGAGGATCAAGCCGAGGTGGCCGAGCTCGTGCCGCTCGTGCTCGACGCTC
>NYZB01000037.1 GCA_002687015.1 Deltaproteobacteria bacterium
CGAAGGCCGCGGCTACCCGCCGTAGAAGGTCTTCTCTCCGAGATCCCTGAGGGTCAGGGTCGCATCGTCGGGGCGGCCATCGGGCATCGTCGGCACTCCAGCATCCACCACCTCGCCGACGAAGAGGGAGTGATCTCCGATCTCCACGGTCTCCACGAGCCTGCATTCGAGAGAGGCCAGCGCGTTCGCAAGGACGGGGGCGCCGGAGCTACCCGACGAGAAGGCCTCTCCAGCGATGCTGTTTCCCTCGCGCTCGACGGGCTTGAAGAAGGAGAAGGCCATCGAGTCCTGCCCCTTGCCCAGGACGTTCAACGCGAAGACCTTCGACTCCTTGATGATGGAGTGAGCCCCCGAGTCGGCCTTGACACCGACGGCCACGAGGGGCGGCTCGAAGGAGGCCTGTGTGACCCAGTTGACCGTGGATGCGGCGACCTGCCCGTCACCCGACTCCGCCGTCAAGACGTAGAGCCCGTAGGGGATCATCCGAAGTGCCTGCTTCTTGTCGTTCGCGTCCATGTCCTCGATCTCTCCGCGGAGTGCAGCCGCATGACGGGCCTTTGGCTCGGCTGCGGTCGCGGGCCGATCCCGCCGGGCAACCGGACCCGTGGGCCCAAGGCTACCAGATCGATGCCCTGCTGGAAGCTAGGCGGTCGGGCTCCCCGAGAGCTTGCGCTGGAGCTCTTCTTCGGAGAGCTGGCGGAAGGAGAGCCGGTAGCCCTCGTAGATTGCGATTCCGTAGAACAGAAGATCCATCGGGCTGAAGGTCACCACCATGAGCTCCGCGATCACCTCGGGGTTCAGCTGGCCGAGAGCCGACAGGAAGGGGAGGCCCTCTCGCTCGGCCACCATCGCAGTGACCGCGAGGAGGTTGCCGAGGGCGCAGCCGAGGAGCGCGAACCCGGCGCCGACGAACCCGAAGGGTGCCGACACTCCCTTGCCCGCCACACGAACCGCGTACCCCACGAGGAAGCCGACGCCGACCGCCATGAAGCCGATCTGGTATCCCGTCGCCAGCGTGACGCCCGCCCAGATCCCGGCGCCCAGGAGTGCGGACAGCAGGCCCGCCAACACAGCCAGGACCAGGTTCTGTTCGGATTGCAGGCTCTGCATCAAGTAGAGCTGCTGAGCCGGGTCCAGAGCGACCTCCGCCCCTTCTTCGCTTCGTTCTTCGCTCTCCGACATCTCGCCTCCATGCCCCGATGGGCCTGCATGTCGGCCCGGCTGGCGGAAAGCCCCGAACGGAGCAACCGAACCTGTTCGCCCAAAGCTACCAGGTCGGGTCACGCCTTTGGCTCCCTCCGCCCTGCCGTGCTTCGCCAGGCCGCCCCTCTCCGGCCCGAGCGGGCTCAGGGGAGCCCGGAGCGCAGCACGCGGAGCACGTTACCGCCGAGGATGCGGCGAATGGTGTCGGGCTCGAAGCCTTCGTCCAGCATCGCCTGGGTGAGCAAGGGCATCCCGCTCGCATCGAAGTGCGCACGGACGTAGCCGTCGAAGTCCGAGCCCAGGCCCACGTGGGAATCGCCAACGAGATCGATGACGTGCCTCATCGCCCGGATCGTGTGGCGGGCGGTGGAGCCGCACACGGCCGTATCCCAGAGCCCGATTCCGATGACACCGCCGTTCGCGGCGATGGCTCGCACGTGCTCGTCCCTCAGGTTGTGGTACTGGTCGCAGGTGCCGGCGACCCCCGTGTGCGAGAAGACCACGGGCCTTCGCGCGATCGCGAGCACGTCGTCGATCGTCGCGTGGGATGCATGGGCGAGGTCGATGACGATCCCCCGGCTCTCGAAGGCCGCCACGAGCTCGCGCCCACGCATCGTGAGCCCGCCCTTCTCGAGACCCTGCACCGACCCGGCGAACTCGTTGTCGAAGAAGTGCGTGAGGCTGGCCATCCGTAGACCCCGGGCGAAGAATGCGTCGAGCTCGTCTCGAAAGTCGCTGCTGAGCACGTGCGACCCTTCGATGGCGAGGAGCCCCCCGACGACCTGCTCTCCCGCCCGCCTGGCAGCGAGCAGGGTTTCGAGATCGCCGCGATCGCGAACGAGACGAAGACGGCCATCGGATCGTGCGGCCATGTCCTCGAACCGGCCCGCGTGGTAGAGGACGCGTTCCCTCTGACTGAAGTACGTGGAGGGAGGCCAGAAGTGGGTGAGGGCGAAGAGGGTGATGAGATCTGGCCGATCGGGATCCGTCGCCTCCTCGTTGTAACCCAGGGGGGCTCGCGTGACGAGGCTGAAGACCTGGAGGGCGACGCCGCCGTCGAGCAGGCGCGGGATGTCGACGTGCCCGGCCTCCGAACGCTCGAGCAGATCCCTCCCGAAGAGCAGGGGGTCGGCGTGGAGATCGGCGACGATGCTCTCGCGATGCAGGGCGAGAGCCTCGTCGCCAACGGGGCCATGCGGCTCCGATGCCACGGGGTTGAGGATCGTTCCGATGCTCTGCCCCACGACGACCGAGAGGACGACACACGCGAGTGGCGGCAGGATCGCCACGGCGCGCATGGCGCCTCGCGAACGGAACTTCCAGTAGAGACCCACGGCCGCCGCGACACTGAGGGCCGGGACGAACGCGATCAGCGCGTTCAACATTGCGGGGGACACGTGCGGCTCTCCCCTCTCGATGGACCGGTGGGATGCTCGACGGCTCGAGGCGCATCGCAACGCCCGCCACCCGACCCGTGCTTCCCATGCTACCAGGAAGCAAGGCGCCGAAGACACCGGGAAGGGGCCAGCTAGGACTCCAGCCAGGCCGCGAACACGATGAAAGAGAGTGGAGAAACGAGAACCGACGAGACCAGATACCACCTCGCGGCGCGACCGAGGCTGCGGGGCGAGAAGAGCGAGACCAGGAACACCAGGGCGGCTGGCAACGCCAGCAGGCCGGCCACGGTGAAGGGTGAGGGCCACACGGCGCCGATGAAGAAGAGGGGCGCCAGACCGGCCAATCCGAGGGCGGCCGTCACTCTGGAAATCGGCGACCCGCCTCTTCGGATCTTCCACAGGAACGCTGCGGCCAGCGCGACCGGCAGGGCCACGGATCCGAGCAGGAGGAGACCAGGAGTCATCGACGCCGCCTGAGGGAAGGGGCTTCGGCTGCACCGACCGGCGCGCGCCGGCCTCGCCCAAGCCACCGGGTCGAATGCCGGAACGCTACCAGATCCCAGGATGGCCAGCTGGCGCCTCGGCCCGCTCCATGGCCACGCGCGAAGGGAGAGCTGGTGTGGATGAGGACGACCACGGGCGTGCCTTCCGGGGCTGGCTCATTCCGTCTCGTGGCACACGGCGACGATCTTGTGGCCCTCGGGATCGCGCAGGTACGCGGCGTAGAAGTTCGGGTGCGCCTCCTCCCGTATCCCGGGCTCGCCTTCCGACACCCCGCCCAGCTCCAGGGCCCTCGCGTGGAAGTCGCGAACCGCCTCCCGCGACGGGGCCACGAAGGCCACGTTGGTCCCATTGCCGACGCTTGCAGGGAGACCGTCGATCGGCCTGCTCAACCAGAAGGTGTCCACACCGAGCTCGTCGTGCGTTCCGTAGCCAGCGCCGCTGTCCCCGATCCAGCGCCGCTGGTAGCCCAGCGTGCCGAGGACCGCGTCGCAGAAGGCGACGGCCCGGTCGACGTCGTCGATCCCGAGGATCACGTGGCTCAGCATCGACCGGTCCTCCTCGGGTGGACGGGCGGGCCCGCGCTCAAGCGACGGGCTCGGAAGGGTAGACCCGGAACCCGGCCCCTTCCTTGTGGACGAAGGAGCGGTAGAAGCCTTCCGAGCCCGGCTCCGCCGAGAGGTCCAGCCACTTGGCACCACAGCCCCGGAACGCTCCGCGAATCAGGGTCTTCGCGATCCCCCTCCGCCGGGAGGAGGGTCGCACCCCGATGAGGAAGAGATGGGCCTGCACGAGGCCGTCCGTGAGCAGATGGGCCAACCCGACGACGGCCTCACCCTCGCACGCCACCCAGGTCACGGAACCCGGAGCGAGCAACGCCCGCAGCGAGATCTCGGGATCCGTGTAGGAGGGCCAGTCCAGCTCGCGGCAGAGCGACACGACGCCCTCGTTGTGCTCTTCGCAGAAGGGCTCGAATCGAATCGGCTCGGTGTCGGTCATGGCCTCTCCCGCGCAGCGGACGCATCGCGAGCACTCATATGGGTCAGGCGTGGCGCTCGATCGCCGTGGCCAGGGCATGGGCCCGTGACCACAGGTCGCGGAGCTCGGCATTGCACGCCTCCACCTCCCCCTACTCGATCGCGTGACCGTTCTCGGGACACAGGTAGAGATCGTTGAAGCTGCCCATGCCGCCGTAGGCACCCAGCAGACGGGTCACGCCGGAGAGGTCGCGCGCCTCCAGGAGGCGTCTGGAACGGCCCATCCAATCCTGCCAGTGCGCCTCGCCGTGGCGCTCCAGGAACGCGATCAGCTCGTCCAGGACGAGGATCAGCTCGCCGACTTCCTTCTCCATCCTCGCTGCCCCATGGATCGGGCAAGCCGCCACCGCGGCTCATGCCGCTACGAGGCCGCAGGGTAGCAAGAGAGGGCGTCGGTCCCCGCCCTTCGGACCCGTCTCAGCGACCTCGAAGTTCGACCCTCACGGGGCGGAGGAAGGGTCCTGCCACTCCAGCACCAGATAGAGAGCCCCGAAGGCGGCCCCGCCGTAGATGAGCAGGCTCGAGAGCGCCGACCCGAACTCGTAGCTCGCTCCTCCCGTCAACAGCGCGTGCAAGATCCCGTGAACGAGCAGGAAGATGCCGACACCCAGCCTCGAGAACCGGCGAACGCGAGCCTCCCTCCTGGCCACCAGGGCGATCACGATGGCGAAGAGCGGAACGTGAGCCGCGATGAACACCTGCATCCCGATCTCGTCGGGTAGCGCCCGAAGCAGCGGCAGGTTGCGCCACTCGTGGTTCGGAATCGCATCGAGCTCGTGGGTCAGCAGGAGCCCCATACCGAGATAGAACGCAGGGTCTCTCATGCGGTGCATCGAAGTGGGCGCTCCCCTTCGTGTAGGACGATGGAGAGCATTGCAAACCGCAGGCCCTGCCGTGGAGCGATCCAGAAGACCATCGGGAGAGTGGGAATGCAGTGCCGCTCCGCGCGCCGGGAGCCCGCTTCGAATCGGGGCCCTCTTCTCCGAAGGCTACCGGGGCTTCCGGGCCCAGCTCAGCGTGTCGCTCGATGTCGGAGCGCTGCAGCGGGCTCGACGATCTACCGCTCCTCCTTGGACCGCAGCCCTTCGTCGCGGCCCTGGGCGCGGAGCTTCTGCGTCCGCAGGTCCTCCAGCTCTCCGATCTCCGGCCAGAGCTCAGCGAATGGACGTTTCGGAGGGCCCGTCACGTAGATCGGCAGGTCGTTCACCACCGGGGGGCAGTAGGTACAGCGAAAGGTGGCGGCCACCTCGGGCTGCTCGAAGTTGGCCCGCACGAAGTCCTCGTCGATGCCGATCGAGATCACTGTCGTGGGCGATCCTCGGGGCGGGCCCCAGAGGAAGTAGCCGGTCATGGGGCTGTAGACCGGCGGCAAGCGATCCTGCGCGTAGTGCTCGAGGGCTCCGGCGTGGCCGAAGTAGTCCGCCAGGATGATCGCACCCTCCCGCTCGCCGGGATCGAGGCCCCGAACCACGCTCTCGACCTCCTCCACGAACGACACCCAATGGGTTCGGTTGCCCAGGTGGTAGGGGATCCGGTTCGTGCCGACCTCGGGGCGGAATTGCAGACCATCGCCCTCGCTCCGGTCGTGGAGCGGGTGCCGCTCCAGCACCGGGGGCGGCAGGATCGGCAGGCCGAAGGTCGCAATCACCGCGCCGACGGCCAGCATGAAGGAGGGAAGCGTCCAGGTGTTCCAGATCCGGCGCAGGCGCCCCACGTCGAGCCTTCGCGCGCCCTCCAGGAACACGCCTCCAGCGGCGAAGACCAGCGGGAAGACGCCCCCGATCCGGTAGGGCAGGCTCGACCCGCCGACGATCGCCAGACCGAACGCCGTGGCGAAGAACCAAGCCAAGGCCCGGTAGCGCTGTCCCCGCGCTGACCAGGCCAGGAAGAAGACGCCGCCCGCCCAATATCGGGAACGATGCCGGGTTCTGGGCGAGCACCTGGAGGACGACCTGATCCAGGGCGGAAGCGGTGTAGCGGCTCTCCTCCACTCCCGCATAGAAGGCCAGGGATGGCCAGCCGTTCGCCACCTGCCAGTAGAGATTGGGCGCGACGATCGAGGCGGCGGCCAGGGCGCCGAGCCAGGGCCACGGGCTCCGCAGGTCGTGGCGGAGCGGGCTGGCCAGGGTGGCAACGACGACACCGGCAACCGGCACCGCCGCGGTGTGCTTGTTCAGGAGGGCGAGACCCAGCACCCCGCCTAGCACCAGCCACAGTCGGCGATCCCGAGAGCGACACAGCTCGAGCAACACCCAGGAGGCGACGGTCCAGAGCAGGATTCCCGTCGCATTCACCGAGAAGAAGCCGTAGATCGTGAGCGAGACGCCACTGACCATCACGGCGAGAACGGCCAGGTTCTGGGCCCATGGGCCCCGCCCAGGCGCCGTGCCATCCAACCGGCCAGGAATACCGTTGTGGCGCCCACGGCAGAGGGCAAGACGCGCAACGCGAGCAGCGAGTCGCCGAAGACCTCGCGGTGCAACCGCAAGAGCCAGACGAAGAGCGGCGGATGGTCCACGTAGCCAAAGGCCAGCCGATCGGCACAGGCCAGGTAGTAGACCTCGTCCGAGTAGAAGCCGTAGTGGGGCGAGAGCGCCGGTAACCACAGGAGGAGGAAGGACACCACGCACAGCGAGAGGAGCGCGGGAATCACCTGGCGGTCGCCCAGCTCCCCCGGCTTCGGGTCGTGAGTCATGTCTCCGCCGAGGGGGCCCACGCGATGCCAGCGACGGCCAGGGTCACCAGCGCGGCTCGCTTCTTCACCTCTCTCTCCTCGTCGCGCTCCCGGACGACGTCGCGAGCTACTCCTCGGCGTCCTCTTCGACCTCGTACTCGGAGCCCTCCAGGTCCTCCGCGTTCTCCCCGCTGTCTTCCTTCACGACGTCGATCGACTCCTTGCTGCCGTCGGCGTGCTCGACGACGACCCGGTGCTCGTGGACCTCCGTCACGACGACGACCCGGTCGTCCACGACGAGCTCCCAGCCGATGGCGAGCGCCGTCGGAACCACGAGGACGCGGCGCCCTCGCACGGTGCGCCAGACGACGCGGCGCCTGACGCGCCGGCGGCGGATTCGCCGCCGAGGCCGGACCCTGGGCCCCCGCCCATGAGGATGGCGATGGCGGCCGGGGTGGGCGAGCGCAGGCAACGCCACCAGAGCCAGCAGACCCGTCACGACGACCCGGCGTGACACGGCCGAGGTGCTTCTCTCCATGATGTCGGAACCCTCCGTAGTGCTCACGCCTGGTCGAGCCTCTCGCTTCCGAAGCCATCTCGCAGCTGCGGTCCCTCTCCGGTGATCTCGTCCCAGGGCGCCTTGGAACCCACGAAGATATGGCCGGAGATCCGGACACCCGGGTCCGAATCGAGGAGGCCGGCGGGCACCCAGTAGGCTCCTCCGCCGGGATGCAGCATGGGTACGGGCGACCCGCACACGGAGCAGCGCCACACGCCCCAGCCGCCTGCCAGCTCGAACTTCTTGATCTCGCTCTCGCCCGAGATCCACGCGAAGTGGTCTCGACCCACCATGAGATTCGCGTTCGAAGCGACGCCGGAGACCTTTCGGCACTTCGAGCAGTGGCACATTCCGATGTCCGTGGTCTTGCCCTCGAACTCGAACTGCACGGCTCCGCAAAGGCAGGATCCTCGAGTCATCGCACCACCTCCGAGCCGGGGTTGCATCGCCTGACCCTTCGAACGTCGACCCCGAGGCTACCCGAGTCGATTGGAGCGGGCTATCGGCTCCCGCCGCGCGTGGCGCAGCAGCCCTCCGGGTTGGCGGCGGCTTCCTCCGATCCGACCCTCTCGAGCTCCACGAAGATCTCCTCCTCCGCCCGCGTACACCAGGGCATGTGGGCGAGAGAAGCCAGGGAAGGAAGAATGATCGACAGGCCAAAGACGAAGACGATCGCACTGGTGACGAGGCAGCTGCCGTCCGAGACCTGGGCCACCTCGACGTCCACCGGGCGATAGCCATCCGAAACGACCCTCATGTGGTCGGTTCCACGGGCGAAGGCCCTCCGATCGAGGACCAGCTGGACGGGCGTCTGTTCGCTCACGAGCTCGTCATTGAGGTACACCGAAGCGCGATGCGGCTCCGTTCGAACCACCAACGGCGTCGTACACCCGACGAGATCGACCATGAGGAGCAGAGCCAGGAGTTGGCGCACTCTCGCCACCTATCGGAGCCGGCGGTCGGCAACCGGCCCACAGGCCCCCCGCGGACGGCGCCCGATGCCCCGAACCAGAGGCTACCAGACGCGCTGGGAGCAAGCCGTGGCCCGCGGCTACCCGTGACGCGGAGGGGCGGGATCCGGCGAGCACCACGGGGCTCCCTCGTCGATGGTGGTACGCAGGGCAGCGGGATACGATCCTGCTGGGCATCGTCGGAAGCCTGGAGTCACTTGCGGACGGCCGGGCGGCCGTGACGGGGGCGTGAGCGTGGCCAAGGTCGAGTTCGACGAGCAGATTGCCGCACGCTACGACGAGACCTCGGGCCACATGTACCGACCCGAGGTGCTCGACCCCGCGGTGGACTTCCTCGCCGAGCTGGCCGGCGAGGGGGCTGCCCTCGAGTTCGGGATCGGCACCGGACGCGTCGCCCTTGCGCTGAGCGGACGCGGCGTGCCCGTGCACGGCGTCGACATCTCCGAGCCGATGCTCGAAGAGCTCCACAGGAAGCCGGGTTCGGAGCGGGTCTCGACGACGGTGGGCGACTTCGCGACGACACGGGTCGAAGGCAGCTTCGAGCTCGTGTACCTCGTATTCAACACGATCACGAACCTGACCACGCAGGACGAGCAGGTAGCGTGCTTCGCGAACGCGGCCGCGCACCTCGAGCCCGGCGGGTGCTTCGTCATCGAGGTTCACGTCCCCGAGCTGCGGAGGGTACCGCCTGGCGAACGGGTGCGGGCCTTCGACGTGGGCCGCAGCCACCTGGGCTTCGACGAGTACACGGACTTCGTGGGCCAGATCCTGTACTCGCACCACTACTGGAATGACGGCGGCAGCTACCGCTCCTTCTCGGCGCCCTTCCGCTACGTCTGGCCCGCCGAGCTCGACCTGATGGCGCGACTCGCCGGCATGACCCTGCGCGAGCGCTGGGCCGGCTGGACCCGCGAGCCCTTCGACGACGAGAGCAGCTCCCACGTCTCGGTCTGGGAGAAGACCCGCTCCTAGATCGCGGCTGCCGAGATCGCAGCGGGCAGGGCTCACTCCTGCCCGTACGCCGAAGCCGTGATCCGATAGACGAGCCGGCCCTCTGCGTCGGCGTCCGGTTCCCGGACGCCGCCGATCCTCGCCACGGCCTGCTGGGACCGGATGTTCTCCGGACTCACGAAGAGGACGACGGATTCCACGAACCGGAAGGCGTGGCGCAGCATCAGCTGCTTCAGCTCCCCGTTGTAGCGGCCACCCCAGTGGGACCTGGCCAGGAAGGTCCAGCCGATCTCGACTTCTCGTCGTTCTTCGTCGTGGCCGAAGAAGCGGGAGGAACCGATGACCCGTCGGGTCTCGGCATCCGTGGCGAGCAGGGCGCCGCTCGAGGCCAGCGACTCGGCGAAGAACTCCCGGAAGACGGCCTCCTCGTGGCGGTTCTTGACGGGGTGCTGCTCCCAGATCAGGGGGTCGGCCGCAACCGCGTAGAGATCGCGACGGTCTTCGAGGCGAAGCGGCCTGAGGTGGACGAGCCTGCCTCTCAGAGTCGGCTGACTGCCGAAGGACATGGCACGCGGCTCCACATAGTCGGCGCTTCGTCGGGGCGTCGGCGCTACCTCCCCCGACTCGTGGGCATGTTGCAGGGATCGAGGCGAACCGGGACCACGGTCACCTCGCGCGACGCATCGTTCGGCAGGAACATGTGGCGCCCGAGAGCCCGCCACAACCTCCCCATGAGGTACTTCCGCTCCATCTTCTCGAAGACCTCGTCCCGGACGGCGACCTCCTCGACGGGAACCGCGCGATGGCAGCGTGCGTCGCCCTCGCGAACGATGGTGACCTCGGGCTGGGCAAGCAGGCGTCGATACCAGCTCCGACTACGCCCGGCTCCCAACCAGGAGACGCCGGCATGGTCGATGATCCACAATCGCGTGTCGTAGGCGCGCGAACGGGCGTCGGTCGTGCGGAGCACGATGACCTCACCGACCTCGTGGAGCGTCACCAGCGCGCCCGCAAGGATCAAGAATGGCGCCAGGCCGAGCCACGCAGCTCGGGCCAGCGACCCGGAGCGCTTCGTGGCCTCGGCCCGCCCGAGCCGGAGCAGGAAGACTCCCAACGCCAGGTCGGCAAGGGGAATCGCGAGGTCGGCGCCGTATCGAAATGGAAAGACCAGGAAGGCGGCGAGCCCCGTAGCAAGGAGGAGGACCCCAGCCGCCCTGGTCGCGATGCTCAACCCCGAGATCGTGGCTCGATCGTTGGCGGGCGCTTCGGACCGCACTCAAGCGCCCCCAGGACTCGCCTGATAGGCCGGCCGCGCCTTGATGCGCTCGACAAGGGCAGCCACCCGTGGCGATGGCTCCATCAGCGGCGACCTCTCGAAGAAGGCCAGCAGACCGCCGAAGACGACGTCGCCATCGACGAGCGCAGGAACCTTGCTCATCGGGTGGAAGTAGTGCTTCACGTTCTCCATCTCCTCTACCTGGCGCGCGGTTGCCCCTGCCTTGGCGGTCGCGAGGCGTCCTCGGTCAGGTACCGGAGCACTCCAGCTCCAGGTCATAGCGAACCTCATACACGCCTTCGCCGAGCCACTCCGGACGCGTCTGCCGAGCGCCGTCGGAGCGCATGCCAGAGCCCTCGTAGAAGCGCCTCGCGCATTGGTTCTCCTCCAACACCCACAAGGTCAGGGAGTCGGAACCCCTCTGGCGTGCCCTCGCAAGCATGCGCGAGAAGAGTGAGTGCCCGATCCCGCCTCCGACGACGGCGGGAAGCGCGTAGAGGTGGGTGATCTCGGCGGTGTCACTCCTCCCAGGTCGGTCGGTGGCTGCAGGAACCAGGCGCGAGAAGGCGACCGGGGAAGCCGAGCGCGCCGCCAGCCAGATCTCGGCTCCCGGCGTGACGTACCAGCCCTGCCATGCGACGAGGCGATCGTCGACCGAGAGCCCTTCGAGGATCGTATCGGGGACGATTCCCCGGTAGGTCGCACGCCAGCTCTCGACGTGGATCCGGGCAATCGCCTCGAGGTCGCGCTCCGTGGCCCTGCGAAACGTGGCTGGCTCCTCCATCGCCCCTGGGACCGGCGCCTCGACTGTCGCCGCGCCAAGGCGCCGCCCGATTCAGGATATCCTCATCGAGAATTCCGGCGCAGCTCCGCGATCTCTCGCCCGGTGAGCTGCGGCAGCGAATCCGAGATCGGGAACCAGCTGCTCTTGCACTCGACGAAGATGTGCTTGTCAGGCCGGAGCCGCGGATCCGCGTCGAGGAGACCTGCGGGGATCTCGAGCCAGTCCGCGTCCCCCGGAGGGCCAGGAGCCGGTGAGCCGCATCGCGAGCAGAGGGTCACCCGGTAGGGAGGCGGAGGCTCCCGAAGGGGCGCCTCGTAGGCCCGGATGAGTTCGGCTCCAGACAGCAGTCGGAAGTCGCCGACTCGCACGGTCAGGCCAGCCACGAACGCCGAGCCCGACGCCTTGCGACAGCGCGGGCAGTGGCAGAGCTCGAAGGGGCCCGCCGCACCCTCGATCTCGAACTGCACTCCACCGCAGAGGCAACTTCCCCGCATCATCTCCGACTCTCCGCGTCGCCACCCGACGGGTTTGCAGCTCCGCCGAGAGGCATCTCCGACCCGGGGCGGGCTTGCCAGGGCGCGACGACAGGAGGCTACCTGGTTGCAAGTGGCCCTGCCGGATCTGCTGCCACCACGGTTCGGCGGCGAGATGCCACGACGACGACACCCTCCTCGGGAGCTTCGATAGGCGAGCCCCGGAGATCACCGGCTCAGCCTCCAGGGAAGGCCCCCGAGGTGCCGTCAACCACCCGCGGGGTCGGTCACCCGCTCCAGCTCGGCGCCGATCTTCACCTCACAGTCGGGACACACGCCGTGTGTGAGGTTCGGCAGTGCGTTGGAATCGAAGAGACCCAGGCGACGGACCGCGACTTCGACCTCACACCAGTCGCTCGGAGGGAGGAGCACCCGCTTGCACCAACTGCAGATCTTGACGAACTCGTCGCTTCGGCCCGGCCCCGTATCCAGCAGAGCCGAGTGCTCACGGGGTTCCTCCCGGATCAGCTGGGACGAGATGCTGAGCTCCCGGTCCGAGAGCGGCGCAATCGCGAGCTCCATGTACCAGCGACACTCGGGCGAATCGCAGCGAAACGGAACGGTGACTTCCCGCCCCTGCACACGCACGGCATCGAAGATGAGTCGGTAGAGGTCCCGGGTCTCCGCGTCTGCGATGAAATCCCACAGCGGCCTCCCGACGACAGAGCCGGGATCGAGATCCGCCGCAGCGTTCTCACTCGCAAAGACCGGCCATTCCGGACCCACGGACCGAATCCGGTCATCGGAATCGACGCCGTACCGAATCGGAAAGCGTGCCACCACCTCGCTCCATGCCGTCGCGCAGCGGACGGGCTGCCCGCCTGCCAGGCGTCTACGACGCTCGTCCTGGGCAGCCAAGCCTGGACGACAAGAGGCTACTCGCTTGCCGGTGGCGTTGCCCGTTCCAGCGCGGCGAGGAAGCCCGCCGATGCGTCATCGGGGTTCGATGACCAGCGAGTCCGGGATTGGCCTGACCAGAACTCCGTCAACGCCTACCTCGGTCCAGGACTCGCGGTTCTCCGTCTCGTGGTCTTCCAGCACGCGATACTCGGAGGCTGCCGACCTCGTCTCCAGCTCCGGGAGGCAGATCGCCGCGAACCGCGATGGGATTCCGTGCTCCGCGAAGGTCTCCAGACAGTGGATGGCAGCCTTGAGCTCCAGCTTCAGGGAAGGTGAGCTCTCGCGACCCGAACGCAGCTCCGCGATGGCGACCCTCAGCGCCTCCGCGAGACCTTCGATCGCGTTCTCGAAGTCATGGATGGCCATTGGGACCTCCTCGAAGCAAGACGACAGCTCTCGGATTCGGGAACCACCCCTGTAGGAGCCACGCAGCGGCGCATGGTCGAATCCGGGAATGACGCCAGCCGCGAGGTCTGCTCAGGTCGCCGCCCCCGAGTAGACCAGGAAGGCGCCGAAGACGACGGCCGCTAGTAGCCAGATTCGAAGGAAGGCAGGCGACATGTTGAACCACCCCTTGACGAGTTCGTCCGTTCGAGCCGAACCCACGAAGGCCAGTACGATTGCCGCGACGATTGCGATCCCTCCTAGAGCGTAGAGGACGATCGGAAACCGGGAATTCGGAGCGCCAAGCAGGAGCACCACTCCGAACACGACCCGTGCGCCGATCGCTACGCGCGAGCGCGTTCGAGGTTGCCACCCGAGGACGGCCCGTCCAATCAGGTCCGGCCGAACCGAGCCCACCACACCGAGGCCAGCGATCACGAGACCGAGAAGAATGACGGCAACGGACATGAGACCTCCTCCGCAGGAGCCCGGGGGCCCCGCGCCCCGCAGTGTTGGCAACTGCAAGCCCTCTTTGGGTGCCCAGCTACCTCCAGCCTGACAATAGGAGGTGGGTGAACTGCCGAGCTCCCAGAGCCAGGTTCATGATGATCCCAGCGAGGACTGGCCAGAACTCGCGTATCGACGCGATGTTGGCGATCTGCAGCAGAATCACGACGAGGACCAGCCCGCCGATGGACCAGAACATGACGGGGTTCGTCTTCGCGAGATCCGCATCGCCGAGCTGGCGCCGACGAGCAAAGACCCACCCGGTGTGTGAAGCGGTCGCTAGCGACCACACCACACTACACGAGACCCAGGTGGCGGAAGGGGGCAGATTCGTCGAGAGGAGGAGAACAGCCAGGAAGGAGATGAGGAAGGCCTGGAAGCTCGCCCCAAGCAGGTTCAGAAGGCGGAGTTCTTCTTGAGGGAGCCACTCACCCTGGCTCCGCCTGCCGAGGACGACCACCAGTCCGGAGAAGCCCGCGAGCGCAATGGAAGCCTCGATGGCCGCGATCAGAGCGTCGCCGGGTTCCATGTCGGCCTCGCAGCCCGATGGATCGGCGTTCGGCGACCAGCAACTGCACTGACCGGCGCCGACCCTGTTGCCGGAGTCGTGCGGTACACGCACTACTCGTTCATGGTTCATGGCTATGGGAGGATCCCGATCGTCTCCTGGCTTCGCGGCCAGGCGGATGAATCCCTGGTCCACGCGCAGGAAGCTGGCGAGCTGATCACCCAGCTCGAGGGTCACCCCTCGCTCGGAATCGGCTCCTTGCTGGAATCGCACACGCACGACATCGGCGCCATCCTGGAGGAATCGCTCAAGCACGAGGACCAGGGGTTGGCGGCCTACGCCGACCTGCTTGCCCTCGTAGAAGGTCGCTCCGTCATGCTCGAGGAGTACGCCCGGCGCATGATCAGCGACGAGACCCGGCACGTGGGCGAAGTGAAGAAGATGCTGCGGGCGCCCGGCGATTGAGTTGAGCCCTGGCTACTGAGAGCCGGGTGGGTCGCCGTGCCGCAGCTCGGAACCCATCTGGCCGCCTGCCGACCTCGCGGTCCAACTGCGACCCCCGGGCACGCCCTTCACGCGATGTCCCACTCGTACTCGGCGTATTGGTCTCCTTCGAGTTCGGCACCTGTTCGCTCGAAGGCACGTCGCGCCGCCGCGTTCTCGACCTCCGTGCCTGCCCAGACGAGCTTGACCCCGTCGGCCTTGCAGGCGGCCAGGAGTGCTTCGATGAGACCCCGTCCGATCCCGAAGGACCGCTGCGATTCGGCGACCTCGATGTCGTAGAGATAGGCGAGGAATCCGCCCGAAGCGACGTCGGGAAAGGCATAGGCACTCAGAAGGCCCACCGGCTCCGCGGCGGAGAGCGCGAGGAAGAGGTAGCAGCGAGGGTCGGCAACAGCGGCTGCGATCTCCGCGGGCGTTGCGGTCGAAGCTCCCCGAGGCTCGTCAGAGAGGATGGACGCTACGGCGGATCGCCATAGCTGCTCGTCTCCAGCAGAGACTCTTCGGACATCTGCCAACTCGCACCGCCCAACGGAGCTGGGGCTCAGGTGGGGTCGCGGGCACGCGCCGCAGCACCCTCCGGGCCAGTCACAAGAAGCTACCAGGAACGCTAGCTCCCGGGCCGTCTGCTGCAGCCGTGAGTCAGGCGGCGGGCTTGGAGGGTCTGTGCAGCAGCATGAGGGCGAGCGCCATCACGCTGAAGAGCCCCCAGGTCGCTGCCTCGAAGCCGAGAAACGCGAGAACCACGCCGTAGATGGCGACCGACTCGTCCAATACCCACGCGATGATCTGATTCGCGAAGACGGACCCGGGCGCGCCCCGGTTCTCGGATTCAGGCTGCTCCTCCTGAGCCGCCTGCGACCGCCGCCAGAAGAAATGAGCGCCTGAACCCGTCGCCACGGAGACCAGGAAGAGCGCGGAGACGAAGGCAGGCGTGACCGGGGAGGTCGAGGACTCCGGAGCCCAGAACACCGAAATGCCTACGTAGACAGCCTGCGAGAGCAGCAGGGCGACCCACACGATCAAGCTCGTCTGTTGCATCTCTCGCTCGGCCTCCCGACGGATGGGGCGCTCAGCTGCTACGGAGAGCGCCGCATGAGATCATTCAGACACCCGTGTCGAATGCCACGAGGTTACCAATCCCGGATCGAACCGCGTGCGGGGCGGCGGGCCTCGATCCGTGGCAGCCCACCTAGCTGCGATCCAAGCGGAAGACAGCGACGAGGTCGGCGGCCTCATCGATGGACGGGAACCCGGCCACGATGTCGGGATAGTCCGCTTCGTACTTCCCAACGTACGCCTCCAGGACCTGCTGCCAGCCCTCCGTCACCGGGGAGGCCTTCAGTGAGTAGGTGCTCTCGCCGATTCGCATCTCCACGGGTGATCCGGAACCGATCCTCTCGACCCAGCCGCTGGTCTTGCTTCCGACCACATGAAGCTCGCCGCCGTGCTCCACGACCCAGATGATCACCACCCGCGGAAGCGCACCCGGCACCTTGAGCATGATCTCGTCCAGGTTGGAGGTGTCTCCCCACTTCTCCGGTGCCGATGTCGAGCTGCCGCCGATGAAGATCCCCGGCATGGGCCCAATGGGGGCAACCATCACCGCGACCAGAGCCAGCGCCAGTATCGCGGCCACCGCGATCTTGAGCACTCTCACGAACGATGCTCTTGCATGGTCGGAACCTCGTCTTGCCACATGGTCCGGCAGCGGCTTGCGAGAACCTCCCGCAGTAGCCGCCGGGCTCGTTGCCCCCTGGTTGCCAGCAACGCTAGCGCCCTGGCCCTCAGATGCAGCCGCGGCTCAAGCGACCGGCGGGCCACCGCCCCGGCGGAGCTCGAAGCCGCGGATGATGACGTAGGCGATGAGCGCGAAGACGAAGAAGACGAGAAGCAGCCAAGCCGCGCTCTGGAGCGTTCCGATCAGGGTCCGGTAGACCTCGAGAACCCACCGGTCCAGGTTCAGGACGATGGGTTCGGCCTCGTCGGCACGAGCCGTGATGTACTTCTCGAGCTCCCAGATGCGCACACCACCCGACACGCCGACGACGACCACGGCGAAGCTCAGGTAGCGGTGCCACGCCCCGCTGAGCTCGGCGGAGACGACGCGGTTCAGGATGCTGCCGATGGGGACGCGAAAGAGCCGTACGCGAAGAGGCTGGTCCCGAGCGCGATCAGAAACGTGACCATGAGCAGCGTGATGAACATGGTGGCTCCTCCTGCCTGCCGAGCCAGGCGCTCGACTCCCGGGGGTTGCTGGGCAAGGGTCTCTTCAACGGGGGACGCCGGTCCCGAACACGTTGATCGCGCGGTTGAAGGGCGCCTCGCGTTCCGGGTCGTAGCCCGACCGGGCGGTCGGCTCGGGGTCCCAGAGCACCGCCGCACCCGGCTCCGGGAGATGGGCGCGGAGGATCGTCTGCGTCGGCTCGTCGAGCGCCTGCCAGTGGCGCCGGAGCTCCTCCAGACACCAGACGCGGTAGCGGGAGACGGGCAATCGCTCGTAGCGACATCCCTGGATCTCCTGGGCGAAGTGGCTCTCGCCCCTGGCGTGGCCCCGGGCGTTCTCGCGGAGCTGCACCAGATGGGTCTCGCAAGCCTCGCGGAGGAGCGCCGCCAGGGGCGCATCGACCCCCGAGAGGATCTCCGCCGAATCGGGCTGCGAGCGGGCCTCCCACATCCGCGCCACCCACGCGTAGACGCGGGGCGCGCGCTGCCGCATCAGCTCAGCCGGCGTCGGATCCTGTGCGAAGTGGCGGAACATCGGGCCGACGAAGCCGAAGTCGGCGATCGTGGGGCGCTGACCGAGGAGGAAGCGGCGTTCGGCCAGGATCGCTTCGAGGTCGTCGAAAGCGGCCATCGCCGTCCGCTCCACGTGTTCGCGCGTCGCCGCAGTGACGCCGTCCCGGCGCACGAAGCCGCCGAGCTGCCGGCGCGCGACGCTCCAGCGCTTGGCGAAACGCGGCATCCGCAGATGCGGCATCTGCTCGTCGGCCAACACGCCACTCGCGAGCGCGCGATCCTGGCCATAGCTCCAGCGGTAGTGCATGGCGGGCCGCCAGAGCCACTCGTCCGCATGGTCTTCGAGCAGGAGGGCCAGGAACCGCATCCCCGCGTCGTCGGGATAGATCGTAGGCCCCTCGCGCTGCGCTTCGAACCAGGCCAGGATCGGCGTGGTATCCGACATCCAACGCCCGTCCTCGAGCTCGACCACCGGGCTCTGCACCGCACCTGCGCCGGCCCGGAGCTTCGCAGCATGGCCCATCATGGGGAGCAGCTCGTACTCCATGCCCCGATAGCGCAGATAGGCTTCGAGCTTGCCGGCGTAGTAGGAGATGCGAGAGCCATAGACGCGAATCATGATCTGCTCTCCTGGTCTTCGTGCACGGCGTTCTCCCGGCTGCCTTCCCTGGCCCCGCCCATTCGAAGGGCGGGCCGCTCACGTCCGCTATTCACGGTCCTGGAGCTTCAGAGCGCTCTCGAGCTCCGGGTGCGGGATCCACTCGCCCTCTACGAGGACCTCCCGATCCCACGGGAAGAGGACCAGTGCATCGGACTGAAGGGCCGAGAACCCGGGGGCGGGGCTCGCCCATGAGTGGCAGACGAGGGCCGCCGTCACCACGGACGACGCACCGCGCGAAGAGACCTCTCGTCGAACCGCTTCCAGTGTCTCTCCGGTGTCCGCCATGTCGTCGATGACGGCGACTCGCCTTCCCTCGACTGAATCCGAGACGGGGACTCGCCACACAGGGTGGGGGTGGCGCACCTCGTCGCCTTCGCGTCGGGACAGGCGGACGGGGTAGAACTCGCAGCGAAGGGCACATGCAACGGCCGTCGCTGGGAAGAGGCCTCCCCGAGCGACTCCAACGACGAGATCGAGCTGGCAGCCCTCGAGCCTCTCCGCAAGGCTCCGACTCAACTCTTCGAATCGAGCCCATGAGATGGGATCGACTCCCTCGCGATTGGAGTAGTCGTAGCTCTGCATGTCCGACCTGACTCCAGCTTGCGGCTGTCCTCTTCAGCGCCGTCCAACGGACCTGCGGTCGCGCTGCGCTACGGCACCGTATCGCAGAGGCAACGGGCTACCCGGAACGCTAGCGCCCTGGCCCTCAGCCGCAGCTGCCGGTTGGGCGGCCCGCAACCTATTCGCGGATGTACCGGTAGAGACGGCCACCAGGTGCAGCGGCGTAGCCCTTCGGGAAGAAGTCGAAGCTCAGGAGCTTGTCTCCGACGATCGCCATGGCAACGCCCTGGGCCACCGGATCGCCACGGAGGGTGAGGTGCTCGGGCACCCATAGCTCCGTGGACGAGAGCTCGGGAGGCCACGACTCGACCTCCCGAAGCAGGTCTTCCACGGAGCCCATGGCAGGACGCGCCGCAAGGGCCTCGGCCTCGCGTCGCGCCAGCTTCCGCTCGGCTCGGCGCTCGCCCTTCCAGAAGAAGCGACGGAAGAGGGGCCGGAGATGACGGGCCCACTCGGGCGACGTGGTCAGCTGGCCTCGCTTCTTGTGGGACACGATTCACATCGTCCAAGGGACCGGTCGCTCAACTGCGGCCGCAGACGCGCGGTCGCGCCGAAACGCTCGGGGGCCGGGCCCTAGGGTACCACGGCCCGCGGCGGCCACGCTCTGCAACGGCTGGGAACGAGTGCGCCGGCTGCAACCATTGGCCAGACAGCAGTCGTAGAGGATGGTGAGGCGGGCGGAGTCAAGACCCGCGTTGCTCCGCCCCCGTGTCTGCGGGCTGGGATCCGGGGCCGGCTCCATCTCCAGGCGACTCGTTGATGCCCGCCGCCTGCTTCAAGGCCACGCCGAGGAGCGCGCGGATTGCGGGCGTGGCGATCTGCTGTTGGAAGAACCCGTCGAAGGCCTCGCGGTAGCGGGCGCGCTGCGCGTCGAGCATCTCGCGCGTGTAGACCCGGCCGTCCTGGACGACCGCCAGCAGGGTATCGAGGGCGGCGAGGTCACGAGTCGGATCTTCGCGGTAGAGGACGAAATCGGCCGGGGCACCGACGCGCAGCGTACCCATGCCGGGGACGTCGAAGATCCCCGCCCCGCTGCGGGTGGCGACCGCCAGGGCCTCCTCGGGCGAGAGGCCGGCATCGACGTAGAGCCCGAGCTCCCCGCGCAGGCTGTCGCCTGGCACCGTCAGGGGCGCCAGGGTGTCGGTGCCGGTGCGCAGGTGGATGCCGGCCTCGTGCAGTCGACGCAGCGTGCGTTTCATGTTCGAGAAGGCGGCGCGGGTCGCCTCGTAGTCTTCCCGCGTCATGGCGTGCGCCGGGTTCATGCCGGTCTCTCCGTCCCAGAGCGCGCGGCCGTACCAGGGCGGGAGCAGGCGGTGGATGGCGTCCTCGGGATCGGCGAGCAGCTCGGCCCCGCGCGACATCCGGTCGACGACGACCAGCGTGGGGGTCATCGCCGAGCCGTCGGCCAGCACGGCCCGGATGATCGACTCGACCCGGGAGTCGGGGACCGAGAGCCAGTTGCGCAGATGGTAGGGAAAGCGCGGTGGGCCGTCCGCAGGGAAGAAGCCGATCAGGTGTTGCGTGTCGTCGAGGTGCGCGTCCTCGTGGCGTATGCGAAACGGGACGTGGCCCACGACCGGCAGGTCGTGGCTGCGCGCCGTCTCACGCACGGCGGCCAGCGACGGCGCGTCGAGCTGGTTGTAGACCTTCACGCAATCGAAGCCCTCCTCGGCGAGCCGGTCGACGGCCCTGCGCGCCTCCTCCGGTGTGCGCACCAGCTCGGAATTCGCCCAGAGGGGAGGGGCGCCGTCCACCCAGCGACCGCAGGTCGCCACGCGGGGCGCGGCGAAGGCTCCGGTCTCGAGCGTCGCGCGTACGCGGTTCGAGGATCCATCGCCGACGTCGCCCATCGCGCGCACTCCGGTCACGCCGTGCTCCAGGAAGAGGAAGGCCCAGAGCTCGAGCTGGCCCGGCATGTAGGGCGGCGGAAAGTGGGCGTGCGCATCCACGAGCCCGGGCAGCACGAAGGCTCCCGACCAGCGCCCGTCCTTGCCGCGGGCCTCGTCGATCGTCGCGATGCGGCTGCCCTCGAGGACCAGTCTCCGGTGTTCCACACGGCCCACGCCCGGCTCGACGAGGACGACATCGTCGAAGACGGTGTCACTGCGCGCGGCCGCCCGGAGGGGATCGGGCCCTTCGAGGGCGCGGTAGAAGCCCACCCCAGCCAGTGCGAGGGCCACGACCGCCGCGGCCAGCGACATCAAGAGCTTCTTCAAGTGGTGCCTCCCTCGGAGCTGCTCGACCCGACTCCTGCGGGCCGCTCACTGCTTGACGCCCGAAGCCACGTACATGGCACCGCGCGCGTGCTCCTCGATCTCGAGGTCAGCCAGGTGGCGGCTCAGGTGGGACCTGAATCGCCGGTGGAGAGCGCACGACGTCATGGGTCAGGAAGAGGAGAGCGGCATCCAGGCCCTCGGGAATGCTCGCCTCTTCTACGGAGGAGGGTATCAAGGGCACGTTGGTCCAACGATGCTGCGAAACCCGGCCCCGCGCGACCTCGAGCATGTCCGGGCTGAGGTCGACCCCGATCAAGCGCCCGTGCTCACCCAGCGCAGCCTGGATCAACGGGAAGTTGAGCCCCGTTCCACAAGCTGCGTCGAGAACGGCGTCTCCAGGTTCCAATGCGAGGAGCTCGACGCAGTGTCTCCGGAGCCGACCGAAGCGATTGGATGCATCGTAGGTCGCAACGCCTCGACGGTACTTCTCGATTGCAAGCTGTTGATCCGGCATGCGGTCGAATCCCTGGGTCGATCGCGCTTCGGTGGGAATCGCCTGGGCGGCCTCACGGACCGGGCGCCCAGCTGCGTGGCCCAGGCCATCGACGGTCGCAGAGGCACCAGAAATCGATGCCAGAAGCTACCAGAATCCGATTGCTACCCGCTGGCCACGTCCGCAGTGAACGCCTGGAGGCACGTGTCGAGGAATCCCCAGGACTCGTGGGTGGCGGCGTGGAAGGCTCGTCGCGTAGGCTGGCCACGGAGCTGCTTCTGGCAGCCACACCGGACAGGTGACGCATGGACCACACGGACTACTTCTTCCAGATCTACGGGACCCTGCCCCGAGCCGGGCCAGGCTCCAACGCCTTGACCCGTAGAGCGCTGGAGTTGATGACGGAGCTGCCGGAATCACCGCGAATCCTCGATGTCGGTTGCGGCCCCGGAATGCAGACGATCGAGCTCTTGAGCGCCACATCGGGCACCGTCCTGGCGCTGGATCTCATGCCCGAGATGACCGTCCGGGTGAGGGCCAGCGCAGAAAGCACGGGGGTCTCTGACCGCCTCGAGGCCCTGCAGCAGGACATGAAGGAGATGTCCTTTCCCGAATCGAGCTTCGACGTGGTCTGGTCCGAAGGTGCGATCTACTTCCTTGGGTTCGAGGCCGGCCTCAGAAAGGTCAGGCCCTTCATCAAGCCGGGTGGCTACGTCGCTGTGAGTGAGGCGGTGTGGTTGAAGCCCGATCCCCCGCCCGAGGTCGTCGATTTCTGGGCGGAGTACCCCGAGATCGACGTCGTCCCAGAGAAGCTCGCAGTCATCGAGCGGGTGGGATACGAGCGCGTGGGACACTTCGTCATGCCGCCCACCGCATGGACCGAGCACTACTACGACCCCATGGAGATCCGCATTGCCGAGAAGGAGGCCGACTGGAGGGGCATCCAGGCCGCCGAAGCGGTGCTGCGAGAAGCGAGAAACGAAATCTCTGTCTTTCGTCGCTATTCCCACTACTTCAGCTACGCGTTCTTCGTGATGCGGAGGCCAGACTGAGCTGAGCACCCGGCACCGCCACCTTCGCCCTCGAGTGCCCAGCAGCTCTGCGGCTCAACTGCAGCCACGGGAACGCCCCACAGAGGCAACCGAGCCTGTTGCGCAGATGCTACCAGGAACGCCAGCGCCCCGGCCCTCGGAGGCAGCCGCCGCTTGGGCGGCGCGCAAGGGCTAGGGGTTCAGGTTGCGGCCTCAGGGAGCTGGGCTCCGCACCACGGACAGTACTCGATGCTCATCCAGGAGCTGCCCCCGTCGTGGATGAGGATCCCGATCTGGCCTGTTGAGGATCGGTACAGGAGGGCGTCAGGGCACTCGAAGGGGCTGTCGTGCTGCTCGCAGCTGAACGCGAGTGAATCGGTCATTTGCGAGCAACAGTCCGACACGTGTTCCGCCTAGCGGACCTGCGCGTCAGCAGCCCGCGACCTGCGGGGCACTGCTAGCGCCGCAGAACACGGCTGAGAGTAGCACGGGGGGCGCAGCGCAGGAGCGTCCGCGGGTCCGCCGCGTGCGCAGGCTAGGCGATGAGCCGGCTACCGTTGGGGGTGGAGGCGATGCGATGCGCAAGCAGTACCACCCGAACCGCTACGGCGAAGAGGTTCGAATCTGGGATGTGAACCGGCTGGTGCGACTTGCAGAAGCGCTGCCTGAACGGAATGTGCCTCTGAGCGCGATCTGGGAGCTGGACCGGGTTCGCTGGTTCGTTGAGGAGAAGCATCAACCAACCTGCCGAGCTGTGCTCGAACACATGCGGCGCGTGATGGCGGCCGACCCGAGATTCCCGATTCTGCTTGGCGAGGACGGCCGGGTCATGGACGGGATGCACCGGGTGCTGAAGGTTGCACTCGACGGCGGAACCGAGATCAGAGCGAAGCAATTCGAGACAGACCCAGAACCAGACTATGTAGACGTGGACCTGGACGACCTGCCCTACTGACCTCGCGCCCAGGAGTGCCCGGTCAGTTGTAGCCGCAGGTTGGGCAGCGTCACGGGTCTACTCGCGAACTGCTGCAATGAACGAGACCATGACTCGGAAGAACCCGATTCCCTCAGCCAAGAGATAGGACAGGAGGCAGACGAGGTAGACAGCCGGACCCCATATCTCAAAGAGGCCAATCGCCACGAGGAAGAGAGCCGGAGGAGGGGCCAGGTAGAGGGCGAATATCGTGAGACGAATCCAGGAGGATGCGGGTATGTCTGCGATGACCCTGCGCCGCATGAGGGTGCTGCGAATCGCCAGGATGCCGGAGACGAGGAAGAGCACACTGGATACGCGCCAAGAAGTCGCCTCACCTAGCGGCGTCCGGCCAAGCACGTACGGAACCAGCGCAAATGCAACGACGAGCAGGCTGCACTCCAACAGGCCGCGGAGCCGAAACGCGTCCATCCGAGGATGATCGCGCGTGGTTCGCTGGCCAAGCACCGCAACGATGCTCGCAAAACCAGCGAAAGCGACCGCTACCTCCGCGACCACGAAAAGGAAGGCGGCGACTACCGCTCCGGAGCCAGCTTGAGCCTGATCTCGCCCAGATCGTCTTGGATCGCCAGGTTCTCGAGAGCTTGGTGCGCAAAGAACGGGTAGACCGGACAGTATTGGTGCGCGACGGCAAGGGCCGGCAGGACCGGCGGACCATGCTGGCCGATGCGCTGGTGGCCCCCCTTCGCGACCAGCTCGAAACGACGGGCAGGCACCACCGCAGGGATCGGGCCGCCGGAAGGGGCGGCGTCTACCTCCCGGACGCCCTTGGCCGCAAGCTCCCGAACGCCGCCACGGAGCTCGAGTGGCAGTGGCTGTTCCCGGCCGCGCGCTTGTCGATCGACCCCCGGTCGGGGATCGAGCGGCGCCACCATCTGGGCGAGGGCGCCATCCAACGCGCCGTGAAGCGAGCGGCAGCCGGGGCGGGCCTGACCAAGCGCGTCACCTGCCACACCCTGCGCCACAGCTTCGCCACCCACCTGCTCGAGAACGGCTACGACATCCGCACGGTCCAGGAGCTGCTCGGTCACCGGAGCGTGGCGACGACGATGATCTACACCCACGTCCTGAACCGCGGCGGGCACGGCGTGCGCAGCCCACTCGATCAGCCGGGTTTGGGTACCTTGCCCGGCCGCCCCAGTGGCCGCTGACCGGGCCCATGGCCCGTCCTCTCGCGGCCCCAGCCTGCCCCACCGGCAGCGTGGAAGCGCCCGAGTCGGCTGGAGCCCGGGCGGGGTCTTCTCGTTGGGCCCGCTTCTCAATGCGGGCTGCAACGCCCTGCCGTATCCTGGCTTCCCCTTGTGGCCCCGGGGCCCGCTCCGGGGTGCACCGGGGTCCGGGCAGGGGCCGCCCGAGCGAAATCTGACGCCGACCCTTGATGGACTTCCTGACCGTGATGTTCGGGCTCGCCCTGCTCCTGGGTGGCGGCGACGTCATGGTGCGCGGCGCCTCGGCGCTGGCGCGCCGGCTGGGTGTCTCCCCCCTGGCGATCGGCCTCACGGTGGTGGCCTTCGGCACCAGCGCCCCCGAGCTGGCCGTCAACATGACGGCGGCCCTGCGCGGCAGCGGCGGCATGTCCTTCGGCAACATCATGGGCTCGAACATGGCCAACATCGGCCTCATCGTGGCGGCCACGGCGCTCTTCAAGCCCCTCGACGTGCAGTCGCCGGTGATCGTGCGCGAGCTGCCGATGATGCTCCTGGCCACGGCGGTGGCGGCGGTGCTCGGTCTGGACGCCTTCCTGCGCGGCGGCATCAGCGCCTACGACCGCTCGGACGGGCTGATCCTGCTGCTCCTCTTCACGGTCTTCGTCTACTACACGGTCAACGACGTCATCGACCAGCGGCGCGCGCGCATGCCCGCACAAGAGGAGCCGGACCTGGGCTCGAGCTACAGCGTGCCAGTCGCCCTGGCCCTCACCTTCGCCGGGCTGGGCTCGCTGATCATCGGCGCCGAGTTCACCGTCGACGGCGCGACGGGCCTGGCCCGCGCCTGGGGCGTGCCCGAGGCGATCATCGGCCTCACCCTCGTCGCCATCGGCACGAGCCTACCCGAGCTGGCGGCCTCGCTGGTCGCCACGGCCCGGGGCCACCCGGACCTGGCGATCGGCAACGTGGTGGGCTCGAACATCTTCAACCTGCTGCTGGTGCTCGGCGCCAGCGCAGGGGTGCGCACCATCCCGGTTCCGGGGGCGGCACGGGCGACCTGGTGGTGGTCGCCTTCCTCTCCTTCCTGCTGCTGGTGGCCTCGTACACCCGGGGCCAGCGCATCATCCGCATCGAGGCGGTCCTGCTGCTGCTGGTCTACCTGGTCTACATGACCCAGCGCACGGTGTTCTCGGCGGCGTCCTAGCGGGCGCGCCCCTTCCGGCCGGCGGCCTCTTCGGCGATGCGCTTGCGCGTCGCGGCCCAGCCGCAGATCTCGCACGCGGCCAGGTCGTGGCCGCGCGCGGGGCAGTGCTCGCGGCCGAAGTAGATGATCTGCAGGTGGAGCCGGTTCCACACCTCGCGCGGGTAGAGCTGCTTCAGGTCGCGCTCGGTCTGCTCCACGTTCTTTCCAGACGAGAGCCCCCAGCGCGCCGCCAGCCGGTGGATGTGCGTATCGACCGGAAAGGCGGGGTGCCCGAAGGCCTGGCTCATCACGACGCTCGCGGTCTTGTGCCCCACGCCGGGCAGCACCTCCAGGGCCTCGAAGCTCTCGGGCACGCGGCCCCCGCGCTCCGTCACGAGCTGCTTGGAGAGCGCCCGGATGTTCTTGGCCTTCTGCGGCGCCAGGCCGCAGGAGCGGATCTTCGCCAGGATCCGGCTCACGGGCAGGCGCGCCATCGCCTCGGCGTCGGGCCCGATCGCGAAGAGCCCGGGCGTCACCTGGTTCACGCGCTCGTCGGTGCACTGGGCCGAGAGCAGCACCGCCACCAGCAACGTGTAGGCGTCCACATGATGGAGCGGGATCGGCGGCTCGGGGTAGAGCCGGTCCAGGATCTTCTGGATCCGCTCGGCCTTCTCGGCGCGCGTCACGAGCTGGCCTTCTCCCGCATCGTCACGAACTCCTCGGCGGCGGTCGGGTGGATGCCGATGGTCGCGTCGAACTGCGCCTTGGTGGCGCACAGCTTCACGGCGATGCCCACCGCCTGCAGGATCTCGGGCGCATCAGCTCCGATCATGTGCGCCCCGACCACGCGGTCGCTCCTGGGATCGACGAGCAGCTTCATCAGCGTCTTCTCGTCCCGCCCGGTGAGGGTGTGCTTCAGCGGCTTGAAGCTGGAGCGGTAGACGTCCACCGGGCCCAGCTGCTCGCGGGCCTCGCTCTCGGTGAGCCCTACCGTGCCAATGGGCGGTTGGCTGAAGACGGCGGTGGCCACGTCGGCGTGGTCCGGCTGGGTCGGCTCTCCCCCGTAGACGGTGCGGGCGAAGGCCATGCCCTCGGCGAGCGCAACGGGTGTCAGGTTGAGGCGGTCGGTCGCATCGCCGATCGCGTAGATGCTGGGCACGTTCGTGCGCGAGGTCGCGTCGACCTTGATCTCGCCCTTCGGCCCCATCTCCACGCCGAGCTTCTCGAGCCCCAGGTCGCGCGTCTTCGGCAGGCGACCCGTGGCGTAGAGCACCTCGTCCACGACCAGCGAGCTGCCGTCGTTCAGCGTCAGGTGCAGGCCGTCGTCCTTGCGCTCGATCGCCGTGGGGTCGGTCTCGAAGCGCAGGTCGATGCCCTTCTTCTCCATCTCCTCGGCGAGGGTGCGGCGCAGGTCGTCGTCGAAGCCGCGCAAGAAGAGCGGGCCGCGGTAGAGCTGGGTCGTGCGCGCGCCGAGCCCGTGGAAGATCCCCGCGAACTCGACGCCGATGTACCCGCCACCCACCACAGCGACGCGCTCGGGCAGGCGGTCGAGATAGAAGGCCTCGTTCGAGGAGATCGCGTGCTCGATACCGGGGATCGCCGGCATGTGCGGCCAGCTGCCCGTCGCCACCAGGATGGTCTCGGCGCTGTAGCTGCGCTCGCCGACGCGCACCGTGTGTTCGTCCTCGAGGCGCGCGAAGCCCTCGATCCGCGTCACGCCGGCCTCGTCGAGGAGGCGCTGGTACACGCCGTTGAGCCGTTGGATCTCCCCGTCCTTGTTCGCGATCAGGCGCGCCCAGTCGAAGCCGCGGGCCTCGACGTCCCAGCCATAGGCGCGCGCGTCCTCGAAGTCTTCCGAGTAGTGGGAGGCCAGCACCAGCAGCTTCTTCGGAATGCAGCCCACGTTGACGCAGGTGCCCCCGAGCCGGTCGTCCTCCGCCACGGCCACGCGTGCGCCGTAGCCCGCAGAGACCCGGCTGGCGCGCACTCCCCCGGAGCCCGCCCCCAGCACGAAGAGATCGAAGTCCCGATCCGACATCTCGACATCCTAGCCTTGTTCACCGAGGGGTCAGACCCCTTGTGAGCGCTAGCCGCCAATGGCGGTGGTGGGGTCGCCGGTCTCGAAGCGCAGTGCCTGGTAGCGGGCCATCACGCGCCGGACGTAGGGCCCGCGCGGCCGCCAGCCGCGGCGCAGCCGTGCGCGTACGCGGGTCGGGCCGATGTGGTAGGCGGCGAGCGCCAGCTCGATGTCCCCGAACTCGTCGTTCAGCTCGCCCAGGAAGGCGATGCCAATGCGCACGTTGACGAGCGGATCGGTGAGGTCGCGGGCCTCGGCGTAGGCCAGCTGGTGGCGGCCTGCAACGGCGGCGGCCACGAAGGGCCGGATCTGCATCAGCCCCACGGAGCCCCGCGGGCCGACGGCGCGGGGCCGGAAGTGGCTCTCCTGCTCGATCAGTGCCAGGAGCAGGAGAGCCGAGATGCCGCGATCGCTCTCGGCCCGCGCCAGCTCTCCGGCCACCTCGCTGCGCGCAGCGGCGGAGAGCCGGGGGGCTCGGCTCTCGAGGATCGCCTCGATGGTGGCGCGCCGCGGATCGACGGCGGGCGAGGCCTCCGGCTCGGGCTCGGCCGGCGCCTCGAGGAGGACCAGCGGCTCCGCGGTCGGGGGGCGTGCCGAGACGGCTACGAGCGCGACCGGCGCCGCGGGGTGGACGGGCGCACCGCGGTCGAGGGCGATACCCGTGCCCACGCACCCCGGAAGGACGACGAGCCAGAGGAGCGAGACGAGGCGGAGCACGACGGGCGCGCATGCTAGCCTGGATCGCTCTCCGCGGCCCTGGCCGAGCGCGAGCCGCGCCCCCCCCTGGTAGCCCTGCACGTGACCGAACCCCCCTCTCCCCATTCTCCTCTTCGCGGCGCCCAGCGTAAATGGCTTCGTGGCCAGGCTCACGCCCTTCGGCCGGTGGTCCACGTGGGCGAGTCCGGGCTCAGCGAGGCCGTGCTCCGCGCACTCGACGCGGCGCTCCTCGACCACGAGCTGGTCAAGGTCCGCCTGCAGGAGCCCGAGGACAAGAAGGCCACCGCCCGGGCCCTGGCCGACGGGGTGGGCGCCGAGCTCTGCGGGCTGGTCGGGCACACGGTGATCCTCTACCGGCCCCACCCCGAAGAGCCGCGGCTTCAGCTCCCCTGAGGGGGCTCCGGCGACCGCGGCGGTGCGGCCCGGGCGATCCCGTATCATCTGCCGCCCATCCCAAGGAGACGTTTGATGTCAGGCCCCCTCAGCGGAATCAAGGTCATCGAGATCGCGGGCATCGGCCCCGGTCCCTTCTGCGCGATGATGCTCGCCGACATGGGGGCGGACGTGCTGCGCGTCGATCGCGCCGGCTCCGTCCGGGACGAGCCGGCCGAGCGCCCCTCGGCCGACCTGCTGAACCGCGGCCGCCGCAGCGTCGGTGTCGATCTCAAGCACCCGGAAGGCGTCGCCACCATCCTGCGTCTCGTCGACGAGGCGGACGTCCTGATGGAGGGCTTCCGGCCGGGCGTGATGGAGCGCCTCGGGCTCGGGCCCGACACCTGTCTCGAGCGGAACCCGCGGCTCGTCTACGGCCGCATGACCGGCTTCGGCCAGGAGGGCCCACTGGCCCAGGCCGCGGGGCACGACATCAACTACATCTCCATGGCGGGGGCGCTGGCCCACATCGGCCGCGCGGGCGAGAAGCCCCTGCCCCCCCTCAACCTCGTGGGCGACTTCGGCGGCGGCGGGATGCTGCTGGCCTTCGGCCTGGTCTCTGCGCTCGTCGAGCGCGCCAGCTCGGGCAAGGGCCAGGTGGTGGACGCCGCCATGGTCGACGGCGCCGCCGTGCTGATGACCATGATCCACTCCTTCCTCGGGATCGGCGCCTGGAACAACGAGCGCGGCACGAACCTGCTCGACACGGGCGCCCATTTCTATGACACCTACGAGACCAAGGATGGGCGCTACGTCTCGGTCGGCTCGATCGAGCCGCAGTTCTATGCCGAGCTGCTCCGCCTGACGGGCCTCGAGGGGCAGGAGCTGCCCGGCCAGATGGACCGTGCCGCCTGGCCGGAGTGGAGGGAGCGGCTCACGGGCATCTTCAAGTCGAAGACCCGCGACGAGTGGTGCGAGATCATGGAAGGCACCGACGTGTGCTTCGCACCGGTCCTGACCATCGAAGAGGCCTACGAGCACCCCCACAACAAGCTGCGCGAGACCTTCGTCGAGGTCGGCGGCTTCCGGCAGCCCGCGCCGGCGCCGCGCTTCAGCCGCACGCCGGGCGACATCTCCGGCCCCTCGCCGCACCCGGGCCAGCACACCGACGAGGGCCTGGGCGCGTGGGGCCTGGGCCCCGAAGACCTGAGCAAGCTCCGCGAGGCGGGTGCGATCAAGTAGGGCCGCGCTACGCGGGGCCCTTGGCCTCCGCGTGGTCGAGGTGTGCCGCGCAGTTGAACAGGCGCACCGTCCAGGGCGGCGTGGCGTCGAGGACGGTGAGCGAGGTGTTCATCCATCCGTAGCCGGCGGCGGCGTCCTGCTCGCCTGCCTCCACGATGCGATCGACGACCGAGCCGCACACCAGCCCGTGGGTGACGACCGCGAGATGCCCCCGGGTCTCGGCGCCGGCAGCCGTCACGTGCACCCAGGCGCGGTCGACCCGCTCGTGGAAGACGGTCCAGCTCTCGCCGTTCGGCGGCGCGTAGTCCCCGTGGAAGGGGTCGAACCCGAGATCGGCGTAGGCGCGCCCGCGCAGGTCGCCAAAGTTGCGCTCGCGCAGGAGCGGCGTCTGCTCGATCGCGATGCCGGTCGTCGCGGCGATCGCCTCGGCCGTCATGCGTGCCCGCGCGTAGTCGCTCGAGAGGATCCGGGTGATTCCCTCGTCTGCCAGCCGCGCACCGAGCCGCGCCGCCTGGTCGAGCCCGTTCTCCGAGAGCGGCGTGTCCGGCGCTTGCAGCACCCTCGCCGCATTCAACGCCGTCTCCCCATGCCGGATCAGATGGATCGCCATCACCCCACGTTACCAAAGGGGTCAGACCCCTTCGTGAGCGCCTGGGGCTAGAGGTCGAGGGTGGGGTCGTCCAGGACGCCGGCCAGCGCCATGTGCCCGGGGACGTCGGTCGAGGTTTCGTCCAGGCCGACCAGCGGACGGCGGCCGTTGTAGCAGAGCGGGCAGAGCCCGGAGCCGTAGCGGACGAACATGGTGTCGCCGCAGTTGTGGCAGGCGAAGCGGCGGCCCTGCAGGGCCAGCGCCCTCACGATGAAGGAGCCGGGCAGCAGGTTGCGGGGAGCGCGGCGGAGGATGCGGTCGAGCTTGCGAGCCATGGTAGGGAGTGACCCGCATCGGCCCGGAGGTGTCAACGCCAACCGGCAGCTCCCAGGCGCAACTGGGCGATGGCCCACGGAAAAACTAGCCTCGCCGCGTGATCGCAATCCTCGTCGATGGAGACGCCTGCCCGGTCAAGGACGAGGTGTACGTGGTGGCCACCCGCTACGGCGTGCCCTGCGCGCTGGTCGCCAACAGCCGGATCTACGTGCCGCCTGGGTTCGGCGTGGAGATGGTGGTCGTCGAGGAAGGCCCGGACGCGGCCGACGATTGGATCGCGGCCGAGGCCCAGCCGGGCGACGTCGTGGTCACCGGCGACATCCCCCTGGCTTCGCGCTGCCTGGAGGCGGGCGCCCGCGTGCTCGGTCACGACGGGCGCCCCTTCACCGAGGACATGATCGGGGGCGCCCTGGCCACGCGCGAGCTCAAGAGCCAGCTCCGCGAGGCGGGCGTCGTGTCGGGAGGCCCGGCGGGCATCTCGAGCCGCGACCGCTCGCGCTTCGCCTCCAAGCTGGACGAGCTGGTGGCGCGCAGCGTGCGGGAGGCCGGGCCCACGGCGGGCTGAGGCCCGCCATTGAACCTGCAGCGCTAGCGTCTCGACTCTCCCTCGTACCCTTTCAGGAGGTCACCCATGCGCCCGACCGGTTGGCTCGCACTCGGCCTGTTGGCCGTGCTGGCCCTGCCCGCGGCCGGCGTGGCCGCCAAGAACGAGGCCAGTCGCGGGAAGGCCCGCGCGACCCCGTCCTCCGCCCACTCTCCCAAGCTCCAGCGGGCGACCCTCCCCAAGAAGAAGCAGAACAACCCGCCGGGCGGCGGTCAGACCCCTGGCGCCGCGCCCGACCTCACGGTGGAGGTCGTCGCCCCGAGCGCCATCAGCCAGCCGGCGCGCGCCGTGATCCGCAACTCCGGCACGAGCGGGACGGGCACCTCCTTCGATCTCGCCGTCACCATCGAGGCCGTGTGTCAGGCCCCGGGCACGCCGCCCACGCTGCCGCCCGCAGAGCCGGAGCCGAGGATCCAGACACTGGGCGCCGGCGCCACTCGCATCGCCCCCGTGCAGCCGGCCGGCCCGGGCTGGGTCGCGGGCTGCCGCTACCAGGTCACGGTCCAGGCCGACAGCGGTGCCGACGTCACCGAGAGCCACGAGGGGAACAACGTCGCCACCCTGCAGTTCGACTTCATCGGCCAAGGCGGGCTCACGGCCGTTCCCTTCCCCGACCTCACGGTCGAGATCCAGCGCGTGCTCAACCCGGAGAAGCCGGTCACCGCTCGGATCCACAACGCCGGGATGGCCGCCACGGGCTACTTCCAGCTCGGCATCGCGATCACGGCCCGCTGCGAGGCCGCCACGTTCACGATCCCCATCGTCCCGCTGCACGCCACTCTCCAGATCGCCCCGATCGGCGCCGGCGGAACCCGGTACGAAGATGCCATCTCGCCGCAGGACGAGACCTGGAGCCCGGGCTGCTTCTACGAGGTAGAGGCCACGGCCGATAGCGGCGGTGCCGTCGCCGAGCCGGACGAGACCAACAACGAAGGCTCGCTGACCTTCTGCGCGAGTGGCACCTGCTACTGAGCCCGCGGCTGGTTCTCGACCACGACCGCCTCACCCACCTTGCTGTCGTCGCGCACGAGGGCGAGGACCGCCTCGGCGATGTCCTCGGGCCGTAGCGGCTCGATCGCATCGACCAGGGGCTTCAGCCAATCGGCGATGCCGCCCTCTCCCGTCTCGTGGACCATCGGCGTCTCGACGATCCCCGGGCACACCGCATTGACGCGCACGCCGTGGCTCGCGTGGAGCGCCACGCAGGATCGGGTGAAGTGCACCACCCCGGCCTTGGTCGCCACATAGACGGCCTGGGGCGGGAGCGGCACGAAGGCGCCGCCGGATGAGGTGTTGACGACCACTCCGCCCCCACTGCGCTTCATCGGCTCGAGCGCGAGCTGCGTGCCGAGCACCACCCCGCGCAGGTTCACGTCGATGATCGCCGCCGCGCGCTCCGGCGCGACCTCGGGCCAGGTCGAGGGGCCCTCGCCGATACCGGCGTTGTTGTGCACGACGTCCAGGCGGCCGAAGCGGGCCTCGGTCTCCTCGAACATCGCCCGCAGCGAGGCCAGGTCGCTGACGTCGGTCTCCGCGATCAGCACCTCCGCCCCGGCGGCTCGCACCTGCTCCGCGGTCTGCTCGAGCTCGGCAGCCTTCACGTCCGCCACCACGACCCCGCCCGCGCCTTCCCGCGCCAGCGCCAGCGCCGTGGCCTGCCCGATGCCCCGAGCGGCGCCCGTCACGATCGCCACTGTGCCCTTCACATCCATGCTGCGTCCTTCCCGCGCCCGCTCAGACCACAGGACGCACGGCGACGGCGCCGGCTTCGGGTGCCAGGATCAGGATCTTCGGCGACGCATCGTCGGCGCGGAACTGCACGAGCAGCCCGGCCTCCTCGTGGGGAGCCACCTTCGTCAACGGGTGGCCCAGCAGAGCCCACCAGGGATCGTCTTCGTCGGCATTCAAGAGCGGCTCGGAAGCATCGGGCGGGCTCGGCTGGAGCTGGCCGCCCGAGACGCACGCGTCGAGGGCGCCCACGTCGAAGGTGAGGCGCAGCCGTTCGGAGAGTCGTGCGCCTGCGGGCCCCGTGCGGGGCGCGCGTTCGACGCGCAGCAGGCAGCCCCCCGCCTCGGCCACGCGCTGCAGCTGCGCGTGCAGCGGCGTCGCACGGCCCGGGTCCTGCTCTTCGCTCGCCATGCCGGGGTCCCTTCCTTCCACGGGCTCGGAGAGTACACCGTCGCTCGCAGCGCGGGATGGTACGCTCCGCGCCGTGAAAGATCCCCCGGCCGAGGAGGCCGCCCGGACGATCGAGCAGCTCGCGCTGGCCGAGGCCCTGGCTCCGGGTCCGGAGCCCGAGCGCAGCCTGCGCCTGGCCGAGGGCGTGCTCGAGGCTGCTGCCGCGGCCGACGCCGAGGGCCTGGCCGCGCGGGTCCGGGAGCGCCCGCAGACCCTGGTGCAGGTGCTGCGCGCCCTGTGCGGCGCGGCACCCTTCCTGGCCAGCCACCTGCGCGCCCGACCCGAGCGCCTGCGCGCCCTCGTGGACGATCCGGCCCTCGCCGAGCCGCGGACCCGCAGCGGTCTCGACGCCCGACTGGCCGAGGCGCTCCGAACCGCCCCGCCCGACGAGGTTGCCGCCGTCCTGCGCCGCTTCAAGTACGACGAGCTCGCGCGCATCACCGTCCGGGAGGCCGACCCCGCCCTCGTCCCAGTGGAGAGGGTCGGCGAGACCCTGGCCGAGCTCTCGCGCCTCGCCGAGTCCCTGCTCGACGCCGCGCTCGCCAGCGCCACCCGCGAGCTCGGGGCCCGCCTGGGCCCGCCGGTGTGGACCGACGCACGGGGCGAGCGCCGCCCACTGCGCTTCTGCGTACTGGGTCTCGGCAAGCTCGGTGGCGAAGAGCTCAACTACGCCTCCGACGTCGACCTCATCTACCTGATGGAGACCCCTCCCGTCGGTAGCGAGCCGCTCCGGGAGGGGCCCGAGGACCTTGCGCCCCTCGAGTACTTCTCCCGCCTGGCCGTGCGCTTCGGCCGCCTGGTCGAGGAGGTCACGCCCGAGGGCTTCATCCAGCGCATCGATCTCGACCTGCGACCCGAGGGCGGGCAGGGTGCCCTGGTCACCTCCAGCCAGGGCCTGGCCGACTACTACGACGGCTGGGCCGCCACCTGGGAGAAGGCCGCCTTCATGAAGGCGCGGCCCGTCGCGGGGGACATCGCCTTCGGCTGGCGAGTCGTGCGCTCAGTCGACCCGATGATCTACCAATCGTCGGTCGACCTCCAGGCCGTGGACGCGATCCGCGACATGAAGGCGCGCGTCGAGGAGGCGCACGTCGGTGACCCCGAACGCTTCCACGTGAAGCTCGGCGCGGGCGGCATCCGCGACGTCGAGTTCGTGGCCCAGGCGCACCAGCTCCTGCAGGGCGGACGGATCCCCCAGGTGCGCGGGCGCTCGGCCCCCGGCGCCCTGCGCGCCCTGGTCGACGTCGGCGTCCTGCCCGCCGACGCCGGTGCCGAGCTGCTGGCTGCCTACCACTTCCTGCGCCGGCTCGAGAACCGGCTGCAGATGGAGGGCGAGCGCCAGACGCACCAGCTCCCGCCGGCGGGCCCCGCTCGCGAGCGATTGGCTCGCACCCTCTTCCCCGGCGACGAGGCCGTGGCCCGGCTCGAGGGCGAGCTGGCCGGGCACACCGGGAGGGTGCGCGCACACTTCGATGCGCTGTTCCGCGAGAGCGGACACGAGCGCATCGTCGATCTCTTCGCCCGCGCGGCGCCGCGACTGCTCGCGGTATCGGAGAACCGGCGCTTGCTGGAGGGCCTGGCCCATCGCTTCGCCAGCGAGATCGAGAGCGCCACCGATCCGGAGCGGGCCCTCGCCAACCTGGAGCGCTTCGCCGAGGGGCTCGGCGGCAGCACCTTCTACTACCTGCTGCTGGCCGACCGCCCCGAGCTGATCCCGCGACTGGTTGCGCTCTTCGCGAGCTCGCGCACGCTCTCTGCGATCGTCACCTCCCTGCCGGAGCTGATCGAGCCGCTCTTCGACGATCCCCACCACCTGCTGGGCACCCAGGAGACGCTGCGCGAATCGCTCGCCCTGCTTCGCCACAGCGAGGGCGAGAAGCGCGGCCTGGAAGGCGAAGAGCTGGACCTGGTCGCGCTGCGCCTCTTCCAGCAGCGGGAGCTGGTGAACATCGGGCTGCTCGACCTGGCCGACGAGGTCTCGGCCAGGCAGGTCGAAGACGCGCTCACCGATCTTGCGGAGGTGTGCCTCGAAGACGCCCTGCGCATCGCCCACGCCCAGCTCGCGCGCAGCCCCAAAGCGGCCGCGTGGGTGGAGGAGGGCGAGTTCCTGGTGGTGGGCATGGGCAAGCTCGGCAGCCGAGAGCTCTCCTACGGCAGCGACCTCGACGTGATCTTCCTCTACGACCTCCCCGACGCCGAGCCCGTGCGGCTCATGGAGGCCCAGGAGGCCTTCGTGCGCGTGGCCCAGAAGGTGGCCTGGGCGCTGCAGACGCGCACCGCCCAGGGCGTCTGCTACGAGGTCGACGCGCGGCTTCGGCCCTCGGGCAACCAGGGCATGTTGGTCACGTCGCTGCCATCGTTCGAGCGCTACCACCGGGGCGAGACGGGCAGCGACGTGGCCGCCATCTGGGAGCGCCAGGCCCTGCTGCGCGCGCGGCCGGTGGTGGGCAGCAAGGGGTTGGGCGAGCGCTTCGAGGCCCTGCGCCGGAGCTTCTTGTCCGCACCCCTGCCCGAGGGCGCTGCCGCCGAGATCGAGCGGATCCGACGCCGCATGGAGCAGGAGCTCGCCCAGGAGACGGATCAGCACCGCAACCTGAAGACCGGCCGGGGAGGGCTCCTCGATGTCGAGAGCGCGTGCCAGTGGCTGCAGCTCGCCCACGGCGGCGCCCATCCCGAGCTCTTCGAGCCGCGTCCGATCGAAGCCACCCTCGAACGGCTCCAGGCCCTGGGGCTGCTCCCCGAGCAGGACGCCCAGGCGCTGGCCGAGGGCTGGCGCTTCCTCCAGCGGCTCGGCAGCCGCCTGCGGGTCGTCGAGAACCGCTCCATCGCCGACCTCGAGCACGACCGCAGCGACCTCGATTCGGTGGCCCGGGCCCTCGGCTACGCCACCTCGGAGCG
>NYZB01000038.1 GCA_002687015.1 Deltaproteobacteria bacterium
CGCGACCGCCATGAAGGTCGCCGCCACGATGACGAGGATTCGCTTCACGGGTGCCCCCCGATCGCCTGTCTCATGGCCCGGCGATCCGTGCAAGCAGCAGCTCGACGATCTCGCTGCCGTGCGTGTTCTGCAGGAAGTGGCCGGCCTCGGGGATCGCATCGAAGCTCGCGTTCATCTGCTTGGCCCACTTCCGTCCCCAGGCCTCGTCGAAGACGTCGTCGGCGCCGCCCCAGATGAAGTGCACCGGCTTCTGCCACTGGAGCAGCGCGCGGTAGTGCGCCGTCTGCGCGGCACCGTTGCCGTTCTCGTAGCTGTGGTGCGGGATCGAGAGGGGAAAGCGACGCAAGCCGTTGTAGGCCTCGTCCGGCAGGCCGCGGAACGGGGCGCGGAAGCCCTGGACCATGCGGGCCGCCTCTCCAGCGAGCTCGGGCTCCTTGCCCTCGACCAGGGACGGGAACATGACCTCGCGGGGGATGAGGCCCGCGGAGAAGGGCAGGAGCAAGCCCACGTCGGGGGTGGGCCGCGAGAAGAGGCCGCCCTCCTCCCAGTTCCTGATCCAGTTCTGGATGGCCTCCGTGTAGACGAACTCCGGGTGGTGCAGCCAGGTGTTCATGATGCAGAGCCGCGCAAAACGCTCGGGCTGCTGGGCTGCCTGGGCCAGCCCCGTCGGCCCGCCCCAATCCTGGCACAGCAGTGTGATGTCCTGGAGATCGAGGCCATTCACGAGCGAAGTCAGGATTTCGGTATGCCGCGCGATCGTGTACCAGTGGAGGTCGGTCGGCTTGTCCGAGCGGCCGAAGCCGGCGTGGTCCGGAGCGACACAGCGATACCCGGCGGCCACGAGCAAGGGGATCATGTCGCGATAGAGGAAGCTCCAGGTCGGCATGCCGTGGAGCAGGAGCATCACGGGCGCGTCGCGAGACCCCTCGTCGACGAAGTGGATCCGCAGGTCCTGCCACGTGTGGTAGTGAGGCGCGAAGTCGAATCCGGGAAGCTCCGCGAAGTTCGACTCCGGAGTGCGAACGAAGTCGGTCATCGGTCCTCCCTCTGACCCGCACACCCTAGAATATTGGCATGCTCCGAGCCATCTTCTGGGGGCGAGGGATGATCGACCATGACGATCGAGCGTGACGAGCTGGGCTTCGATGCACCCGCGCCCGTGGGACACGCGGGAAGACTCGGTCTCGAGGCGGGGCATCCGACCGGCCCGGAGGTGGGCGATCGCCTGCCGGACTTCCGGCTTCCGGACATCCGCGGCCGGGAGGTCGGGCTCCACGCCGACCGCGGATCCGCGAAGGCGGTCCTGGTCTTCTTCCGCTCGGCGGTCTGGTGACCCCCTTGTTGGACGCAGCTCGGCGAGCTGCGCGATGCCTACCCGAAGTTCGAGGCGGCCGGGATCAAGCTCTATGCCGTTTCCTACGACGATCAGAAGGCGCTCTGCGAGTTCGCAGAGAAGCAAGCCATCCCGTTTCCGCTGCTCTCGGATCTCGAAAGCCGGGTGATCCGCGAGTACGGCATCCTGAACGACCGCTTCGGGGAGGAAGGCGGGGGCCTCTACGGGATTCCCTACCCGGGCGTCTACGTCACGGACGAGCAGGGGGTGGTCGTCACCAAGTTCTTCCATGACTCCTACAAGAAGCGCGACAGCCCGGAGCTCTACCTCGACGCCGCTTTTGGGAGGATCGAGCTTGCCGAGGAGGCGCCGCAGGTCTCGGCCGCGGACCCGGAGGTGCGCATCACCGCCGCCATCCACGGCGGCAAGGGCACGATCCGCCAGGGCATCCGCCGCAAGCTCGTGCTCCGCTTCGAGCTCTCCGAGGGCCTCCATCTCTACGGGCGACCCGTCCCCGAAGGCATGGTGCCTCTGACCGTCACCGCGGAAGGCCCGGAAGGGCTCGTCTTCGACGAGCCCCTTCATCCGCCGACCGATGCCCTCCAGCTGCCGGGGGTCGAGGGAACGCTTCGGGTGTGGAAGGGGAGCTTCGACGTCGCCATCCCGTTCTACGCGGACAGCCGCCTGGTCAGCGAGATGCGTCCCCTCGACGCCGATCGGGTCACCCTGGAGATCGGGATCCGGTACCAGGCCTGCGATGACGAGCAATGCCTCCTCCCCAAGACCGAGAAGCTCTCGCTGGAGGTTCCGCTCGAGGTGGTCGACGTCCCGCGGATCACCCTGGCCGACCACGTGGGCCACGGGCAGCGAGAGAGCAGCTACGACGGCATGCCCCACCTGCGCCGGTACATGTGGCGGGCCTTCCGGAACAGCCCGACGGGAATGCTGCGCTTCGTCCTGAACAACATCCGTTTGGAGCTGGCCGCGTGGCGCAGACGGCGTTCGTGATCGGGATTCGTCGGGACGGAGCCGGCGCACGCGGGTGACGGAGTTCGGCCCCTGGGCGAAACACCCGGGCTACGACGTCTCCGCCGCTGCCGCGGAGTGCGGCACCAGGGCCATGGAGGCCTCTCAGGAGCCTAGAACGTGTACCGCAGACGCGCGAAGAGCTCGTCGCGATCACGGATCGCCGAGAGGCCCAGCTGCACGAAGTCCTTCGAGGCGCCCCGTCCGGTGCGGTTGCGGGAAGCGATCGGGTTGATCTCCATGTCCTTGCGCTGGGTGCGCCCGGCGAACAGGGCGAAGCCGACCGTCGCCGAGAGGTTGCTCGAGAAGCGATACTGCACCTGACCAAGCGCAGCGCCCGAGTCCGAGTTCAGGTCCCAGACAAGCGTCATCGAAGGATTCATCCGGTCCTGGAAGTAGCCCGTCGTCGCGGTGAAGGTCATGAGCGTGCTCCAAGGCCCGTTGCTGGGGAAGCCCTTTCGATACCCGCTGACGTAGCGCACGAAGACCTGGGCGTTGAACAGGAAGGTGCGATTCGCGTTCAGGAAGTTCACGAAGGTCGGGCGATCGGCGGAGATCGTGAGGTTGAAGCTGTCGACCTCGCTGAGGCCGTCCTGCTGGTCGTTGTCGCCCTGGAGGATGTCGTCGATCCAGGTGAACTCGATCGCCCAGTTGCTCTTGCTGACGTCTTCCGCGAAGTCCATCGAGAAGCCGAGCACGTTGCGCTTCTGGTAGCGCACCACTACCGGCGTCCCATCCTGCCACTGGAAGTCGCGCCGGCCGAAGCGCCCGTTCCCACCGGTGCGCACGCTCGGCCTCTTGCTGGAGACGGAGAGCCAGAAGCTGCTGAAGGCGTTGCAGAACTGGGGCTTGGCGAAGGAGCAGCCGTCCGTGCGGAAGGCCCGGTCGGGATCGAACTCGTCGATCTGGATCCGCCGCGGGTCCTTGGGGATCGAGTTTCCGACGAGCACCATCATGAAGTTCCAGGACAAGATCGACATCTCGTTCCGGAAGGGCTGGCCGGTGAAGGGGTGGACGGCGCCCGCCGGCGAGCCATCGACGAGGATGTCGTAGCCTCTCTCCCCCGGAGCCCGGCAGCCGGGCAGGACGTAGCGGCGGCCGCCTTCGAAGCGGGTGCAGACCGGGCCGCCCTCGAAGCCCACGGTTCCGGGCTGGGCGACCCGGCGATCGGTCGTCGTCCAATCACCGGAGCTTCCATCGAAGCCCACGAAGGACTGCATGATGGCGCTCGCTTCGGCATTGAACAGGTCGATACCCGCAATATCGCACTGGGTACCGAAGAACACGCCGCAGCCGAGCAGCGCCTCCTGCTCGTCGGTCAGTACCGGCTGCAGCGCCGTCGACAGCCACACCAGGACACCCAGATCCGCCGCGAACTCCGGGGGAACCACCAGGACTCCGCCGTCCCCGGGGTCGACGGAGAGGGGCACCAGCGGCGTGCGATCCCCCGCCGACGGACCGAAGCCCTGGATCGTGTGCGTCCAGGGGAAGCGCGCCACGGCGGCCACGGTGCGATCGTTGAAGGAGGCGAGACCGGCGAACACCTCCGCCCCACCGCCGGAGACGCCGAAGTTGTTGTTCGACCCGGACCACATGCTGTTGAAGGCGATCATCAGCCGCGGGGCCAGGGGCTGCGTCGGGTCCGTGACGACCTGGCTGTTGAAGATCGTGAGCCCGCAGGCGCTCGGGTCCAGCGCTGCGATGCCGAAGGTCGAGGCGCAGTTCTTGGCGTAGAGGGTCTGGTTCGCCGAGTGGTGCATCAGCGCGTCGCGACCGCCCTGCAGACACGCGGGCTCCCGCCCGGTGCGGCACCAGCCGCGCTGGTTCTCGCGGCGTGGGCGACCGCTCCGCGGGTCCACGTTTCGCTCGAAGGTGTAGATCTTCTCCAGGTAGGGGTGGTCGTCGTAGCCGTAGAAGTCGCTGAGGGAGAAGCTGAAGCGCTCCCAGCGCCATTCCAGGCGAAGGCCCGCCTCGAGCCCGTGCCAGCTGTTCCACGGCGAGGGCGGCGTGCGGACGCCGGCCAGGCCCTTCGCCTCGAAGCCGTGGGCCAGGAAGCCGAAGCTGCCTGCGCAGACCAGCAGCACGGTGTAGGGCTCTCCACACTGGCCGACGTCGGCACTCTCCACGTCGTCGAAGTTGACGGAGAGCTCGAGCCTCACATCCTCCACCGGGCCGACGTCGTAGAAGGAGTAGACCGCGCGCAGCGCCCAGAGGGCCGTGCGGGATTCCTCGAGCTCGGGAAGCGACGAGAGCGCGAGGTCCTGGGGGTTGAACTGGTCCTGGTTGCGGAACAGCTCGGTCTTGCCCCAGACGATCGTCTGCTTGCCCACGCGCACCCAGAGGCGGCTGTCCAGCATCTCGAAGTCGAAGTAGAGCTCCTTCAGCTCCCTCTCGGCACCCTGGCTGGCGCCGCGATTCCAGGCCAGCTCGTGCTGGTCGAAGTGCGGCGCCACCTCGAGATCGCCATCCTCGAGCAACCGGCGAAGCTCCGGGTTCGGGATCCAGAGGCCGCGCGGCACATGGGCGGGCGAGGAAGAGCGGAAGTCGACCTCGGGAGCGGGCCGGTAGGGCAGGGCCCCGGCTCCGCCACCCCCGGTCAAGGGGTTGGCGTCCCGGGCCCGGAAGGGGTTCGGCTTGTCGATGAACGCCGCGATCGGCTCGCCCTCGCAGTCGGGGTCCATCGGTCCGAGGTTCAGCACGCCGGCGCCATCCGTGTAGCTGCGCGTCCTCTGGACCGCGAACTTGCAGCGCCCGGGAAGGAAGTAGCGGTCGAAGTAGAACGGAGACGGGTCGTCGGCCGTGCCGAGCACCTGATCGCCGCCGGGTGACGTAAAGATCGTCCAGAAGGCCTCGGTGTGCTCGATGCCGAGGGGAACGCGCGACTCCTCGGGACGATCCTTGAAGGCATAGGAGAAGGTCTCGATCGGATCGGCCCGCCAGCGGCGCGTATCGCCCGCATAGACGCCCCCGACGTAGCCGAAGCGGCGCCCGTTGTGGACGCGCTTGGGATAGCGCTTCGCGCCGTTCCCGTAGGCGTTCACACTGCGGAAGAGACCGCATCCGCGCGTCCACACGCAGTCGTAACGCGCCTCGATGCGGGCAAAGGCGGACACCAGATCGAAGGGCCCGAAACCCTCTGGGGCGAGGTCGGCCTCGATCTCCAGATTGAGCGTGTGCGCCATCTGGCTCACGTCGAAGTCATCCGACCAGCTCAGGTCGTTGGCGATGGCTCGGACCTGGAAGTCGTAGTACCCGTGAACCTGGACCCTGCGCTCCCACAGGTCGATCGCCGTGGCCGCAGGCGTTCCGAGCGCCAGCCACCCGAGCGCGGCCGCCAAGAGCCTGCCCGTCGCCCTCCTCATGCGCCTCCTCGACCCCTCACCGGGGAGCCTTCGCAAGTCCCGTTCCCGTTTCTTGCCGCCCGGCGGGCCCCCTGCCGCCGCAAGGGTGCCACGACCGCGCCGGGTGAGTCTGGCTGCCCCGCGCCGGCGCGCGGCGCCGGGGCAGGAGGCCACGCTCCGATACGCCGGGGAGAGACGCGAGAAGAGGTCTTCTCGCGGGTCCTCGTGCCGAACGGGCTCGATCGAGCGCCTGCCATCGAGGCCGCGACCCACCGGAATGGGGCACCCGCCTCCATCGCCCGCCTCGAAGCGGCCCGGGGTTCGGTAGCCTTCGGAGCCGGAGATCCACCCTGGGGAGCGACCCGTGTCGGCCAGCACTGAACATCCCGAGCTCAGCCGCAACCTCGCCTTGATCGGAGGGCGGGGCTGCGGAAAGAGCTCCGTGTCCAAGCGGCTGGCGCGCCACAACAAGCACTTCACGCTCTTCTCGACCGACGCGCTGATACGCTACGAGCGGGGCGGGCGGTCCATCCCGGAGATCGTCGAGCGTGAGGGCTGGGCCGGCTTCCGCCAGCTCGAATTCGAGGTGGTCGAGCGGGTCGCCGCCTTCCCGGGCGGCGCACTCGTCGACTGCGGGGGCGGCGTCGTGGTCGATCTCGACGCATCGGGCAACGAGGTCTTCAGCGAGCGGAAGGTCGAGGCCCTCCGCCGTTCCTGCGCGATCGTGTACCTCGAGCGCGACCCCGAGTACCTGCGCGCCAAGGTCGAAGGGGACCACAACCGCCCTTCCCTCTCCGACCGCGAGAGCTTCCTGGAGATCCTCGAGCGGCGCGATCCCTGGTACCGCGCTGCAGCCCACCACGTGCTCCCCAGCGACGGCCTCTCCAAGCCGGAGATCACCGAGGCCATCCTGCACTGGTTCTACCGCCAGATCGGCGTGGCGTAGCGCCCGGAGGAGTCCTGGCGCGCCGGGGAGGACTCGAACCCCCGACCCGCTGCTTAGAAGGACTTTGCTCTAGTGACTTGGCTCACATCAAAGACATCGGGTCAGGCGGCATCGACCAGATCGATCTGGAGGCGCATCCCCAGGATCTCCGCGGCCCGAGCCAGGGTCTTCAGCGTCACCGATTGATTTTCCGGGTCCAGGAGGCGGTCGAGCTGGGCGCGGCTGGTGTTCATCTTCCGGGCCAGCGCGGCCTTGGTCACGCGCTGCTCCTTCATCGCCTTGGTGAGCTGCCAGGCGAGAGCCTTCTTCACCGCCTTCGCGGTGGCGTCCTCAAGGATCCCTTCCTCCTCGAGGAATTCGTCCAGGGACGATCCGCGGTGGGGATTCGCTCTTTTCTTGCTCATCTGGCTCTCTCCAGTTGGCGCTTCCGACTTCGCGCCAGCTTCAGGTCGGCTTCGGGCGTCTTCTGGCTCTTCTTGATGAAGCCGTGCAGGGCGTAGAGCTCGTTCTCGAAGACGCACACGATCACCCGCGCGATCCGCCTCGTGGCCAGCGACGCTCGAAGCTCGAACAGCCCGCCTCCCAGAGCCCGGCACAGCGGCATTCCGATCGGCCAGCCGTACTCGAGCTGCTTCAAGCCCTCTCCCACGATGCGCCGGTCTGCCTTCGGCAGCTCCAGCAGCCACTCCCGCACCGGCTCTGCTCCCGCCTCCGTCCGAAAGAAGACCAGCGGAACGCACTTCTCCGAATCAGCCATGGACTAGTATCATTTTTGGTACCTTTGGTCAAGCCCCCACGCGGCAGCTCCCGGATTGCCCTGCGCACCCAACACCACGGAAGGAAACTCCACGATGGCGCTCCACTCAAATGCTCGATCCTGCCCGAACTGTCGCGCTGTTATGGTTCGCATGGTCGTCGACGAACGGCTCCCGGTTGCGGCGGTTGCGAGAACCTTCGGGGTAGCCCCACAGACAGTCTACAAGTGGTTGCGCCGCTACCACGCCGCCGGCACCTCGGGGTTGATGGACAGGTCCTGTGGACCTCTCCACCCGCACCGCAAGTACCCGCCCGTCACCGAAGAACTCCGACAGGCTCTCTTCAGGACTCTCCACACCCCACCGCACGAGTATGGACTGAACCGCACAACGTGGCGCATCACTGACCTGATCGAGGTGCTGACCGATCGTGGCTTCCCGCTGAACGAGGCGACTGCTAGCCGGCTGATCCGCGAAGCGGGCTACCGATGGAAGAAGGCGCGGGTCGTTCTCACCAGCAACGATTCCAAGTTCCGCCAGAAGCTGGATCGGGTACGAGGGACCCTCGCTCAGCTGAAGGACGATGAGGCCTTCTTCTCGGTCGATGAGTTCTGCGAACTAGAGGCACTTCGGGTGTGGTGAGTCCCCCCGCGGTGCCTCTTTCAATTTGGTTGGCGATCCCCCGGCAGAGATGTGATGAGAAGGCCAGCCTCCCGTGCGGAGTACCGTGAGGTTGGGTTTCAGGTCAAGTGGACGAAATCCGCTCGCGGACTATTCACGAGCAGGGTTGGGCCTGGCCGACCGCCGCCCCGCATCTGCCGCGCTACGTGGCCCACGGGTGGTTTCGATTCGCAACCTAGGCTTCGCTTGTCCTTCTCGGATCCTGGGGGGAGTTGAGGTAGCCCGAAGCTGAGACCAATTCTCTTGGACTGGGCGCCTTGACCCCCTTCCTCTCCATGTAGGCAGTCGGGTGAGAATCTGAGCGGCGGCAATCGCTGCCGAACTCAGAGCTGGAGCCGCCCAGCCAGTCCTGGCCGGGCCTGCGGTAGACTCCGACGCCCGGGTCCGGCGGGGCCCGATGGAGGAGGAGTCATGGCCGAGAATTTCGAGATCACCGACGAGATGCGGGCGGTGATCGGCATCGAGTCGGATCCCTGGACCCACGAGGTGACCACCACGAGCGTGCGCGCCTTCGCGCGGGGCGTGGGCTACACGGATCCGGTCTACTTCGACGAGGCCGCGGCCAAGGCGGCCGGCTACCGGAGCCTGCCCTGCCCGCCCACCTACCTGGGCACGCCGGTGTTCATCCCGGGCAAGAGCAACGACACCTTCAGCGGGCCCAAGGCCACGGGCCCGGGCGTGAAGCACGGCCTCAAGAACGTCCTCGACGGTGGCACGGAGACCGAGTACTTCGCCGACATCTGCGCCGGCGACACCCTCGAGGTCGCGGGCAAGGTATCGGACCTGTCGGTGCGCGAGAGCAAGACCACGGGCACGATGCTGATCGTCACGAACGAGAGCACCTACACCAACCAGGATGGTGTGGTCGTCGCAGTGCAGCGCGGCCAGGCCCTCTTCTACTAGGCGGGAGACGACGATGCCCCTCACCTACGACAGCTTCAAGGAAGGTGACGCCCTTCCGGAATTGAAGAAGGCGCCCGGCGTGACCCAACTGGTCAAGTACGCGGCGGGCGGCGGCGACTTCAATCCCCTTCACCACGACTTCGCCTTCCCCCAATCCAAGGCGCTCGGCTCGATCATCATCCACGGGCGCTTCAAGTACGCGGCACTCGGAGAGCTGGTCTCGAACTGGCTGGACCACGGCGGCCGCATCAAGAAGCTCTCCTGCCAGTACCGCGGCATGGATCTTCCCGACAACGAGATGACCCTGGGCGGCACCGTCAAGCGCAAGTGGGAGGAGGGGGGCGAGCGGCTCGCCGAGCTCGAGCTCTACGTGAACAACGCCAAGGGCAAGAACACCACCCCGGGAAGCGCGATCATCTCCCTCGAGGCCTGAGCGCCGCGCCCAGGAAGGCCTGGCAGCGTTGGTGGGCCCCCTCGGCCAGGGGCAGGGGAAAGAGATTGAACCCGTGGATGCCGCCGGGGTAGACGGCGAGCTCGGCGCCATTGCCGGCCGCCTCCCAGCGGCCCGCCATGAAGAGGCTGTCGTCCAGCAGGGGATCGAGGGTGCCCACCGTGAAGAGCGCCGGCGGGAGGCCGCGCAGGTCGGCATAGAGCGGCGACACGTCCGGGTCGGCCCGCCGGCTCGGCTCGGGCACGAAGAGGCCCGTGAACCACTCGATGATCGGGGTCGAGAGCACCAGGATGCGCTCGCCCCAGCCCCGCACGCTCGGCGTGAGGGTCAGGTCGTAGGCGCCATAGACGAGGTTCGCGGCGCAGAAGGGCGTCGCCCGATGGCGATCCCGGAGGCGCAGGATCGTCACGGCCGAGAGGTGGGCCCCAGCCGATTCCCCTCCGATCGCAAGGCGCTCGGTCCCGAACTCGGCGGCCGAATTCTCGAGCAGCCAGAGCGCCGCCGCCTCGCAGTCGTCGGGACCGGCGGGATGGGGGTGTTCCGGAGCCAGGCGGTAGCGGACGCTCACCACGACGGCACCCGTGGCCTTCGCGAGCTCGTCGAGCATCACGTCCTGGGCGTCTTCGCTGCCGAGGGTCCAACCGCCGCCGTGGATGTGCAGGTACACCCCGCGCACCTCGGCGGGCGGGCGGAGGATGCGGAGGGTGAGATCTCCGGCGGGCCCCGGAATGGTGCGCACCTCGGCATGATCGAGCTTCACGATCGGCCCGAAGGGCGTGTCACCGGATTCGCGGGCGGCGCGGATCGCCGCCGGCTCCTGGTGGTGGAGCGGCGGAGCCTCCGCCATCAGCTTCTCGATCTGCTCGTTCGCTGCGCGCGTGGCGGGATCGATCGCCTCGGGACGGAACAGGAGCGGGTCGATCTGCATGCGCACCTCCAGCGACCGAGGGTAGGCCGGGAGGGTGGGTGGCGGCTAGGAGAGCGCCTTTCGCACGCTGCGCTTCAGCCGGATCGCGTCCGGGGCGAGCTTGCGGTCGTCCGTCTTCAGCAGGAAGGGGTCGAGCCCGCCGTGCTTCTGGACCGTGCGCAGGGCCCGCGTGGTGACGCGCAGGGGGACGTTGCGCCGGAGCGCCTCGCTGTGTAGATGCACCCGCTGCAGGTTCGGGTCGAAGCGGCGACAGGTCTTCGTATTCGAGTGGGCCACGTTGCGGCCGGCGCGGGGCCCCGTGCCGGTGAGCTGGCAGCGCTTGGGCACGGCTACTTCCCCCGGTTTCCGTAGCGCTTGCGGAAGCGATCGACGCGGCCCTCGGAGTCGACCTGGCGCTGCTGGCCCGTCCAGAAGGGATGGCTCTCGGCAGAGATCTCGAGGCGGATCACCGGAATCTCCTCGCCATCGACTTCCTTGGTCTTGTCGGAGCTCAGGGTCGAACGCGAGACCCACTCCTTGCCCGTCGCGTTGTCGACGAACAGGACCTTCCGGTACTCGGGGTGGATGCCTTCCTTCATGACTGCCTTCCGTCCTGCCCGCGCTACCAGCTCGACTTGCGCATGCCGGGCAGCTCGCCCCGCAGGGTCATCTCGCGCAATGCGATCCGCGAGAGCCCGAACTTCCGGTACACGGCCTTGCTGCGGCCGCTGATCTTGCAGCGGCGCGTCAGGCGGGTCGGGCACGAGTTGCGCGGCATCTTCGCGAAGGCGGCCTGGATCTCGTACTTCTCCTCCACGGAGACCTCGGGATCGTTCAGGCGCTTGCGCAGCTCGGCGCGCCGGTCGGCGTACTTGGTGATCAGCCGGTGGCGCTTCTGGTCGCGCAACACCTGAGATTTCTTGGCCATGTGCCCTCTCGAGGATTCGACCGCCGGCATGGGCCCCGGCGGGAGCGGCGGAGGTTAGGAGGCCCAGCGAAGCGCCGCAACGCGGGCCCCGCGGGGACCGCGGCGCCGGCCGGGCACTCAGGGCTCGAGAATGACCTTTCCGGTGGTCCGCCGACCCGAGAGCTCGAGAAGAGCCTCCTTGGCCTGCTCGAGCGCGTAGGTGCCGTGGATGACGGGCCGGATCGCACCCTCCTCGTAGAGGTCGAAGAGTGCCCGAAAGGTCTCGGGGATCCGCTCGGGCTCGTGCTGGGCGTAGGCCCCCCAGTGCAGCCCGATCACCGCGATGTTCTTGAGCAGGATCCGGTTCACCTTGACGGTGGGGATCACGCCACCGGCGAAGCCGATCGCCAGCAGCCGTCCGTTCCAGGCGATGCACTTGAGCGAGCGATCGAAGATGTCCCCACCCACCGGGTCGTAGATGACGTCGGCACCCTTGCCCTCCGTCGCTTCCATGACGCGGGCGACGAAGTCCTCCTCGCGGTAGTCGATCAGGACCTCGGCGCCGGCTTTCCTAGCCACCTCGAGCTTGTCCGCCCCCCCGGCCGTGGCGATCACGCGCGCACCCAGCGCCCTGCCGATCTGCACGGCCGAAGAGCCGACGCCCCCGGCCGCCGCATGAACCAGAAGGGTCTCGCCCTGGCGGAGACCCGCCCGAACCACGAGCCCTGCGTAGGAGGTGGGATAGATGACGGGAAGCGCCGCCCCCTCGGCGAAGCTCATGGAGTCCGGGATCTTCCAGGTGCCACGGGGCGAGACGACGACGCGTTCCGCATAGCCGCCCAGGCCGGTCGAGGCACAGATCCGATCGCCGGGAGCGAAGCCCGTCACGCCCTCGCCCACCGCTTCGACGATGCCGCCGACCTCGCCGCCGGGAATGAACGGGAAGTCGGGCTTCACCTGGTACCTGCCCTGGCACATCAGGATGTCGAAGAAGTTGCAGCCCGCGGCCTTCACGTCGATGAGCAGGCTGCCCGGAGCGAGATCGGGCGCGGGGGTCTCGCTCACCCGAAGCTCCTCGGGCTCCATCCAGCGATCGACGACGACGGCCCGCATTCGCTTCCTCCGCTGTCCCGGGCGGCCGGCCTTCGCATCCTGCGCCGCCCAGGGGAGGGTATGCTAGCCGCCCGCTCTGGGAGGTGCTTCGTGCGAAGGCGCTGGATTGGATGGCTGGCCCTGTGGCTCGTGGGCGGCACGCTCGCCTGCGCGACGCTGCCGAAGCCCGTCGACTCGGGCCTGCTGGTGTTCTGGGAGATCAGCTCCCCCGGTGACAGCGGGGGCCACGCGCACCTGCTCGGCTCGGTGCACTTCGGACGGGAGGCCACCGCCTTCGACCCCGTCATCGAGGCGGCCTTCGCCGATGCGGCTGTGCTCGTCTTCGAGGTGGCGCCCGGGCAAGCCAACGCAACCGCGGTCACCCAGCTGCTCCTCGAGCTCGGCCGCCTCGACCCGGGCCAGAGTCTCCCGGACCTGCTCGACGAGGAGACCTGGGAGGCCCTGGCCGCGCGGCTCCAGGCTGCGGGCCTCTCGGCCATGGCCCTGTCGAGCTTCGAGCCCTGGGTGGCCATGATCCAGGTGATCGGCCTCGACATCGCCGACGCCGGTCTCGATGGCGAGCATGGGATCGAGGAGCAGCTCCTCACCAGGGCCGGGGGCAAGCCGACCCTCGGCCTCGAGACCGCGCGCTTCCAGCTCGAGCTCTTCGACCAGCTTCCCCTGGAGACCCAGGTCACGCTCCTGGAGGATTCCCTCCAGGACGGCGGCAAGACCAACCGCGAGGGCATCGACCTGATCCTGGCCGCATGGCAGGCCGGGGACACGGCTCTCCTCGAGCGCCTGACCCAGGGCGACGAAGGCGACGAACACACGGCCCTCTTCCAGGAGCGGATCTTCGCCGAGCGCAACCGCAACATGGCGGCGCGCCTGGCCGAGCTGCTCGAGCAACCGACCCACTACTTCGTGACGATCGGAGCGGGGCATACCGTGGGCGAGGGAGGGGTACCCGCACTGCTGCGGGAGCGCGGCTATCGTGTGCGCCGTGTCCCGCGCACGAGGCCCTGAGGGAGGCATGCCGTCGATCGACCCCGAGGCCTGGATCGCGCCCAGCGCCCAGCTCTACGGCCGCGTCCAGGTGGGGCCGGGCTCCTCGGTCTGGCCGCAGTGCGTGATTCGCGCCGAGTGCCAGGAGGTAGTGATCGGCTGCCACACGAACGTCCAGGATTTCGTGATGATCCACGTCGGATACGACCATCCGACGCGGATCGGCGACTTCTGCTCGATCACCCACCACGCCACGGTGCACGGCGCCATCATCGAGGACGACTGTCTGATCGGCATCAACGCGGTGATCATGGACGGTGCCGCCGTCGGCCGCGGCTCGATCGTCGCGCCCGGCGCGGTGATCACCGAGGGCAAGGTGATCCCGCCGGGCTCGATCGTGGCCGGCGTGCCCGGCAAGGTCATCCGGGAGCGCGACTCGGCCGCCGAGAACCGGCTGAACGCCTGGAACTACCACCGCAACGCCCTGGCCTATCGCCGCGGCGAGCACCGTGCCTGGGACGGTGCCGACTTCGAGGCGTTCAGCGCCGAGAAGCGTCGGGAGCTCGGGCTCCCCGACCCACAGCGCTAGGCGAGAATGCGGCCCTCCCTCCGGCGCGAAGCTCAGCCGGGCGGGGCGCCGATCCCCTGGAACAGCACGTCGACAGCCGTGTCGATGGCCCGGCGACAGGCCTCACCATCGAGCTGGCCATTGGCCCAGGCGATGCGTGCGCCGTTCGTCGTGTGTGCGATCGTGCGTGCCGCGGCCAGCACGTCGACACCGCGTCGAAGCTCTCCCCGGGAGCGACCCTGCAGCATGATCTCGGCGAGCAGCCCCACGGTGCGATCCTGGAGCGCCAACACCTGGCCCGCGACGCGCGCTTCCGGGTGGGTGGTGGCGCGCAGGGCGATCGTCGTGAGGTCGGGATCCCGAGCGAGCAGCTGGTGCTCGGCGTCGAGGAAGCGGCGCAGGCGCTCGGAGGCCGTCTCGGGCCCGCCGCGGCTCACTCGTCGCCGGCGGAACTGGTGCCAGGCCTGCTCCTGGAGCTCCTGCAGCTCGTCGACGAGCAGCTCCTCCTTCGTGCGGATGTGGCGGTAGAGGGAGCTCGCCCCCATGCCGGCCCGCTGCGCAATCGCACGAAGGGTGGTCGCGTCGAAGCCGCGCTCTCGAAACAGGGCTCGAGCGGCCTCGCGGATCCGGGCCCGGCTGCGGCGGCCGCGCTGCAGCCGGCCGTCGTCGGGTCGGAGCGGGGTCCGCCCGGCGGCCCCCGGCGAGACGAACGGTTCCTGGGCCCCCATCTAGGGGAACAGCCTCGCAAATCGGGGAAGGAACGACCAACCAAAGCCTAGAGTGTAGCCATTAACCTACGGCTACCGCCTCTGCCGTAGGCGTAGGGCGCTCCATCAGGCTGACCGGAACGCCCAGGACCTCGATCTCGTCCCGAACCTCGAACCCGCCCGAGCGGTAGAGGGGAAGGCACTCCGCGCGATCGGTCTCGAGCCAGGCCCAGGCCCCGTCGCGGTCGACCTCGTCGAGCCAGTCCCAGAGCAGGGCGCGACCCACTCCCCCGCGCTGGGCAGCGGGGAGCACCCCCAGGGTCGAGAGATAGGCATGGCCACCGAGCGGATGGCAGCTCTCCAACACCCGGGCGACCTCGGCCCAACGCCCCGCCGGGCCGAAGCCCTGCTGGAGGGCCAGCCGCAGCCGAGCGGGCCAGGGGGCCAGGGGTAGCGGCCAGGAGCCCGCCGGGAGCGAGACGCGCACACCGACCAGCTCGGGCCCGTGCCAGGCACCCGACACGGTTCCGTGTCGCAACGCGAGAGGCAGGTGGAAACGCATGCCCAGCCGGTTGCAGCGCAGCCGGCGCTCGGCGGGCTCGCCGATCACGGCGCGGTTCACGGGGTTGTCGCGAAAGGCCCGTGCCAGGACCTCGGCCGCGGCATCGAGCGCGGCGTCGGGCAGCGGGCCCAGCCGCAGCAGCTAGGCGTCTCCGACCGCTCGCAGGTCGGCCTCGACACTGCGGGCGGCCAGGACGAAGTGCAGGAAGCCCCAGAGCCCCATCACGATGGAGACCGAGGCCAGCGAGTAGCGAATCGCCTCCTTGCCATGGCTGGCGAAGACCGTGTCGTTGAGCAGGCCGACCGTCTGGGGCCCGAGCGCGAGGCCGATCATGTTGATGATGAAGAGCAGGATCGCGCTGGCCACGGAGCGCATGCGCAGGGGAGACATGGTCTGCACCGTCGAGAAGACCGGGCCCTGGTACATGGCGCCGAAGAGGAGGCCGGGGAAGACCACGGCCAGCGCAAGGGTCGGATCGCCGTGGAAGAAGAAGAACAAGGTGAAGGGCAGCGGGCCCAGCGCCGCGAAGGCCGGCACCCACATGTAGTAGCGGAGGTCGCGGCGGCCCAGACGGTCGGCGAGCAGGCCGGCGAGCACCGAGCCGATCGCGCCGGAGATGCCGATGGCGAAGCCGAGGCTGGTCCCCGCCTCGGAGCCGCTCATGTCGTGCACCCTGCGCAGGAAGGTCGGCCCCCAGCTCGCGAAGGCGTAGCCGGCGAAGGCGGTGAGCCCCGTGGCGAAGGAGAGGTGGCGGAAGGAGCGGAGGTTCCACAGGTAGCGGAGCACCTCGCCGGCCGCGGGAACCTCCACGTCGTCGCCCTGGTGCGGGTTGCCCGCAGGCTCCGTGCCGCCGCGAACGGGCTCGCGAATCGTGAGGCGCACGAGCAGGGCCAGCACCAGGCCGGGAATGCCCACCACGAAGAAGGCCTGGCGCCACCCGACGTGGTCGCTGAGCCAGCCCCCCACCGTCAAGCCGAAGAGGATGCCGACGTGGATGCCCATCGAGTAGATGCCGAGGGCGGTCGCGCGGCGTTCCGGGGGAAAGTAGTCGGCGAGCAGCGAGTGGGCCGGCGGCGAGAGGGCCGCCTCGCCGACACCGACGCCCACCCGTGCCGCGGCCATCTGCCAGGCGTTCTGGGCCAGACCGGACAGCGCCGTCATGGCACTCCACACGGCCATCCCGAGCGCCACGATCGTCCGCCGCACCCAGCCATCGGCCCAGCGCGCGATCGGGATGCCCGCCGTCGCGTAGAAGAGCGCGAAGGCGGTGCCCGTCAGGAAGCCCATGAAGGTGTCGGAGACGCCCAGCTCTTCCTTGATCGGGTCCAGCAGGATGGCCAGGATCTGGCGATCGATGAAGTTGACGACGTAGGCCAGGAAGAAGATCGCCAGGACGTAGTTGGCGTAGGCCTGTGTGACCGGAGGCCGGACGCCGCCCGGCTCCGGCGCGGAAGCCACGCTAGAGCCCCAGGTTCCTGCGGATCCGCTCCAGGGGATCTTCCAGATCGGGCACGAAGTCGCTGCCCGTCACGGCCTCGTAGGCCTCGATGTAGCGCGCGGCGGCCTCGCAGCGGACCTCGATGGGGATCTCGGGGATCGGGCCCTCGCCCCGGTAGCCCCGCTCCTCCACCAGCCAACGGCGCACGTACTCCTTGTCGAAGGACTTCGGGTCGGAGCCCTCAGCGAGCGCACGCTCGTAGCTGTCGGCATACCAGTAGCGGGAGGAATCGGGCGTGTGGATCTCATCCGCCACGACCAACTCCCCGGCCTCGTCGAGGCCCAGCTCGTACTTGGTGTCGACCAGGATCATGCCCTGCTGGGAGGCCCACTCCTGCCCCGCTGCGAAGAGCTGGTGGCCCAGGGCGGCCGCGCGGTCGTAGAGCTCCTCGCCGACGACGCCGCGTCGCAGGATCTCCTCCCGGGAGGTCAGCTCGTCGTGTTCGCCCTGCTCGGCCTTGGTGGTGGGCGTCAGCAGGGGAGCCGCGAGCCTCTCGTGCTTGCGCATTCCATCGGGTAGACGGTGGCCGCAGTAGTCGCGCACCCCCTGCTCGTAGGCGGTCCAGATCGAAGTCGAGGACACGCCCGTCAGGTAGCCCCGGTAGACGAACTCGATCGGCAGGATCTCCAGCTCCTTCACGATCGAGACCGAGGGATCCGGTACCGAGATCAGGTGGTTGGGAGCCAGGTCGCGGGTCTTCTCGAACCAGAAGGCCGCCGCCTGGTTCAGGAGCTGACCCTTCGCGGGGATGGTGCCCACGACCACGTCGAAGCAGCTCACGCGGTCGGTCACCACGATGGTGCGGCGCTTCTCGCCTACGTAGCTATCGCGCACCTTGCCCTGGATCCGTTGGCCCAGAGAGGGAAACCCGGTTCGGTCGAGGGTTCGGTCGGCGAGCTCGCGGAGCAGATCGGGGTCGACGGGCACGGGGTCCTCCTCGGATGGGAGCCATGATCGCCCGGTCGCGGCGAGACGCCAAGGCCACGGAGAAGCCGGGAAGAGGCCGTTTCCGGGGGCCTCAAGCCCCAGGCGGGTTCGGCCGTTGCAACGAGGGTGGAGAGAGGGGCGTGACGGACGACACCGCCACACAGGTCGCCGCGGGTCGTAGCGGCAAGCCGGGCTCGGTGGAGTCCGCCGAGGCGTCGGGAAACCAGCCGGGCTTCGGCACGGAGCTGCGCGCTCGCTACCGCTACAGGCTCTACAAGAAGCTCGGGCGCGGTGCCTTCGGCTCGGTCTTCCTGGCGCGCTGCCTCGATCGGGATCCCCGTCGCGACGACTGCCCTCCCGAATCCGTGGCACTCAAGATCCTCGGCTCGCGCCGGGGCCGGGCCACGGAGCTGCTGAAGCGCGAGCTCTCGGCCATGCTCGCCCTCGAGCATGATCGCATCCCGCGCGTCTTCGACTGGACCCTGGAGGGCGACACCGCCTTCGTGGTGATGGAGTACTTCCCGAGCGGCAGCTTGCGCGACGTCATGCCCCTGCAGGGCGCGGTCGAAGAAGAAGCGATCTGGCGCCTTCTCGCCGACCTGCTCCAGGCCCTCGACGTGGCGCACCGCGCCTCCCTGCTGCACCTGGACATCAAGCCGGCCAACGTCTTGCTGGATGGCAACGCGGGCTACGTGCTCACGGACTTCGGCGTCTCCCAGGCCTCGCGCATCGAACGGGGGCTCCTGCCCTTCAGCGTGGGAAGCCGCGGCTACCAGGCGCCCGAGCAGAAGGAAGAGCGCTTCGACCAGTACGACCTGCGCACCGATCTCTGGGGCGTGGGAGCCACGGCCTGGGCCATGGCGACGGGCATGAACCTGGCGGAGCGAAGTGACCTGGTCCGCGAGGACGACGGCAACGCAATCTATGGCCTCCCGCCTCTCTCCGAGTTCCGCATCAACCTCTCGCCGGAGCTCGAGGAGGTGATCATGAGCCTCCTGCACCTGGACCCGGGTGCGCGGCCGGGCAGCGTGGCCGAAGTGCTGGCACGCGTCCAGGCCAAGAGCAGCGGCGCCGAGTGGGCCGCGGACACCTTTGCCGCCGCGCACCGCGGAAGCGTCTCCGACGCCGAGATCGACGAGGTGATCGAGACCCTGGTCGATCCGCTCCTCATCTCGATCTGCCGGCGGCGTGGCTTCCGCGGCTACTTCGTCAAGTTCGAGGATGGCGAGGTGATGTGTGCCGAGGGCGAGAAGTCCTACTACGCCCTGCTGCTCCTGAAGGGCACGGTCGTCGTCAGCCGCAACGAAAAGGAGCTCACGCGCATCTCCCGGGAGGGCAGCTTCCTCGGAGAGGTCGCCACCCTGGCCTCCATGCCCCGCACCGCCACGATGGAAGCCTCGGGGGCGGTCTGGGCTTGCGTGCTGAACGCCGCCGAGCTCGAGCGCTTCCTCACCTGCAACCCGGCGATGGCCCTGCGCGTGATCCGCTACATGGCCCACCGCCTCTCGAAGATCCCGCCCCTGGACGAGAAACGCCTGGACGACTCACGAAGCGAGCCGACGAGCTGACAAGGGGGTTTGACCCTTCGTCAGCTCGAGCCGTCCGGGAGGAGGCGTTCGCCGCGGATCAGGTCTTCGGCGCTCTGGCGTGCGCGGGCGAGGTGGGGCTTGCCCTCCGTGACGAGCACCTCGGCCGGCTGCGGCTTGGAGTTGTAGTTCGAGGACATCACGAAGCCGTAGGCGCCCGCCTTCTCGATCACGAGGTGCTCTCCCACCCGGGCCTCGGGAAGGCGCTCATGGCGCACGTAGCCGCCCTCCTCCTGGGTGAAGATGTCGCCGCTCTCACAGAGCGGGCCGCCCACGACCACGTCGTGCTCGCTGCGCGGACCCTCGTCTCCCGGCACGATCGACATGGGGTGGTAGGCGCCGTACATGACCGGCCGGGCCAGCGTGTTGAAGCCTGCATCGACCAGGTAGAAGGTGTTGGGCCCCATCTTCTTGATCGCGCGGATCTCGGCGATCAGGAAGCCGGCCTCCGCGACCAGGAAGCGCCCCGGCTCGATCTCGATGCGAATCTCGTGACCGAAGCGCTCTTCGAGCCGCTTTCGGGTCCCGTCCCAGAGGCGGAAGTAGGCGTCGACGTCCATCGAGGGGTCCCCGTCCCGATAGGGCACGGGCAGGCCACCCCCTGCGCTGATCGTGTGCACCGACGAACCGATCTCGAGCGCCAGCTGCTCGGCCGCGCCGACCACCAGGGCCAGGTGCTCGAGGTCGGCTCCGGAGCCGATGTGCAGGTGCACGCCACTCACCGCGAGTCGATGACGCGCGGCTCGTTCGAGGGCCTCGCCCAGTGTCTCGTGCCAGACCCCGTGCTTCGACTGCTCTCCGCCGGTGTTCGTCTTCTGGCTGTGCCCGTGCCCGAAGCCCGGGTTGACGCGCAGGGTCAGCTCGCCGCCGGGCATGCGCTCGCCGTACTGGTCGATCATGTCCGGCGAGCCGCAGTTCACCGGAATCCCGTGGCGAACCACCAGCTCCAGCGCATCGGCGTCGAAGATGTCGGCCGTGTAGACGATCGGCGGCGGATCGCCGGTGGGCTCGTAACCTGCGGCCAGGGCCCGATGGATCTCCCCAGCGCTCACGGCATCGACCAGCGCTCCGTGCCGTCGGCACCAGTCGAGAACCGCCAGGTTCGAATTCGCCTTCTGGGCATAGCGCACCACATCGAAGGGAGAGAGCTGGGCGATGCGTTCTGCGATCACGGCTCCGTCGTAGACGTAGGTGGGCGTTCCGAAGTCCCGGATCAGGTCCGCGACCGGAATCCCCGCGATCTCGAGGCGCAGGCGTGCCGACATGGCCCGCCAGTGTATCCGCTTCGGACCTCGCATTCATGGTGCGCGAGACTTCAGGGTTCGGTACCCAACCCATGTGCAGCCGCGACCGCCCAACCAGGCCTTCCAGGATCTCGCCCGACGCCTGCGCGCCGGCGAGGAGCCCTTCCTGGATCAGGTGGCCCTGATCCTGGATGCGGACCTGAACCCGGAGATCGACGAGGCGGTGGGCTTCACCCAGCTCGACGGGCTGGCCGAACGCGCCGACCAGCGTCTGGCCTCCCTCCACGACCCCGGTGGCCGGGTGCTCACCCTCGTCGACTTCCTCTACCGCGAGGAGGGCTTCAAGGGCAACTGCACCCGGTACGACGACCCGCGGAACAGCTACATGCACCAGGTGCTGGAACGGCGCACGGGCATCCCGATCACCCTCTCGATCGTCGTGATCGAGGTGGCGCGGCGCCTGGGCATCCCCATCCACGGCGTCTCCTTCCCCCAACACTTCCTGGCTCGCGCCACGGGCAACGTGGACCTCATCATCGACGCCTTCGCCGGGCGAACCCTGAGCGACGAGGAATGCGGCGAGCGCCTGCAGCGGGTCGCACCGGCCCTGGACTTCGATCGCCGCTCCCTCCGGCCCGCGACGGCCCGTGAAGTCCTGGTGCGAATGCTCGGCAACCTGAAGCATCTCTTCGTCGCCTCCGGAGACTACGCTCGCGCCGCCGAGTGCTGCGAGCGCATGCTCCTCTCGGCACCGGAGCTGGTCGGCGAGATCCGGGACCGGGGCATCCTGCACGAGCAGCTCGAGCTCTACGGCGCCGCTCTCGGCGACTACGACCGCTTCCTCGAGCTGGCCTCGGGCGACCCCTCAGCCGAGAAGATTCGCGATCGGCGAGACACCCTTCGCCGGCGCGTCCACTAGCTGGGCTCTCCGAGGGTCGTTCCGGATTCGATGCGTAGGGGGCGCCCTTCGGGCGCTTCGATCTCGACGTCACCGCGCACGACGACGTCGGCGCCGAAGTGGACATCGCCCCGAATGGAGAGGCTGCGGCATTCGCGCAACGAGGGCGCGCCCTCCGGGAAGTGCGCCTCGAGCTGGTCCACCCGCTTGAAGTGGGCGGGGTCCAGGTCGATCCGCATGTCGGCGGGGTGCGCCCCCGGTGAGGGTAGGATCCGCGAGTCGGGCGCCAGCTCGTAGGCATCGGACCAGAGCGCCAGGAGATCGCTGGTGGTCTTGACCGGGGCGAAGCGATGACCGGGAACGCGGATGGCGCGAGCTCCCGGGAAGACCGAGAGCGCCGCACCCATCGCCGTCTCCAGCTGGATCACCGCGGGCGAGTCCGGGTCGGTTGGATCGACGGGCTTCGGGTTCCGGATCATCGGCAGGCCCAGCACCCCGTCCCTCTCGGCCAGCGCCTCGCGCAGGGCTTCGAGGTCCAGCCAGAGGTTGTTCGTGTTGAAGAAGCGGTAGAGCTCGATGTCCCCGAACTCCCCGAGCTCCTCGTCCGGGCATTGCGCGCTCTCGCGCAGGACGAGCCGTCCGTCCTTGTGCAGCGCCAGATGACCACCCTTGCGATCGGCCGCGGTCCGATGCTTCACCTCCATGGCGAAGGGTGCACCGCTCTCCACGAACCAACCGAGCAGGTCGAGATCGAGCACCGCACCCAGGTTGTCCGCGTTGGACACGAAGGCCGTGCGTAGCCCGGCGCCGATCAAGGCGTCGAGGGTGCCGGAGGTGAAGAGCGCGGTGTAGAGATCGCCGTGGCCGGGAGGACACCACTCGTGCTCCGGGTTCTCCGGCCAGTGGATCGGCGAGAGATCGTCGGCTCGCACCCTGGGCACCTTGTGCTGCAGGAAGTCCAGCGGCAGGTTGCCAGCCAGCTCCTCGTAGCCGGCGAGCAGGGCGAGGGAATCGTCGCGGGTGCGGAAGCTGTTCATCAGGAGGAGCGGCACGGGCACGCCCTGCGCCTCCCGCAGCCAGAGGATCTGACGCGCGATCACGTCGAGGAAGCTGAGGCCGTCCTTGACCGGCAGCAGCGACTTGGCCCGGGTCATCCCCATCGAGGTACCGAGCCCGCCATTCAGCTTGAGCACCACCGTCCGGCCCAGCGCCGCTTCCCCCGAAGCCCGGGTGCGGAGGCCCTCCGCCGACGGCATCTCCTCCACGGGCTCGATCTCCCGACGGGAGAGCGTGCCGGACTCCCCCGCGACCAGCTGGGCGTAGTAGTGCTCGAAGGTGCGGATCGCGAGAGGCGGCAGACCGGCCTCGCGCATCTTCTTCTCGAAGGGCGAGAAGTCCGCCATCAGGCCTGCACGGCCCCGCGGAAGAAGGCCGTGAGCACGTCGATCATCGGCGCCACGTCACGCCGGGCCGCCATCTCGCGGCAGGAGTGCATGGAGAGCATGGGGTTTCCGACATCCACGGTTCGGATCCCCGTGCGGGCCGCGCTGATCGGACCGATCGTCGAGCCACAACGAAGGTCACTGCGGCTGACGAAGTGCTGGGGCTCGACTCCCACCAGGTGGCAGAGGCTGGTGAAGAGGCCGGCGCTCTCGGCGTCGCTCGCATAGGACTGCCCGGCATTGACCTTGACCACGGGCCCTCCGCCGAGGTGGGGGGTGTGGCCGGGCTCGTGCCGGTCGGCGTAGTTGGGGTGCACCGCGTGGGCCATGTCCGCCGAAATCAGGAAGGAGCGCGCGACAGCTCGGGCCAGGCCCTGGGGGGCCGCCTTCTCGACGCCGGCGACGATGCGCTCGAGGGAATCGACCAGGAAGGTGCCCCCCGCTCCGTGGGCGCTCTGGCTGCCGACCTCCTCGTGGTCGTAGAGGACGAGGCCGCGGGTCTGGGCGGGCAGCGGCGCCTCGCCGGCGGCGAGAAGGGCCGCCAGCGCCGCGTGGCAGGAAGCCAGGTTGTCGAGGCGCGGGGCCTGGAGGAACTCGCCGGCCGTTCCGGCGAAACAGGAGGGCTGGGTGTCCGCGGTCATCAGGTCCCACCCTCGCAGCTGGGCGACCTCGAGCTCGGCGATGCCCTGGTCGCAGAGCTCCTGGACGAGGAGCTCCGCCAGGGCGGGGCCCTCCTCGAGCCCGATCACGGGCACCAGGTGTTTCTGGGCGTCCAGCTTCAGGCCCTCACTCCGGATCTCGCGGAACAGGTGGATCGCCAGATTCGGAATGCGCAGGAGCGGCCGGGCGAAGTCCAGAAGGGCGGTTCGCAGGGCCCCCTCCTGCTCGAAGCTGACCCGACCGGCCAGGCTCAGATCGCGATCCAGCCAGGTGTGCAGCAGCACGCCGCCGTAGGGCTCGACGGCCACCTGCCGAAGCCCTCCAGCCACCACGTCGGGCAGGGGCTTCACCCGCAGGTTCGGCGAATCCGTGTGTGCGCCCACCACGCGGAAGCCGGCCTCGGCCGGCGGCGACTCGCCGACCTGGAAGGCCAGCAGGGAGCCGTCGCCCCGCACCGTGAAGCGGCGGTCGCCGGACTCGAGATTCCACAGCCCGGCTTCCTCGAGGCGCTCGTAGCCTGCGGCCGAGAGGCGCCGGATGGCCTCGGCCACGGCGTGGAAGGGCGTTGGGGAACGATCGATGAAGGCCAGCAGATCGGCCGCGGAATCGGTCATGGCGGGCGATGATAGGGAGGTTCCGCATGCCCGTCGTCGCAGGCGCGCCGGGAAGGGGGCCGAATCGCCGGCCCTCACCCCCGCGGGATGAGTGAGCCCGCTCACGGCCCGCCCGAACTGATATCTTATCCTGCCGACCGCCAGGCGCCTCTTCACCCCGAAGGACCAGGATGCCGCTTCTTCGCCTGCTGCTGCTCGCCCTTGGGTGCACTTCGCTCGCCGCCTGGGCGGCCGGAGCCGACCCGATCGTGCAGGAGGTCCGCGACCGGGTCGCCCTGGAGGGCAGCGCCCGGGTGATCGTCGAGCTGGCCGACCCGGCCTTCGACGCGGGCCTGCGCCGGCGCCCGAGTGCCCGGCGGGACCCGAGTGCCCGGCGGGACCCGAGTGCCCGGCGGGACCCGAGTGCCCGGCGGGACCCG
>NYZB01000039.1 GCA_002687015.1 Deltaproteobacteria bacterium
AACGCCGGAAGTAGAGCGTCCCGGCCGAGCCATGAGCGTAGGGTGCCCGCCGTCCCGCGATCCCAAGAGGAGGAGCGAAGCGGCACTCCACTGCACGGGGTGTGGCGGAGGCTCGTCTACGGAGATCCTGTCCGGGCTGCGCGGTGGTTTCGGGCGAGGCTGTCGCGCACGGCTTTTTCGATTCGGAGGCGGGTCGTGGCCAGGTTGGCGCCCTTGGCGCGGGCGCGGTTGGCGATGCGTTCCACCTTCTGGCGCTCGGCGTCGGAGTCGCGGCTCGTAGCACGGAGGGTGCGCTTGGAGCTGGCGCGGCTGTTGATCTTCCAGTGGGGCTGGCCGTCGTCCAGCTGGCCGTAGGTGACGCCCGTGCTCTCCTCGTGCACGGTCACCTGGCAATGGCCGTCGGCGAGGCGGCGCTCCAGGCGCCGGGTCTCGACCAGGCGGATGCGATCGAGGTGCAGGCCGCCGTGGCGTACCCGCGCCTCGTAGGTCTCCCATTCGCCCGGGTCGCAGGGGATCTCCTCCTCGGGGGCGTCGGCAACGGCCGCGGGCTCGGGAACCGGCGACGGTTCGTCTCGGCGTCGGGCGATGAGGGTCTCCAGGGCGTCGATCGCCGCTACGGGGTCGCCGTCGCAGGTGTCCTCTCCGTCGGAGAAGGGGGCGTACTTCAGGATGGAGGACCCCGGGTGGGTCTTCGTGGCCAGGATGTCGCGAGCCATGTACAGGGCTGCGGCGTAGCCGGTGCTGCCCTCTGCCTTGGCGGCGTCGACCACCCCGCGCACCGCGTCCATGTCCCGGGTGAAGCCGATCGAGGTCGGCGTACAGCCATTGAAGGTGACCAGGGCCAGCTCGACGCTGTGGGGAAGCTGGTTCAGCAGGGAATGGATCGCCTGCTTGGCATTTGCGAGACGCGCCCCCTCCATGCTGCCCGACAGGTCGAGGACGATCACGAGGGACATGCGCGGCGCCACCGCCAGGCTGTGCCAGCGATCGGTGCCACCCTCACCCTTCGGCGGCGCGCCGGCCAGCGATTCGTAGCGGGTCCACGGGCGATCCTCGTCGGTGCCGATCAGGGAGAGGGTGCGCGGGTCGGCATCCAGGAGGTTGCCTGCCTCGTCGGTGGCATCGACCTCGACCTCGAGCACGCCACCCTCTCCCAGGCCCTCGCGAGCCTCCTCCAGGGAGAAGCGCCCTGCATGGCGCCTTGCGTCTCCACCGTCCGTCTCCACCGCCACGGTGAGGGCGCCCACCTCCACCTGGGGCGGCTCGCGCAGGGGGTTCGAGAAGAGCAGCTCGATCCGGGCGTTGCCCTCGTCGGGCACGTCCTCGATCGAGGTCTCGAGCTGGGGAGCGACCTCCTCGACCTTGGCGTGAGCCCAGCTCGGCAAGGCCTCGAAGTCCGGTCGGCCGGTCCACCGCCCTTCGTAGACGCTCTCGCCTCCGGTGAGCACGCGCAGCTCCTCCAGGATCGTGGGCAGCCCCCCCACCAGCAGCCGGGTCGCCGTATCGGGCTGGGCCTCGTCCTCCTCGGGGTCGGCGTCGAGCTCCTCGCCTTCGGCCGAGCGCGCGGCCACCTCGAGCGTGCCCCATCCGCGCATCGCATCGTAGGACGCGTTGGTGGGGAGCTCGAAGCGCCCCTTCCACTCGGTCTCCGAGAGCCAATCTCCGCGCACGACCACGCGCCGGACCGGAGTCTCGAGGCGAACCCGAGGGGCGCTCCCCGTGTCCATGTCGCGGTCGAAGGTGATCGTGACCTCGCTGGCACCGGGAGGCACCGGGCGAAAGGCCTCGCCGTCGCGCTCGAAGAGCAGGGCGCCCTCGTGCTCGACCTTCAGGTGGCTCACCTCGGGTGGGATCCGCGCGAGCTCGAAGGGGAGCTCCTCGTCGTTGCGATCGCCGATTCCGAGCTTCAGGAAGCTCCGCAGGATGATCTCGGCCCGGGCTTCGCCGTAGTTCTCGACCTCTTCCGGGATCGTGAAGGCGATCTCGTAGAGGTGCCTCGCCGGATTCGTCGAGCGGACCTCGACGTCTTCGACCGCCAGCTGTGCTCCCTGGCCATCGAAGACCTCGAGCTCGAGGGTGCGGCTCGCCTCGGGGATCGGATTGGCGTTGCCCTCGTGAAGAGCGTCGGAGGCGTCGATCTCGAGAGTTAGCCGGTCACCCGGCCGGAAGCGGCTCTCGTCGCGCTCCGGCTCCGAGCCGACGAAGCGGATGGTGCGGGTACCCCTCGGATCCTCGCCGGCCTCTTCTCCGTAGCTGGGCTCGAAGAAGGGCGTCACCACGGCCTGGACCGCGACGTCGTGGGCCTGCCCCTCCAGGGAGAGATTGGCGACCCCGAGCCAGAGCCGTTCGACATCGGCGGTCGGGGTCTTGCCACCGAACCAGCGGATGCGGGTGCGCGCTGCGGACCTGGTGCCAATGGCGCGGCGGGGCTCGATCGCAAAGGCCTTGGATCGAAACTCCACATCTCCACCGCGCGCGTCCCGTGGGCCATGACTCTGGGTGACGGCCGCGGCCACCCAGTCATCGGGGGCCCCGGATTGGCCGACGACCTGGACGAAGAGGCGCGTGACCCCGGCGAGGTCCGGGTTCCCCGGAATCGTGATCGCCCTGGTCCTGATCGTCATCCCCGTCTACGGCTACTTCTTCGCCGAGGCGAACCGCAGTGTCGTCGCTCTGGATCTCCTGGCGACCCGCTTCTCGGAGGTCTCGCTCTGGGTGGTGGTCTGGGCGGCCTTCACGGCCGGTGTCGCCGCGGCCGCGCTGGTCAGTCTCTGGGCCTTTGCGCTGCTCGGCGGTCGACACCTCCAGGTGCGGCGAAAGCTGGCGCGCGCGGAGCGAACCCCCGCCGCGAGCGGCCCGGAGGCGCCGGCACCGCCCGCCTCCTGATCGTGGGATGTCAGGTGGCGTCCTCTGCGTCGGCCTCCGCGAGGCGCCGCTCGTAGCGGCGCCATAGGACACTCGCCGCGGTGAGGGGGATCGTCAGGCCGAAGCAGACCCAGGCGATCTCCATGCCGAGAGTGCCCTCGGGAAGCAGCCAGTGCTCCGCGGCCATCTCGAGGGCCAGGAAGAAGCAGAAGTAGACGAGCAGCCAGCACGGCCGCTGGCTCATGTCGAGGCGCAGCGCCACGCCCGCGGTCAGCACCGAGGCGATCGAGAGGGGGACCCAGACAGCTTCCACGGCGCAGCCTCCGGCGCGCGTTCGGGCGCATCGGGTGGCGGCTTCCCTTCCGAGCTAGACCTCTTCGAGCATGACGATCTCGGGCGGTCCCGCCATGACGCCGGCGAACTCCTTGCCCACCTTGGCCAGGTTCTTGCCGTGGGTCGCGAAGGCCTCCTGGTTCTCGTACTTCTCGTAGAAGACGAAGGTGGTGGGCTCATCGGGGCGCTGGTGCGGGATGTAGGCAAGCGTTCCGGGCTCCTCGGCGTTGACGTTCGCCGCGAGCTTGGCAAAGAGGGCCCTGGCCTCGTCCACCTTGTCTTCCTTCACCTTGATCGTCGCAATCGCGCTGGGCATCGGGGCTCCTTGTTCGAGAGGGCTGGCAGTCTGCCTGATGCTCCACCGATCCGCCAAGCCCGGTCCTCGAGACCCCTTTCCGACGGCCGCGATCGAGGTCCTCCACCACCCGCAGGCGTCTCCGGCTGCGATAGGATCGCTGCCCCAGGAGGTCCCATGACCCGACGTTCCCTCGTGCTCGTGGCGTCCACTCTCGTGCTGCTCGGGGGCTGCGCGCAGCTCGGCATGCACTGGTGGGCAGAGGCCGCCCCGACTCCCTCGCTATCCGTGCCTCCCACGCCCGGGGCCACACCGTGGACGGGGACCGAGCCCCTCGACGATCCCTCCTCCTTCCACTTCGCGGTCGTCAGCGATCGCACCGGCGAGCACCGCGATGGCGTCTTCGCGGCCGCCATGCCCAGGGTGAACCTGCTCCAGCCGGCCTTCGTCGTCAGCGTCGGAGATCTGATCGAGGGCTACACGGACGACGCGGATCGCCTGGCGCGCGAGTGGGACGAGATCGAGGGCTACGTCGGTCAGCTCGAGATGCCCTTCTTCTACGCGGCCGGCAACCACGACATGAGCAATGCCGCCATGGCGGAAGCCTGGCAGCAGCGCTTCGGTCCCTCCTACTACGACTTCCGCTACAAGGGCGTCCACTTCGTCGTGCTGAACAGCGAGCTCTTCGCGATGGTCCACGACCCGAGCAAGCCCGTACCCGGGCCCTATACGCAGGCGGGGCAGATGGCCTGGGTCGAGGAGGCGCTGGCCGCGAACCGGGAGGCCCGCTGGACCTTCGTGATCATCCACCAGCCGCTCTGGGACAGCCCGAAGATCCATCCGGACTGGCTGAGGGTGGAGGAGCTCCTCGGCGAGCGCCCCTACACCGTGTTTGCCGGCCACTACCACCGCTACACGCGACACAAGCGTCGCGGGCGCGACTACGTCACCCTTGCGACGACGGGCGGCGGTAGCAGGTTGCGGGGCACTCCGTGGGGTGAGTTCGACCACGTGGCCTTCGTGCGGGTCGGCAAGGACGAACCGGTCATCGCCAACGTCGTGCTGGACGGTGTCCTCCCCGTCGACGTGCGCGACGAGGCCTTCCGCCGCCAGGTCTCGCAGATGGCCGAGGCGATCGTGCCGCTACCCCTGGTGGGAGCGGGCGCCACGTTCCGGAAGGGCCGGCTCCGCTTGCAGATCAGCAACCCTCTGGACCGCCCCCTCGAGATCGAAGGCCGGATCGAGGGGAGCGAGGACCTCGAGCCGGGTGTGGCCCGGGTGAGCCGGGAGGTTGCGGCGGGTGGAGTGATCCATGTCGAGGTTCCGCTGCGGGCACGGGCTCCTGTCCCCTACGAGCGGCTGGCTCCGGCCCGCGCGCACTTCACCCTGCGAGCCGCCGGGCCGGACGGCGCGCCGATCGAGATCGAGGTCGAGCGGGCCCTGGCACCGGACGGGCGCTTTCGCGTCGGGCGCGGCCAGGTCACCCTCGACGGAGACCTCTCCGAGTGGGGCACCCTCCGCTACGTGGCCGACGCCCCGGCCGAAATCGAGGGCCATGGCCTCTACCGCGGTTCGCAGGACGCCTCCTTCCGCTTCGACCTGCGCCAGGACGCCGAGCGGCTCTACCTCGCCGTGCAGGTCGTCGACGACTCCGTCGTGGCCTCGGCTGCAGCCACGGCGCGGGAGCAGGACCACGTCCTGGTCTCCCTCGATGCGCGGCCCGAGCGAGCGGAGAACGGAAACCTCTTCGCGATGATCCGCGCCGGCGCGCTCCGCAAGATGGTGACGAGCTACGCGACCCTGGGTCCCGCCCGTCCGGACCCGATCCTCTCGCTGTTTGCGGGAGGGGGTCCGGAGGTAGGCCCCTCTCCCGTCGAGACCGCCAGCCTGCGCACCGCCGATGGGTATGCGGTCGAGCTCGCCGTGCCCCACTCCAGGCTCGATGAACACGCGGGCGGTGCCTGGCAGGGTCTGCGCCTCAACCTCACCGTCAGCGACTTCGACGAGGGCGAGCCCGACCACATGAACCTCTCCTGGCGGCCCAGCCGTTTCGGTGGTGGTGCCGCCGAGGGCGCCGGGAGCATCTCACGCCGGTAGGCCGGACCATTCATGAGTGCCCTACTGCGGACATCGCCAGGAGTCTTCGGGGCAGAAGCGAGGTCGGCGACGTCGAGGCGGATTCCCGCTCGCGTGGGTGTGGTGAGGAGACCTGGGCGGCCGGTGGGCGGAGGTTTGCCGCACACGAGGCGGCGCGCGCAGGGTGGCTGCCGGAAGGTTGGTGAGGGAAGGAGGGCCCTTGGGCGGGGATGGGCCGGCGGTAGAGCAGGGCGTTTCCTGGCTGGCAGGGTCGCCGGACGCAGCTCCCCGGGTCAGCCCGGACACTCCGCTGGATCGAGCAACCCCCCACCTGCACGCCATCCCTCTTGGAGCAGCCAGGTATGCGGCCACGCCACCGCATGCACCCGCCCCCCAGGCCGCTCCCGCGCCTGTCTCACGAGGTCTCTCGCCGAGCGCCGCCACCCTGCGAACCACCGCCCCGAAGACGCCGGGTCGAGCCGCACCACCCCCTCCCGGGACCTCCGACTCATGTGCCGCCTGGAATTGAGCAGTACATACCGCAGCGCATTCCTCACCTGGGTCGGCGTCCGCAGCACCACGTGGTGATACCGGTCCAGCAGCACCGCCCCCTTCCTCCCGAACAC